>NZ_CP117782.1:1299862-1624828 GCF_028657905.1 Burkholderia sp. FERM BP-3421 | reverse complement strand
GGCAGCGGCGCACTGTGCGGCGCGGCGTGCGCGAGTTCGGCGAGTACCGGATCCATCATCATCGAGTGGAACGCGTGGGAGACCTGCAAGGCCCGGCACCGCACGCCGCGCGCCTTCAGTTCGGCCTCCACGCGCCGGAGCGCCGCGGGCGCGCCGGACAGCACGCAGGACTCGGCGGCATTGACCGCGGCCAGCGCGACGTCCGCGCCGAGCCACGGGGCGCAGTCCTCCTCGCCGAGCGACACGGCCAGCATCGCGCCCGCCGGCAGCGCCGCCATCAGCCGGCCGCGCCGGGCCGCGAAGCGCAGGCCTTCCGCGTCGCTGAACAGGCCGGCGATGCAGGCGCCCGCGATCTCGCCCAGGCTGTGACCGATCACGGCGTTCGGCGTCACGCCGTGCCGCATCAGGAAGCGCGCCACGGCGATCTGGACGGCGACGAGCGCCGGCTGCGCGAGCGCGGTGTCGGTGAGATCGACGTGGTCGCTTCGGCCGCCCAGGAGGAACGACGCGTCGAGATCCGCGTGATCGCGCAGCGCCTGCACCTGGTCGCGCAGGAGCGCGGCAAACAGCGCATTCGATTGCGCGAGGCCGGCGGCCATGCCTAGGAACTGGCTGCCCTGGCCCGGAAACTGGAACACGATGCGCGGCGCGCGCCGGCCCATGTCGCGGATCGTCTCGGCGACGGACAAGGCGCCGTTGGCCTCGACCCGCAGCAGGCCGCGCCAGGGCAGCGGCTTGCGGCGCGTCTGCGCGCTCCAGGCCAGCGCATGGACGGGGGTTCCCGCGAGTTCGGCGCGATAGGACTGCATCAACTGATGACAGGCGGCTTCGCTGCGCGCGGAGACCGGTATCGCGCCCGGGAAGTCCCGCGGCGTCGCGTCGCGCGCGTCGCGCGCGGGCGGACGCGCGAGCAGCACGTGCGCATTGGTGCCGCCGATGCCGAACGCGCTGACGCCGATCGCGCGGCGCGGATCGCTCGCCTGCCACGGCTCGGCGGACGTCGGGATGTAGAACGCGCTCGCGTCCAGCGCGATCGACGGGTTGACTTCGCCGAGATTGATTTGCGGCGCGATCCAGCCATGACGGATCTCGAGCACGGCCTTGATCAGGCCGGCCATGCCCGCGGCGGTTTCCAGATGGCCGACGTTGGCCTTGACCGCGCCGAGCGCGCAGTGGCCGGCCGCGACGCCTTGCGCCGCGAACAGCCCGTGCAGCGCATCGAATTCGATCGGATCGCCGGCGATCGTGCCGGTGCCGTGCGCCTCGATCGCGCGCAGGTCGGCCGGGGCGAGGCCGGCGTCGTGCAAGGCCCGCTCGACGAGCCGGCGCTGGCCGGACACGCTGGTGGTCGTGAAGCCGACCTTGCCCGCGCCGTCGTTGTTCACGGCGCAGCCCTTGATCACGGCGAGCACGCGCTGTCCGTCGGCGAGCGCCGCCGCGAGCGGCTTCAGCACCACCACGGCGACGCCGCTGCCGAACACGGTGCCGCTCGCGTCCTGCGAGAACGGCATGCAATGGCCGTGCTTCGCGTAGACCATGCCCTGGTGCGCGCGATAGGGTGCGCGCTGCGGCGTCCGCACCGTGCAGCCGCCGGCCAGGGCGAGCCCGCAGCGCCCGGCGCGCAGGGCCTCGACGGCCTCGGCGACGGCCACCAGCGAGGTCGCGCAGGCGGCCTGCACCGCGAGCACCGGGCCCTCGATGCCGAGGTGCCACGCCGCGCGGCTGACGAGGTAATCCTTGTCGTTGGTGATCTGCAGCTCGAATGCGGACGGCTGGAAGCGCTCCATGAGCGTGGATTTCTGCAGCTCGGGCAGGTACGACGAGCTGCTGCCGCCCGCGAACAGGCCGGCGTCTTCCAGGCGTCCCGGGACGATGCCGCCGTCCTCCAGCGCATGCCACGCGCATTCGAGGAACAGGCGGTGCTGCGGGTCCATCAGGGCCGCCTCGCGCTGCGCGACCCCGAAGAATGCGGCGTCGAACGCGAGCGCGTCGCAACTGAGCGGCGCGGCGAACGGGACGACATCGCCGTCGAGTTGCGCGTCGTCCAGCTCGACCAGCGATTCGACGCCGTTGATCAGGTTGTGCCAGTACTCGTCGGGATCGTTCGCGCCGGGAAACCGGCACGCCATCCCGACGATCGCGATGTCCCGGTCAGGGGCGGAGGTGCGCATCGGGGCGGCCATGGCTCAGTGGGCGGTGTAGCCGCTCAGGATCCGGTCGCGCAGCGCCGCGTGGGCGGCCGCGATCGGAATGAGCAGCACGAAGGCGCGATAGCGTTCGCGCGGCACTTCCTGATACAGCTGCCGCACCCCGAACATGCCGGTCACGTCGCCCGACACGCCGGTCGCGAACAGCGATTGCCAGCCGCGCCGCCAGATCGCCGACGAATTCCAGATGCCCGAGGTCTCGATGCGGCCGTACACCGTCTCGGCCGTCTCGTGGTAGTAGGAGATGATGTCTGTGCCGAGGGTCGCGACCTTCCAGCCCTCGCCGCGAATGGTGCCCACCTGGGTGCCCTGGTCGTCGAGCCAGCGGTCGTCGTGCGAATTCACGTCGCCGACGCTCGGTCGGTCCTCGGCCTTGGCCTTGAACTTGATCTCGGACAGTTCGAGCAGCGGCAGGATCACGACGTTCGGGTTGCCGGTCTGCTCGGCGACGAGCTGCCTGGCCTCGTCGATACTCGCGCCTGCTTCGATTTTCGTGCGGGCCAGGTTGGCCAGGCCGACGAGCGTCGACATCAGATCGTTCTCATGCGATTGCATCATTTGCACTCTCGATTGCGTTGCTTTGGGTGGAGGAAAGCTGGCGGCCGCGTTCGCGGTCGGCATCGCTGCCGGCGTCGGCGAATACGGTCACCACGGTGGAACCCTGGCCGAGCTGCTGGGCGACCCGGCGCGCGACGATCCAGTTCGCGGCGGACGAGCCGCCGATCGGAATGCCGGTCGCCGAGAAGAATTCGTGCATCGCCTTCAGCGATTCCTCGTGCGTGACCGACTCGAACGTCACCGGCGACTGGATCAGGGACACGAACGGCTGGCGGAAGCCGAAGCCGAAGCCGCCCGCGCCCGCGAAGCGGTTCAGGCCGTTGGGCGGGGCCATGGTGCCGAACGGCAGCTCCTGCGGCGTGCAGCCGACCACGCGCAGATCGGGGTTTTGCTGGACGAGCGCCGCGTAGACGCCGGCGAGCGTGCCGCCCGTGCCGACCGCGGCGACCCACGCATCCGGACGCCGGCCGACGAGCTGCTGGACGATCTCGGCGCCCGTGTGATGCTGGTGGGTGGCCGTGTTCACCTGGTTCAGGTGCTGCGACAGCAGGGTCCAGCCCGGTTCCGTGCGGGCGATTTCCTGGCTGCGCGCGATGATGCCGAGCAGGAAGTGGTGGCGGTCGACCAGGGTGACGATCGCGTTGTTCTCGTGCAGCGAGCGCAGCAGCGCTTCCGGCGCGGAATCGGGAATCACCACCTGCACGGTCAGGCCGCACAGGTGCCCGAGGTAGGCGAGCGCCCGGGCCATGTTGCCGCCCGACGAGTCGAGCAGCTTCAGCGGCCCCTGGCTGAAGTCGTGGGTGTTGATCGCATCGCAGAACAGGCCGAACGCGACCCGGTCCTTGATCGAGCCGGACGGGTTCTTGGATTCCAGCTTGGCGTACACGCGCCCACCGTTCGACGACCCGGGCACCTCCACCAGCGGGGTGTTGCCGAGCGCTTCGCTATAGCGCTTCAGTTGCGGAAACATCGCCAACGCCTTGGTGCGATCCGGGGCGGATGGCTGCGCGTTGAACAGAACAAAATCCATGAGGTGCTCCGATGACGGTGTGAAATGAAGTGTTCAGGCGGCGTGCTGCAGGATCGCGTCGAGAACGGGTTGAAGCGGATTCCGGTGATAGAAATGCCCGCCCGGAAAGGTTTCCGCGCGTGCGCTGCGCGGCAGGAAGGCGTGCCATTCGGCGAGGATCCCGGGGCCGATGAGCGGATCGTCGCGACCGCCGAAGATGCGGGTCGCGGGCAGCGCGCCGATCGGCAGGCGCGCCAGCTCGCGCAACAGGCCGAGATCGCGCCGGATGGTCGACGCCACGAGCGCGCGCGCCTCGACGCCGAGGGTGTCCAGCGCGTCGACTTCGCCGAGATCCAGCGCGCGGTCGGCGAGCCGCTCGAGATCCGTCGGGGTGCTCAGCGTGTCCAGCAGCGTGGGCGGCGTCATTTGCGAGGACAGGATCAGCTGCGCGATGTCGAAGCGCGAGCGCGCAAGCGCCGCGGCGACGTGCAGCGCGAGCAGCGCGCCCATGCTGTGGCCGAAGAAGGTGGCGCGCGCGAGTCCGAGCAGGCTGCCGAGCCCGCGCGTGCAGCGCCGGATCGCGGCGGCCGGATCCTGCCAGGCCGGGAACGCCTCCTTCGCGGTCGAGCCCGGGTACTGGATGACGATCAGGTCGACGTCGGCGGGCAGGCTGTCGCGCCACGGGCGATAGAACTCGACGCTGCCGCCCGCGTGCGGGAAGATCACCAGCTGATGGCGCACGGGCGCCGCGCCGGACGCGCTGAAGCGCACCGCGCCTTCGGCCTGGGTTCGCAGCTGTTTCATGCGGGGCTCGCCTGGCGGGCGTCCGCGTGCTGTCGCGCGTCCTCGGCGGCCTGGGCCCGCAGCAGCACGCGATCGATCTTGCCGATGCCCTTGCGCGGGATCTCGTCGAGCAGCACCAGCTTTTCCGGCAGCTTGAACGCGGCGATGCCCGCGCGCTCCAGGTATTGACGGATTTCCGCGAGCGAGACCGGCAGGTCGTCGCGCACGATCGCGAACAGGCACGGCACCTCGCCGTAGCGGCTGTCCGCCATGCCGACGCACGCGGCATCCTTCAGTTTGGCGTGGCGCTTGCACAGGTCCTCGATTTCCTCGGGGCAGAATTTCTCACCGCCTCGATTGATGGAATCGGTGACCCGTCCGTCGATGTAGACATTGCCGGCCGCGTCGACGTGGGCGAGATCGCCCGTGCGATAGTGGCCGTCCGCCGTGAATGCGCGCAGCGACGCGTTCTCGTCGTTGAAATACGCATGGATCGTGTAGGGGCCGCGCGTGATCAGCTCGCCCGATTCGCCGCACGGCACCGGCCTGCCTTGCGCGTCGACGATCAGGACTTCGTCGTATTCCGAGAGCGGGCGGCCCTGGGAGTTGAAGCGCACCGTGTCGGGATCGTCGAAGCGGGTGAAGCAGAGCAGTCCTTCGCTCATCCCGTAGCACTGCTGGATGTGAATGCCGAGCCGCGCCTCCGCGCGCGTCGCGAGATCGGTGGACAGCCGCGAGCCGCCGACCTGCACGTAGCGCAGGGTGTGGGGCGCGGCGCCGGTCGCGTGCGCGTGTTCGAGCCACTGCGCGAGCAGGGCGGGGACGAGCGTGGTGTGGGTCACGCCGTGCGCGGCGATCAGCTCCAGCGAGGTGGGCGCGCTCGTGTCGGCCGCCAGCACGACGGCGCCGCCGCTGGCCAGCGTGCCGAGGATGCCCGGACAGTTGATCACGAAGCCGTGGGACACCGGCAGCACGGCCAGGTAGACGGCCGCCTCGCTCAGTCCGAAAACCTTGCAGCCTGCCTCGATCATGTAGCTGTAGCCGCCGTTGCGCCGTGCGATGGCCTTGGGCAGGCCGGTCGTGCCGCTCGACAGCAGCATCATCGCAGGGTCGTCGGCCTGCATGCCGGCCGGCGTCAGCGCGGCGGGCGAGGGGGCGGACGGCAGTGCGCAGAATGCCTCGAGGTCGTGCCAGTCGGGATGGGCGTCGTCGCGAGGCGGGCCGAGGACCAGCTTGAGCGGCATTTCCAGCTGCTCGTCGGCGAGCAGGCCGGCCACCGCCTGAAGTGGGCTGAAACGGCGATTGCCCGCGGTCACGGCGATCGCGCGCGGCCGCGCCGTTTTCAGGATGTGCCGCAGTTCGCGCTCGCGGTAGGCCGGCAGGATCGGCACCGGCACCGCGCCCGCCATCAGCGCCGCCAGCATCAGGATCACGGCATGCGCGGTATTGGGCAGCTGGAACGCGATCCGATCCCCCTTGCCGATGCCGTGCGCGTCGAGCCGCGCCGACGCGGCGGCGACCCGCGACAGCAACTGCCGGTGCGAGATCGTCTCGGCGCCGCTGATCAGCGCGGGGGCGTCGCCGCCGGCGTGCAGGGCGGCGGCGAGCCGTTGATTCAGGGACATCGACGCTGCGCTCATCGCGCGGCTCCGGTGCTGTCGGCCGTGGCCGACGCGATCAGCCGTTCCAGTTCTTCCAGCGTGTGATCGTGCTTGTCCCACAGCGAGAAGCCCGTGCATCCCGCTTGCTCCAGACGCAATTGCAGATCCAGGGTCTCCGCCGAACTCAGGCCCAGATCCGCCCGGAGTTGCCAGTCGCATTCCGCCGACTCGAGCAGCCCGGAGGGCAGTCCGATCTCTGTCAGCAGGCCGATGATGCGCGTCGAAGCCATCCGATCATCTCCATATCCGATGTAATAGGAATGATTATTATTAAGCGTTGACCGCCGGTCGGTCAATAGAAATCCGTTAGAAAGTTTGCATGTAAGGATTCGATTGACGGAAATCTCTCGGATAACGCAATATTTTCGGCCGTCGCGGGGCTGTGCTCTCGATAGACGAGACGCTTACACGGGGAGCTGGCCGGGCCGTTTCCCGAGCCCGGGACACATGCGGCGCGTCACGGCGTGTCTTGTCTTTGAAATGAAAATGGTTATCATTACATTCGACCGATGGTCGGTCAATGGAAAGATCCGACCGATCGTTCACCTCATCCATCCACCCGACTGACCCGCGCGGCCTGCTCCGCCGGCCCGCGGTTGATGGCGTTTTCATCGGCTGCGGGGCAGGGCGGGGGCGCGTCGAGGCGCGCTCCGTCCGCGCCTCTTCGACGCGGAACAGGACAGACGGACACACATGCACCAAGGTTTTCGGACGCGGCCCCAGCGGCCGCGCGGGGGGCGGTCGCGGCTTGGGCCCACGGTCGCGCGCCGGCGTTTCGCGCTCTCGGTGATGCTGGCGGCGTGCACGCACGCCACCGGCGCGTGGGCGCAGGACGAGAGCGGCGGCGACACGCTGCCCGCGATCGCCGTGACGGACAAGCAGGGCGACGACGGCAACGGTTCGGTGCGCGGCTATGTCGCAGCCGAGGCGAGCGTCGGCAATCGGGGCCGGGCGTCGCTGATGACGACGCCGCAGTCCGTATCCGTGATCACGCGCGAACAGATCGACGAGCAGCAGGCGGCCACCACCAGCCAGGCGCTGCGCTACACCGCGGGCGTCAACAGCGAGCGCTTCGGCGGTTTCGGCTCGCAGCTGGACCTCACCCGGATCCGCGGCATCGACGCGGACTACTATCTCGACGGCCTGCGCGTGATCGGCAATCCGGGCAGCTGGCTGCCGCAGATCGACGCCTATGCGCTCGAACGGATCGAAGTGCTGCGCGGCCCCTCGTCCGCGATGTATGGGCAGGGGACGGGCGGCGGGATCGTCAATCAGGTCAGCCGGCGGCCGCGCGATACCGCGGAGCGCGAGGTGTCGGTGCAATACGGAGACGTCGATCGCGCGCATCTCGGATTCGACGCCACGGGGCCGCTGAACGCGGCGCGGACGGTGCTGTACCGGTTCACGGCGAGCGGGCTGGACAGCCATGAGCAGGTCGAGGGCATGCGCCACCGACGCCTGTATCTCGCGCCCGCCCTGACCTGGCGGATCAGCCCGAATACATCGTGGACCTGGCTGGCCGTGCATTCGCGCGAGCCGTCGATACCCGACTACAACAGCCTGCCGGCGGCGATGCTGGGGCTGAACGGCAGCCCGTATCCGCAACTGAACCGCTCGCGCAACTACACCGATCCGAACTTCCGGCAGTCGACGCGCACGCAGGATGCGCTGACGTCGATCTTCGAGCACGACTTCGGCCAGGGCTGGCGTTTCACCGGCAGCGCCCGCTACATGTATGTGTCGTCCGACCTTCAGCGCGGCGTGGTCTATGGCTACCAGCTGGTGAACGGACAGCCCTGGCTCAAGGGCTACGACGAGCTGACGCCCGCGAAGTCCAGCAGCTTCACGATGGACCATCACGTGACGGGCGAGCTGGGGCTGGGCCCGACGCGGCATGCGTTGCTGGCCGGCCTCGACTACACCACGGGCGTGCTGGACAGCGCGGTCTACAGCGTCGGGCCAGTGCCGTTCGATCCGTACGGCGCGAACTACCAGCCCGTGATCGTGCCGGATTTCAGCGCGAGCCGCGCCGCGCCGTGGAAGTCCCACCAGACCTTCACGCGCGTCGGCCTCTATGCGCAGGATCAGATCGCGTACCGGCGCTGGCTGCTGACGCTGAGCGCGCGGCACGACTGGTCGAGGAGCGACGACGCCACCCAGAGCTATTCGCCGGCGGTGCGCGAGACGCGCCAGCGCGACGGGAAATGGAGCGGGCGCGCGGGGCTCAGCTATCAGTTCGACGCCGGGCTGATGGCCTATGGGAGCTACGCGACCTCGTTCGATCCGCTCGTCGGCAGCGACTACAAGGGCGACGCGTTCGTGCCCGTCGAGGCGCGGCAGGCCGAACTCGGCGTCAAGTTCCATCCCGCCGGCTCGCACGTGCTGCTGACCGCCGCGCTCTTCGATCTCCAGCAGACCAACGTCAAGACCGCGGATGTCGACCACCTCGGCTTCAACAACCAGACCGGCGAGATCCGCACGCGCGGCTTCGATCTGTCGGCGACGATGGAACTGCTGCCGCGCCTGAACCTGATCGCGAGCTACACCTACCTGAGCAGCCGGGTCGCTGCCGATCCGCTCTACGCCGGCAAGCGGCCGGCGCAAACGCCGCGTCACAGCGCGAGCGCGTGGCTCGACTACCGGCTGCGCGGCGTGCTGGCGGGGCTGCGGCTCGGCGGCGGCGTGCGCTACCTCGGCGCGACCTGGGGGGATCCGGGCAATACCTTCCGCGTGCCGTCGGTCACCTTGTTCGATCTTGCCGCGAGCTACGACGTCGGGCAGCTCCTGGGGCCGACGCAGGACGCGACCCTGGCGCTCAACATCAGCAACCTGACCAACCGGACCTATGTCGCGAGCTGCACGTCGGCGATGTACTGCTTCATCGGCCAGGACCGGGTGGCGACGGTGACCTTTACCTATCGGTGGTGACATGAAGCGAATCACGGAAGCGCAGGCGTGGCGGCCGTATGCGGACGACGCAGGGCGCGACGCGGGGCCGGCCGCGGGCGCGTCGGCGGTGACGGAGGCGGCGCGCGCGCTGTACGGCGCATCGGTGCGGCGACGCGGCGCCTGGCTGGTCGCGCTCGCGCTGCTCGCGTTGCTCTGCGGGCTCACGGATCTGTCGGTCGGGTATGCGCCGTACCGGCCGGCCGAGGTGCTCGATGCGCTGTGGAATCCGCATGCGCCCGTCGCGCTGCGCGTGATCGTGCGCGACCTGCGTCTGCCGGTGGCGCTGACCGCGTGGCTGGTGGGCGCCTGCCTGTCGGTGGCCGGCGTGCAGATGCAGACCGTGCTGAACAATCCGCTCGCGAGCCCTTTCACGCTGGGCGTGTCGGCGGCGGCCGGCTTCGGCGCGGCGCTGGGGCTCGTGCTCGGGGTGAGCGTGCTGCCGGCCGCGCTGGTCGCGTACGCGGTGCCCGTCAACGCGTTCCTGGTCGCGATGGGATCGGTGCTGCTGATCGACCGCCTGAGCCGGCGGCGCGGCATGAGCAGCGAACTGATCGTGCTGCTGGGCACGACGCTCGTGTTCACCTTCACCGCGCTGTTGCAGGCGTTGCAGTACGTCGCGCCCGATCAGGCGCTGGCGGCCGTGGTGTTCTGGACCATGGGGAGCCTGGCCCGCGCCGACGGCCCCAGGCTCGCGATCATGGCCGGCGCGCTGCTGCTGGCCTGCATCGTGTTCGTGCGCCGGGCGTGGGCCTTGACCGCGCTGCGGCTCGGCGAGGCGCGCGCGAGCGCATTGGGGATTCCGGTCGCGCGCCTGCGCTTGCAGACCATCGTGCTGAGCGGGCTGCTGGCGTCGGTGTGCGTCGCCTTTGTCGGCACGATCGGCTTCATCGGGCTGGTCGGGCCGCATATCGCGCGCATGCTGGTGGGCGAGGACCAGCGTTTCCTGCTGCCCGCCGCCGCGCTGTGCGGCGCGGTGCTGCTGTCGGCCGCCTCGGTGGCGAGCAAGGTCGCGGTGCCGGGGCAGGCCGTGCCGATCGGCATCGTCACCGCGCTGGTCGGAGTGCCGCTGTTCTTCGTGCTGATTCTGCGGAAGGGGCGCGCGTGACCGGACTTCTGCATCTCGACGAGGTGGGCGCCGCGCTGGGCGGGCGCGACGTGCTGCGCGGCGTGTGCCTCGGGCCGTTGCGGCCCGGCAGCGTGACCGCGCTCCTGGGGGCCAACGCGGCGGGCAAATCGACGCTGCTGCGCCGGATCGCGGGCGAACTGGACGGGCCGGGGCGGGTGCTCGCGGCCGGCCGGCCGGCGCTGAGCTGGCCCGCGCAACACCCGAACCGGCCGGCTTTCGTGCCGCAGGACATCTTCGGCGGCGCGAGCCTGACGGTGCTCGAGGCCGTGCTGCTCGGCGCGAAGCAGCAGGGGGCGTGGCGCGTCGCGCGGCGGGAACTCGACGCGGTCTCGGCCTGGCTGCGCCTGTTGCAGATCGATGCGCTGGCCGGCCGCGAGCTGCGTGCGCTGAGCGGCGGGCAGCGGCAGCTGGTGTCGATTGCGCAGGCGCTCGCGCGCGAGCCGCGCATCGTGCTGCTCGACGAGCCGACCAGCGCGCTCGACCTGCATCGGCAATTCGAGCTGCTGGCGCTGCTGCGCCGGCTCGCGCACGAGCACGGCTTATGCCTGCTGATGGCGATTCACGACCTCAACCATGCGCTGCGCTTCGCCGACCATGCGGCGATCCTGCACGAAGGCCGCATCGTCGCGTTCGGTGCGCCGGCGGAGGTCGTGACCCCGGAGATCCTCGCGCGCGTCTATCGCGTGCACGCCCGGGTCGAGCGGTGCAGCCGGGGCCTGACGCACGTGATCGTCGACGCGGGCGTGGCGTCGACACTCGCGCAGGCCGCGGTCCGGCCCGCCGCGTGAGGCGCGCGGCGATGCGGTCAGCGCGAACGGCGGCGCGGCTTGGCGGCCGGGGCTTCCTCGCTGACGCCGACCATGCGCAGGCACACGGCGGTGACATCGCGCGCGAACGCGGCGCTGTCGGTGTCTCGCGCGGCGATCGCGTCGTCGGTGACGCCGTGCACGCCCGTGTAGATCAGGAGCGCGGTGATGCGGGGCTGCGCCAGCTGCCACACGCCGGCCCGCGCGCCGCCGTCGAGAATGCCTTGCAGCTGGTCGAGGATCGCGTTCTTCTCCGGATTGCTGCGGTCGTGGTGATGATGGTTGGTGTAGACGATATCGTGGGTGCGATAGGTCTCGATGTAGGCCTCGATGCTGGTGCGGATCCAGGTGCATAGCCGACCTAACCAGTCGTCCGGGGCGCAGGCGTCGACGGTGTGCTCCAGGCGGCTCAGGTATTGCGCGGTATAGCGCCGGCCCATCGCCTCCAGCAGTTCGTTCTTCGAGGCGAAGTAGTGGTAGAAGGTGCCCTTGGCCACTTCGGCCAGTTCGACGATCTCGTTGATCGTCGTGGCTTCGACGCCTTTCTCCAGGAACAGCTTTTCGGCGGCCGCCATCAATTCGTCCAACCGTACTTCGGCCGGCTTGGTGCGGGGGGGCTTGGGCGTTTCCTGCCCGCGCTGGCTGGTTTTGTGTCTCATCGTGCTGTTAAGAAAGCGGGTGTGCGAAAGTCAGGAGTCTAGGCCATGACGATAGTGCCACCAATGGTTTCATATTTGACCGACCATCGGTCGAATGTGGGATGCGGCGCAAAAAGCGAATTGTTACTGTGCGTTACGGTACGGCCGGGCGGCGCCGGACGGGGTGTTCAGGCCTGCTGCGCGGGGGCCGCCATCCTGAGCAGCAGGCGGCTCGCGACGGCGGCCGCGCCCACGTTGAACAGCATGCTGTAGACAAACGCGCTTTGCAGCTGCGCGAACATGGGCAGATCCGCCAATTTTTCCAGTGTCAATTGCATGATCGTGCTGACCGCGGTGACGCCGAAGGCTGCGCCCACCTGTTGCAGGGTGGAGAGCACGCCGGCCGCCATGCCCGCGAAGCTGTCCCGCACGTTGGCGAGGACGATGTTGAGCATCGGGGTCATGACCATGCCTTGCGTGAGGCCCAGCATGAACAGCACCGGCAGCAGACGCCAGGGCGACTGCTGGATGGGAAGATACCGCACCGCCAGGATCAGGGCCGCGAAGCTCGCGGCATAGGCGGCCGCGCCGACGAACACGCAGCGCGGGCCGTGGCGATGGATCAGCTTCGGCATCAGCAGCGACGAGACCGAGAAGCCGACGCTCGTCGCCACGTAGACCATGCCCGCCTGGAACGGGCTCAGCTTCAACCCCGACTGGAGCAGGATCGAGAATGCCAGCGTGAACGAGCCGGCGGTCGCGTAGATGCACATGACCAGCAGGGAACCCTTGACGAACGACGCGTCCTGCAGGAGCGCCATGTCGATCAGCGGGGTGCGGCCGAGGCGCGCATAGCGGGATTCGTGCAGCGTGAACCCATACAGCGTGCCGAGACCGGCCAGCAGCAGCGCGTAGCTCCTGAAGTCCCAGCCCCACGCCGAAATCATCAGCAGGGGCAGCAGCGCAGCCGAGATGCCCACGCTCGACAGGATCACGCCGCCCCAGTCGATGGACTGGCCGCGCGCGGGCGAGGTGCCGCGCAGGGCGCGGGAGAAGTACAGCGCCACGATGCCGATCGGGAGGTTGATGAAGAAGATGCTGCGCCACTGCAGGTCGAGGAGGTTGAGGGAGATCAGCAGGCCGCCCAGCACTTGCCCCGCGACGGCGGCGAGCCCGAGCGTCATGCCCAGGTAGGCGAAGGCCCGGCCCGCGCCGGCCGCGTCGAAATCCGAGCGGATGCTGGCGTAGATCTGCGGGAACAGCAAGGCCGCGGACAAGCCTTGCAGGAAACGCGCGGCGATCAGGCATTCCGCGTTCGGGGAGAGTCCGCAGAAGATCGACGAGACCGTGAAGCACACCATGCCGATCCGGTAGGTGCGGCGGCGCCCCCACAGATCGCCGAGCCTGCCGCCCGTAATGAGCAGGAGACCGAACGACAGTTCGTAGGCGACGATGATCATCGTCAGCTGGATATAGCTGGCCTGCAGGGAATGCTCGATGTTGACGATCGCGATATTGACGACGAAAAGATCAAATATCGTCACAAAGCCTGCAAGCAGAAGGGCGAACAGCGCATACCGCTGCTGATGGATCATGAGTTCCTCGATTCGGTGATGCGTGCGCCGGAAGCCGGCCGGGCATGGCCGATCCGGGGCAGGTGGGCATTTGCGTTTAATTGACCGACGGTCAGTCGGATGCTAGGATGATAGCGACTCGCGACGATGCTGTCATCGTCGGCGTCCGGATCGCGCGGGATGAAACCGGGGTTCAGGGCGGAATCACGTGTGATGGATCGAGTTCGGTGAACAATCGCCATTATTAATATGGAGTGCAAATAAACAAGGCGGCGTTGATTCGCCAGTGTCGTCCTGGCGGGCAGGTTGAATGGGCCTGAATCAGGGCGTCGTGGCGCGCAAGCCGCGATGCGTCACTTTGCCGGGCGCGACGTGAGCCCGGCACGGTGTTCGGGCTTCGGTGCGGTTGCTTTCCTGACTCGGCGACGGGCATGCCCAAGGTTCGAGGTTCGAGGTTCAAGACGAGGCGCCTGCGCGTGTCGGAGCAGGGCGTCGCGCGTGCCGGGCGTGCCGCTGTCGATCCGTCGCTTCCCGGTGCGCCGAGCGTCCGGCTGCGAAGCCGGTTGCCAGTTCCAAAACTTCCGGAGGTGGTGGAATGATGAGCCCAAGAATCGGAATCGTAGGCGCGGGGCATTTGGGCGTCGCGATGGCGTCACGTTTGATCGCGGTCGGATTCGACCGCGGGCGCATCTGGCTCGGCCATCGCGGATCGCGGTCGTCGCATGCGATCAGCGTCGCGGCCGGCATGGCGGATCGTCTGGCGCATGTGAACGAAGTCATCCGGTATTGCGACGTGCTGCTGTATACCGTCCGCCCCGCGGACTACGCGATGATCTCCGCCTACGCGCTGCGCGACGGGCAGTCGCTCATTTCATTCCTGGCCGGCGTGCCGCTCGAGAAACTGCGCGATGCCGCCGGCGGTGCCGGCTCGGTCACGCGCGCGATCATCAGCGCCCCCGACACGATTGCCTCGGGGCGGTCGCTCGGCGTGGCCTATGGCGAGGCGGATGCGCCGGCGCGCGCGCTGTTGGGCGAGATGGGCGCGCAACTGCTGGACGTGTCGTCCGAGGACAAGTTCGAGCCGGTGACGGTTCTCGGCACGTGTCTGCCGTTCATCCTGATGTACTGCGATCACCTGAGGATCACGGTCGGCGACGACGACATCGTGCACTGCGCGGCGGCGTTCGGGCTCGGCGAATGGCGCGGGATCATCGATTGGGCACAGCGCGTGAAACCCGTGACGGCAAGTGCGCAGGACCTGACGTGCTACATCGGCCGCGCCGCGACGCCGGGCGGCGTGGCGGAAAGGATCATGCGCTCGCTCGAACGTCACGGCGATTTCGCGAGGACCGTCACGGAAAGCGTCGAGCACGCGAAGTCGCTGGCGTTTCCGTGAGCGATGCCTTTTCCTGAATATTCAGGAATCCGCATGTCTCGGCGCGATGAGGAAGAGGGGCGGCGTGTCGGTCGAAACAGGGTGTCCGGCCGGGCTGTCGCGCGTTGACGGCGTTGCCCGGACGTCGGGCCCGGCTTGCTCCGACTGGAACGTTGGGCGGCATTCTTTTATTTTTTGATTGACCGACGGTCAGTCGAAATATAGCATGAAGACTGGTCCACGTTCCTCTCGATCTGCCGCCATGCACAGATATCGACTTCCGGCCTTGATTGCCGCCGCCTATCTCGGGACGTTCCTCGCGACGCTCGACATCAGCATCGTGAACGTCGCGCTGCCGACGCTGCAGGCCGCGTTGCATGCCGACCTCGCCGGGTTGCAGTGGGTGGTCAACGCCTACGCGATCGCGCTGTCGGCGCTGATGCTGTCGGCGGGGCCGCTCGGCGATCGCTACGGTCACAAGCGGGTGTGGCTCGGCAGCGTGCTGCTGTTCGTGTTCGGCTCGGTGCTTTGCGCGGTTGCCGGCCGGCTCGACACCTTGCTCTGGGGGCGCGCGATCCAGGGCGTGGCCGGCGCGCTGCTGATCCCCGGCGCGATGCCGATCCTGACCCACGCGTTCCCCGAGCCCAAGCAGCGCGCCAAGGCGATCGGCGGCTGGTCGGCGTTCAGCGCGCTCGCGCTGATCTCCGGCCCGTTGCTCGGCGGCCTGCTGGTCGAGCATGTCGGCTGGGAAAGCGTCTTCCTCGTGAACGTGCCGTTCGGGATCGTGGCCGTGCTGCTCGGCGCTTGGGGCATTCCCGAGCGCAAGCATCCCGATCATGCGGCGTTCGATCCGCTGGGGCAGGTGCTGAGCATGGTGTGGCTCGGCATGCTCAGCTACGGCCTGATCGAGATCGGCGAGCACGGGGCCGCGCCCGACAAGGTGCTGATGCCGCTGGGTATCGCGGGCGTCGGCTTCATCGCGTTCGTGTGGGTGGAGCTGCGCGTCAGGCGTCCGCTGCTGCCGGTCGAGCTGTTCCGCAACCGCACGCTGGTGCTCGCCAATCTCGCTTCGTTCGCGCTGGGTTTCTCGGGGTACAGCAGCCTGTTCTTCATGTCGCTGTTCCTGCAGCAGGCGCAGGGAAATGCGCCCGCGCTCGCGGGTTGGCATCTGATGCCGCAGTTCGTCGTGACGGCCGTCGTCTCGCTGCTGTTCGGCCGGTTCGCCGCGCGTTTTTCCCTGAAGGCGCTGATGGTCGCGGGATATGGCCTCGTCGGGGCGGCGCTGTGCGCGATGGCGTGCTTCAGCCCGTCGACGGCCTATCCGACGATCGGCGCGGTGCTGGCGGTCCTGGGCCTGGGCATGGGCCTCGCGGTGCCGGGCACCGGCATGCTGGTGATGGGGCATGCGCCCGCGCCGCGCGCGGGGATCGCGTCGGCCACGATGAACGCGTTGCGCCAGACCGGCATGAGCCTCGGCATCGCGATACTCGGGAGCGCGATGAGCCTGCATGCGGTCAGCGCGATGACGCTGTCGGCGGGCGCGGCCGGCGCGCCCGATGCCGCCGGGCTGGCGCGGCGCGCGGTCGTCAATCATGCGCTGCCGGCCGGACAGCCCTGGATCGCGGATCTCTATCGGGCCGCGATGGCCAACGGGTTCACGCTCGCGATGCTGTGCGCCGGGCTGGTGTGCCTGTCGACGGCGTGCGCGTTGTTCCTCTTCCACGCCGAGCAGACCGCGCCGCGTGGGGTTGCGGCAACCTGAGCGCGGCGCTTGGGCGCGGCCGCCTTGCCATGACGCTGTCGTGGCCGGCCCGGCGGATGGTTTGCGAGTGATTGCGCCGCGCGGAGGCATCGACGCTCGGCTTCGACCGCGGCATGTTCTCGTGATCGCCGCATCCGCCCGTGCGCGGGAACCGCGCCGCAACCGAGGTGCTGTCGTTATTTCGCGCGATGGCGCAGCGGACGCGGCCCGAGGCAGCGGCCCTGAGGGCGAAACCCCGAGGACGAAACCCCGAGGACGAAACCCCGAGGACGAAACCCCGAGGACGAAACCCCGAGGACGAAACCCCGAGGACGAAACCCCGAGGACGAAACCCCGAGGACGAAACCCCGAGGACGAAACCCCGAGGACGAAACCCCGAGGACGAAACCCCGAGGACGAAACCCCGAGGACGAAACCCCGAGGGCGAAACCCCGAGGGCGAAACCCCGAGGGCGAAACCCCGAGGGCGAGACCCCGCGTCAGTCCCCGAGCGCGCGGTAGCGGAATCGCTCGCCATCACGCTCGACCCGCCCGCCCGACTTGAAATGGGCGGGGAACAGCACGATGTCGGTGCCGGCGAGTTCGTGCAGGAGCGCGGTGCGGACCTGCGCCGCGAGCGCGCCGTCCCAGTCGAAATAGAAGTGGACGTCGGGGCGCACGAACTGGATCGGATGATGCAGCACGTCGCCCGAGAACAGCGCGGTCGGGCCGCCGCTGCACGCGTGCAGCATGCAGTTGCCGGGCGAGTGGCCGAACGCCGGGCGCAGCCACAGGCCGTTGCCGACCTTGCCGAGCAGCACTTCGTCGCCTTCCACGAGATCGGCCTGGCCCGCGTCGATGACCGGCAGCACGGAATCGAGCCACGGCTCGCGGTCGAAAACCGGGGCGTCGGGGCGTCCGATGTGCTCGACGTCGCGGCGGCCCATCACGTAGCGCGCATTCGGGAAGGTCGGCACCCACCGGCCATTGTCGAGCCGCGTGTTCCAGCCGACGTGATCGACGTGCAGATGCGTGCACATCACCATGTCGATGTCTTCCGGCGCGACGCCGGCGGCATTCAGCCGGTCGAGCCAGGGCGTGTTCAGCCGGTGCACGAAGTCGAGCGAGCGGTCCTTGTCGTTGCCGTTGCAACTGTCGATCAGGATCGTCTTGCCGCCGATCCGGACGAGGTAGCTGTGCACGCTCATTCCGCAATGCGCGTGCGCGGGGTCGGGCGACAGCGCGTCGTCCCAGTACCAGCGTTTCAGGTGTGCGAGATCGGCGGCCGTCACGCCAGGGAAGTAGGTTTCGACGGGAAGATTCATCTCCATCTCGATGATTTTCCGAACCGCGAGATCGCCCAGCATGATTGGCTGCATGTTGCCTGTCTCCTGTTATGTGCCGCGATGGGGCGACTTCGCCCGGCGGGCGTGGGGAACGTGCTGCTGCTACGGATGCGGATTGCGAGGCGCTGCTTCGCGCGGGGAGGCGGGCGCGGGACGGCGCAGGCGGGAACGGCGGAGGCGCGGGGTGAATCCGTGCCGGTTTCGGCAATCATCATACATGTGGCGCGGCATGGTCGGCTGCGGTACGGTGCATGGCGGCGGGCAAGGACGCCGGGGCGCCGGACGGAGCGGGCGGACCGCGTCGCGCACGGTGTCCGGGCGGTTCGTCGCCGGTGCGGCGACACGCGCGAAGCGCATCCGCATTCCCCCATTCATTTCCCGAATCCATTTCCTGCCCAAGAAGCCGGGAACGCATCTCTGCCCGGAACTCGACGCGCTGCTGCGCCATGGACTGCGGTGCGGCAACACCCTGGGCGACGGCCCCGTATATGCCGGCTGGCCGGTGAGGGGCGCGGTGTTCGCGGCCTTGCGCCAGGCGCTCGACCGCGCCTCCGTCGCACGGTTTCCGCAGGGGCGGCACACGATCTGCGATGACCCTCGCTATGGCTGGCACGACGCGTGCCGCTGCCTTCTGCGCGGCGACCTGCTGGCGGCGGGGCAGACGAGGCCGCCGGTGGCGTGAGACGCGCGCGGTGCCGGCGCGGGGACGTCGGCAGCCGCCGACGCTTGCCGGCGACCATGACCGATGCCGCCCCTTTTCGCCCCGTATATCCCGATCTCGATGAGTCAAGATATGAGAAAACCTGATCAATTGAGGCAAGAAATATAAATATACGTCACGCTTGATGGCTGGCACCATGTGCGCGCTTCCGGGATAGTTCGTCATGCCAATGGTGTGACATGAATCGGTGGAAGCCGCGCGCAGCGGGGCCGGATGCCGGCGACGCGACCGCCCGCTCCGATGCGGCGGTCCGGCGCTCCGGCGGTCCCACCCGGCCCCGCGGCGCGGATCACGCAAACGGCGTGCGCGGGTCCAACGGCGCGCGCCGTCACGATGAAAGGCTGAACAATGGACGACATGAACAAGCAAGCACCTCACCCGGACGCACGCACGCCGTCGCGCACGCGCCGGCAATTCATCGGCGGGGCGGCGACGCTGGCCGGCGCCGGCTTCGCCGGCATCCTGACGGGCTGCCTCGGTGGCGGCCAGGATGCCCAGGCCGCGACCGGGTCGGGGGCGTCGTCCAGCAGCACGGCCACCGCCGCGCGCCCGGCCTACCTGATGCCGAGCGAGGATGCGCCGCATGCGGCCACCTGCATGGCGTTCGCGTCGGCCGAAGCAGGCATCTGGACGCCCGTGACGTCGAGCAGCACCAACGCCGGCATCGATCGCGTGCAATCCGACCTGATGGACGTGGCGAAGGCGGTCGGCGCCTATGAGCCGGTATCGATGCTGGTGCTGCCGTCCGATCTCGCGATCGCGCGCAGGCTGCTCGCCGCGCCGAGCGACGCGAATCCCGACCTGCACGCGAAGTACCAGGCGCGGCCGGCCGGGACGGGTGGCGTCACGCTGGTGCCGCTCGCCGACGGCTTCGACGATTTCTGGACCCGCGACACCGGCTGCGTGTTCGTCAAGGCGCGCGAGAAGGGCGGCGCGGCGCACGCGGTGGATTTCAATTTCAACGGCTGGGGCAACGCGAACACGGACGGCCTGATCTCGACGGGCGGGCGGCTGCGCCGCACGTCCGACGTGCCCGGGGCGGCGCTCGCCGGCAGCAATCGTTCGAAGGCGGGGGTGTTCTACCAGCCGTTCGCCAACGATCGCAGGCTGGCTGCCTGGATGGCGGCCCGGCACGGCGCGCCGCTGATCCGCAGCACGCTGACGCTCGAGGGCGGCGCGATCGAGGCCGACGGCGAAGGGACCGCGATCCTCACGGAATCGTCGGTGCTGCACGTGAACCGCAATCCGCAGCTGTTCCGCATTCCGGGCGGCGACGTGCGCCGCGCGACGCTGCTGCCGACCGCACGCGACACGGTGCGGCTCGAACTGCAGCGCACGCTCGGCATCGACAAGATCATCTGGCTGCCGGGGACGGCGATCTACCCGCGCGGCTGCGGCGCGGGCGCGGCGCCCGGCGCGGCGACGCCGGACGCGGAAACCGACATCACGAACGGTCACGCCGATTTCTACGCGAAGTTCATCGCGCCCGGGGTCGTGGCCTATGCGTCCGATCCCGCCAACGCCACGGGCGAGCGCGCGCTGATGCGCGAGAACCTGAAGCACCTGACCGGCCAGACCGACGCCGCCGGGCGCACGCTGCGGCTCGTCGAGCTGGCGGCGCCGGCCGATTACGGCATGTCGGGCGACGTCGAGCTGAATCGCAGCCAGATGTCGAACTTCGCGGCGGGCTACATCAACTTCTATCAGTGCAACGGCGCGTTCGTCTTGCCGAAGTTCAACGACCGGGCCGCCGACGCCGCCGCGGTGCGCGCCTTGCAGCCTTACACGGGCGGGCGGGCGATCGTCCAGGTCGACATCCTCGGCATCGCCTCGGGCGGCGGCGGGCTGCACTGCGCGACCCGCGAGGTGCCGGCCTGAGGACGCCGCGCGCCGGGAGGCCGGCGCGCGGCGCGCGTCATGCGTGGTCCGCCGGCGCGGCCTCCACCGCCGGCGGCGCGCCGTTTCCCTGCGCGCACAGCCAGTCGAACGCAGCGGCTACCGCCCGCGAGCGCGGCGTCTTCGCGACCCGCGAGATCCACCATGCCGCGCCGGGCACGCGCGGATACCCGGGCAGCACCGCGAGCCGCCCCCGGTCGATTTCATCCTGAACCAGCAGGCGCGGCAGGCAGGCGAGGCCGTGGCCGCGCAGCACCGCGTCGAGCGCGAGGCGCTGGTCGTCGTAGATGGTCTTGTTGCCGAACGTGGCGAGCTGCTCGCGCAGGATGGCCGCCGTGTCCTCGCGGACGATGTCCTCTTCCAGGCAGACGAGATCCGCGTGCGCATGGTGTTCTGCGACCGGCACGCCGGTGAGCCGCGCGGCCAGCGCGGGCGCGCACACGGTCACCCGTTCGTCGTCGAGGAAGGGAATTTCGAGCAGTCCGGGCTGCATGAGCGGGCGCTGGCCGATCGTGATGTCGACGTCGATCTCGTCGACATAGCGCGCGCTTTCATCGACCGACAGCAGCGGGCACAGTTCGGGAATCGCCGCGCGCATCGCCGCGAGGCGCGGCTGCAGCCAGCCGTGCGCCAGCGGCGCGGGACAGACCAGCACGACGAGCCCCGGCGTGAGATAGGTGCCGATGCGGCCGAGCCCGCTGCGCAGCGTTTCCAGCGAGCGCTGCACGCTTCGCTGCAACACCTCGCCGCCCACCGTCAGCTCCACGCCGCGACCGACCCGGCGAAACAGCGGCTGGCCCAGTTGTGCTTCGAGCTGATGGATCTGATGGCTGATCGCGGATTGCGACAGATGCAGCTCGTCGGCCGCGCGCGAGAAGTTGCCGTGGCGGGCGGCGGCCTCGAAGCCGATCAGCAGTTTCAGCGACGGGATACGTGTCATCGAGATATGAATGAAACTGATTGATTAAGCCAAGAAAGATCAATTTTCATCAGGTTTCGATGCTAGCACAAGGGCTCATCCATCATTCATGAGGAGCGGGACCGATGAGTCGTTTCGATGCGCGTGAGGCCGGCTATCGCATGCCGGCGGAGTGGGAGCCGATGGCGGCGACCTGGCTCGCGCCCGACACGCTCAGCGCGTTCCGGAAGGAAACCGGCATCCAGGTGCGCCACGACGCCTACGACAGCGACGCGACGCTGCAGGCCAAGTTGATGACGGGCGACAGCGGCCACGACCTCGTCTGGCCGTCGAACGACTTCATGGCGCGCCAGATCCAGGCCGGCGCGTTTCGCGAACTGGACCGCCGCCGGCTGCCGAACCTGCGGCACCTCGATCCCGCGCTGCTGCGGCTCGCCGCCCAGGCCGATCCGGGCAACCGGTACGGCGTGCCGTACATGTGGGGCACCGTCGGCGTGGGCTACGATCGCGCGAAGCTGAGCGCGATCCTCGGCAAGGATCTGCCGGCCGACAGCCTGGCGCTCGTCTTCGATCCGCGCTCGCCGCGCGGATCGCCGCGCATTGCCGGATCGGCTGGCCGGACGCGGCGAGCCTCGTGCTGCCGCTCGCGCTGCGCTATCTCGGCCGCGATCCCGTGCATCCGGGCCCGGCCGATTATGCGGCGGCGGAGGTGATGCTGATGAAGGTCCGGCCGTCGATCGCGGTGTTCGTCAATTCGTCGGACGCGCACGAGCTGATCGACGGCGAGCTGTGCGTGACGATCGGCTACTCGGGCGCGATCACGCTGGGCGCGGAGAAGGCGCGGCGGCTCGACGCCGCGCGCGATATCGTCCACGACCTGCCCAGGGTCGGCACGCTCATGTGGTTCGACAGCATGGCGATTCCGAAGACGGCGCGGCATCCGGACAACGCGCACCGCTTCATCGACTACATCCTGCGGCCCGACGTCGTCGCGAAGATCTCCAACGCGAGACGCTACGCGAACGCGAACCGCGACGCGCTGCCGTACATGGATCCGGCGCTCGCGCGCAATCCGCTGATCTATCCGGGCGAGACGGTGCGCCGGACGCTGTTCACGCCGGAGGCCGAGGCGCCCGCGCTGAGCCGCCTGCAAGGGCGGGGCTGTGGACGCGCGTGAAGGCCGCGCTGCCGTGACGCGGGCGGGCGCTTACAGCGGCTTGGCCGCGACGGCGGCCGACGCCCGCACGAAGTTGCCCGCGCCGAGGTGGTGGATGGTGTGCAGCGCGGCGTTCGCCTCGTCGAAGCGCCAGCGGCCCTGGCTGAACACGCGCGCGTCGGCGGCCACCGACACGATCTCGCCGAAGCAGGTGTCGTAGGCGTCCTCGGTGTGCGCTTCCGGGATCAGCCGGCACTCGAACCACGCGGCGCAATCGGTCTCGATCACCGGCACGCCGAGCACGGGGCCGGGCGCGGCGCCGATGCCGTAGCGCGCGAACTTGTCGAACTCGCGCCCGCTCGCGCCGCCGACCGCGTAGGTCAGGTCGATCGCCGCCGCGCCGGGCAGGCACACGCCGAACCGGCCGCTCGCGGCGATCAGCTCGCGCGTGAAGGTGCGCTTGTCGATCACGATCGCGATGCGCGGCGGCGTGAACTCGACCGGCATCGACCAGGCGGCGGCCATCACGTTGCGGCGCGCGCCGTCGGCGCTGGTGACGAGCACCGTCGGGCCGTGGTTGATCAGGCGGCTGGCGTGTTCGAGGGCGACGGGCTGGAAATGGGTCATGGCGAGGCGGGGCGGCGGCGGGTTGAACGGAGCGGGTCGATTGTATGCCGAAGCGCGCGGGCGAGCCGGCCGCGGCGGGGCCGGGCGCACATTGCAGTTCGATGAAAAAAAGTTGTCGAAAGCCTAAAGCTTCCTTTCGATCGGCCGATAACACTCGACAGACCACGGGCGATCGCCCGAAAAACACACACCAATAAGCCAAGAACCGAGGGCCCGCTTCGCTGGAAGCGGAGCACGCCGACCATGCTACGCCGAGAATCTTCGGGACGCGCAGACCGCGGGGGCTGTCGCGCGCGTCTCTTGCTGTGCCTGCTTGCCGCGGGCGCGCCGTTTGCCGTCGCCGCGGCCGGCATCGTGCCGGACGGCGCGACGTCGACCCGCGTGTCGGTCGGCGCGGGCGGTCGGGAGATCGTCGATCTCGCACCGGCCGTCGGCGGCGTGTCGCGCAACAGCTACACGTCGTTCAACGTCTCCGCCGCCGGCGCGTCGCTGAACAACGTCGGCATCAATGCGCGCACCATCGTCAACCAGGTCACGGGCACGGCCCGCAGCCTGATCGAAGGCAACATCGAGGTGCTCGGCGGCACGCGCGCCAACCTGATCCTCGCCAACCCGAACGGCATCACGGTCAACGGCGGCTCGTTCACGAACACCGGGCACGTGGTGCTGTCGACGGGGCGCGTCGGCTTCGTCGACGAACAGCTCGCGCCCGGTCTGATCCGGCGCGACGTGGTGCTCGACACCGACAGCGGCACGATCGTGGTCGGCCCGAACGGGCTGTCGAGCGCACTGATCTCGCTCGACCTGATCGCGAAGAACCTGCTCGTCGACGGGCCGGTGGACAATACCTTCACCTCGAACACCGCGGGCCTGCGCCTGCTCGCGGGGCGCAGCCGCGTCCGCTTGAACACCGGCGTTTCGCCGACCGACAACGCGAACGAATGGCTCACGCGCTACGCGCCCGGCCCGGTCGAGACCGCGCAGCGCTTCGCGATCGACATCACCGCGGCAGGCAGCCTCACGAGCGGCCGGATGCAGCTGATCGTCACCGACCGCGGCCCGGGCGTGCGCAGCGCGGGGCCGCTCAACGCCTCGCTCGGCGACTTCACGCTCGCGTCGAACGGCAGCGTCGAATTCAGCAACACGCGGATCGACGCCGCGCGCCACGCGCAATTGCAGGTCGACGACGCGATCACGCTGACCGGCGTGCAGTTCAAGGTCGGCAGCGGCCATGCGACCGTGAACGCGGCCGGCCCGCTCGAACTGCGCGGCAGCAGCCTGCTCGTCAACGAAGGCATCAAGCTGGCGGCCGCGAGCATGCGCTTCGGCCCCGGCGCGGCCGGCGAGCGATCGAACGTCGCGTCGTCGGCGAGCGGCGTCGTGCTGACGAGCGCAGGCGACATCGTCAACCTCGGATCGATCGTGCAAGGCCAGAAGGCGATCGACGACGAGCCGGCCTCGCGCGGCGCGGTGACGCTGACGGCGAAGGGCAGCATCCGCAACCAGTCGCTGCCCGACACCGCCCTCGGCATCCTGTTCGGCGTCGCGGGCGACGTGTCGCTGACGGCGGGCGGCGACGTGATCAACCAGAACGCGCGGATCCTGTCGAACCGCAGCGTGACGATCGAGGCCGGCGGCGACGTCCGCAACGTGGTCGACCATGTGGCGGGCTTCGGCGACGGCGCGCCTGTCAGCTACGCGGACCGCGGCGGCCGTTTCCTGTTCTTCACGCATCGCAACAGCGGCTTCAGCGTCGACTACGGCGCGATCGTCGATCCCGCGAAGCTCGCCTACATCAAGGCGGACGGCGGCGACGTGACGATCCGCGCCAAGGCGGTCGCCAACCTCGGCGGCTCGATCCTGTCGGACGACGGCGCGATTGACATTACCGCGCGCGACACGCTCGTCACGCAGGCGCTCTTCACCGGCCAGGCGCGTTTCGCGCGCAGCTGCTTCATCTTCTGCCGCTCGAGCGCATCGAGCACCGTGCGCGGGTTCGGCGGCGTGATCGAGGCCGCCACCGACATCACGCTGAAGGCCGGCACGCAGATCACCAATACCGGCGGCACGGTGCTGGCGGTGCGCGCGCTCAAGCTCGACGCGCCGCGCACGCTCGCGCAGGGCGTGCTCGGCTACAGCGCGGTGAACCGCGTCCACGATCTGAAGACCTGGTTCGGCAACCGCTGGGCCGCGATCTACGCGGCCGATACGGGCGGCCTGTTCTCGGGCGGCTCGGGGCAGGTGGTGCTGACGGGCGAGGGCATCGTCGACGGCGGCGTGTTCGGCGCGCCGGGCGGCGTGCATGCCGCGGGCGGCGTCGTCACGCTGCGCACGCCCCGCCGCGAGCGGGTCACGATCGGCAACGGCAACCATCTGGGCCTCGTGTCCTGGTTCGGGCTATGACGCGCCGGCTCGTGGTGTCGCTGGCCGCGCTGGCCGGCATGCAGGCGGCCGGCGCGCAGGCGCTCGGCGGCCTGCCCGCGGGGCTGCCCGCGCCGCGCATCGAGCAGGATCCCGCGCAGCGCCTGCTGCAGGAGCAGCGCGACCGGCAGCGGCGCGACGAGATCGAGCAGGCGCCCACGCAGATCGACGCGCCCGCGGCGCCGCCGCTGCCGAACCTGCCCCTCGACGCCGACGTGGAGACGCTGCCCGACGTCGCGCCGATGTTCACGATCCGGCAGGTCGAGTTCCTCGGCGCGACGGTGCTGCCGCCCGTCACGCTGCAACGGATCGCGCGGCCGTTCGTCGGCAAGTCGCTCGGCCGCAATCGCATCAACCTGCTGCTGCGGCGCGTGACCGAGGCGTTCATCGCGCAGGGCTACATCACGACGCGCGCCTACCTGGGCGCGCAGAACCTGGCGTCGGGCACGCTGAAGATCAACGTGGTCGCGGGCCGGATCGCCGCCTTCACGCTGAACGGCCAGCCGTTGCGGCCGCGCGATCCCGAGCGGCCCTGGTGGCGGCCCGACGGCGGCGGCTGGCTGACGGACGCGGGCACCGCCTGGGCGTTCGGCGCGCGCGCGGGCGACGAACTGCGGCTGCCGGACCTCGAACAGGGCGTCGAGCAGATCAACCGGCTGCGCCGCAACCAGGCCGAGATCCAGATCATGCCGGGCGAGGCGCCCGGTGATTCGATCGTCGCGCTCGCGAACCGGCCGGGCGACCGGCTCTACTACAACGTCGGCGTCGACAACTACGGCAGCACGCAGACCGGCAAGACGCGCTATCGCGCGGGCGTCGAGGCCGACAACCTGATCGGCCTGCAGGAGTCGCTGTCGGCCAGTTTCGTCGGCACGCGCGAGAGCAACGCGATCGTGCTGTCCGCGGCGGTGCCGTATGGCTATCAGACCTTCAGCTACACGACCTCGCTGTCCGAATACCAGCAGATGATCGGCGACGTCGCGCTGCTGACCGGGCGCTCGTTCAGCCAGATCCTCGGCTGGAACAGCGTGCTGAGCCGCTCGCGCAGCGGCCGCACGAGCCTCGACGTCACGTTCGCGAAGACCCGCACCGAGCGCAGCGTCAACGGCATCGACCTCGATCCGCAGAACCTGAGCGTGCTGCGGGTCGCGCTGAACGGCTTGCGGCGCTTCGTCGCGCAGGACCAGGGCGCGGCGGCGACCTGGGAGGCGGGCGTGTCGCAGGGGCTGCCGTGGCTCGCCGCGAGCCACGACGCGCCCGACAGCGGCGTGACGGACGCGCACAGCCAGTTCACCAAGCTCGACGCGACGGCGACGCTGCAGGTCGCGCTCGGCGCGCTCGGCGGCATGCGCTGGGGTTATCGCGGCACGGTGCGCGGCCAGTACAGCCGCGTCGCGCTGTTCGGCAACCAGCAGATTTTCCTCGGCGGCATGGATTCGGTGCGCGGCTTCACCGAAGGCGGCCTCAGCGGCGACAGCGGGATCTACATGCGCAACGAGGCCGCGTGGCAGAACGTGCCCGCGTGGCACGACGCGCGCATCGAGCCGTATGTGTTCGTCGACGCGGGCAAGGCCCACCTCGTCGCGCAAGGCGGCTGGCCGACGCTCGCGGGCGCGGGCATCGGCGCGCGCGCCGCGTGGAGTTTCAGGAAGCAGGTCGTGACGGGCGAGGTGCTGCTCGGGCAGGCGCTGCTGCAGCCGGCCGCGCTCGGCCGGCGCGCGACGGTGCTGCTCGCGACGCTCAACTGGTCGGAATGAGGAGGAAGGACATGGAACACGAGGCACTCCGGATGAAGGACGGACGCGCGCTGCGCGGCTGGCGAGGGATGGCCGGCGCGCTGTGCCTGGCGCTGGGGCTGGCGGCGACGCAGCCCGCGCTGGCGATCCGCAAGCCGGCCGCCGCGCCGGCGGCGGCGACGGCCGGTACGCCGCCGGGCATCGTGGCGCGCGTCAACGACGTGGCGATCACGCAGGCGCAGCTCGACGCCGCGCTGGCGGCCGTGAACCTGCCGGATACGCCGGCGTCGCGGCAGGCCGTGAAGAACCAGCTGATCGCGCGTGAACTGTTTCGCCAGGCGGCGGAGCGGCAGCGCTACGACGCGCGGCCGCAGGTGGCGGCGGCCGTCGAGCAGGCGAAGTCCGCCGCGATGATCGCGGCGTGGCTGCACGATCAGGTCAAGCCCGCGCCCGTCGGCGATGCGGACGTGAAGGCGCGGTACGACGCGGTGGTCGGCGCGCTCGGCGACACCGAATACAAGGCGAGCGCGATCGTGCTCGCGGATCAGGCCGCGGCCGACGCGGCGCTGAAGCAGCTGCGCAACGGCGGCGATTTCGCGCAGCTCGCGAAGCAGTCCAGCCTGGGGCCGGCTGCGGCGCAAGGCGGCGCGCTCGATTGGGTGTCGTTCAAGACGCCGATCGCGCCGGGGCGCACGCAGAACTGGCCGCAGCCGCTCGCCGAGGCGCTCGTCGCACTGCCGCAAGGCGCGCTGACCGCCGCGCCGGTGGTGGTCGACGGGCGTTACTGGATCCTGCGGGTCGATGCGAAGCGGCCGACGCAGGTGCCGGCGTTCGATGCCGTGAAAGACGTGTTGCGCCGGCAGCTGGAACAGGCTGCGCTGGAGAAGGCGACCGCGCAGGTCGTGGTGGATCTGCTGAAGAACGCGCGCATCCAGCAGTGAGGCGAGGTGGAGCCGTGCGGTAGGGCATGAGGGGGCGCGGCGGCAGGACAAGCAGGACAAGCAGAACACAAAAAACAAGCAAGGCCGGCCCGGGGAAAGGGCACCGCGCGCGCCACCGGCAGGCCGGCCGGTTGTCGTGCGCCGCCGGCTCAAGCGGAAAGCAGAGAGCGAGATCAACATGAACGCGTCGACTAGAAACGCATTGCGTCACCTCGAACAGCAGCACGCCGCGCAGCCGCGCGACGGTGCGGCCTTGCCTCGCTGGATCCGCGCGATGGCGCCCGCGCGGCCGCGACCGCTTTGGCAGCGCGCGGTCGCGGCCGTGGTCGCGCTGACGATGTTCATGGGGCCGCTCAGCGCGACGGTCGAGCAAAGCCGTCGGGCCGCCGGCCTGCTGGCGGCGCACCGCGCGCCGCTCTCCGACGACGCCTGGCGGGCGCTCACGGATCTCGCCGGCCTGCGGATCCGCTTCGCGATGCAGGCCGCGCAGGCCGCGCCGATCGTCGATCCCGCCGCGCCGATCGCGTTCCGGCCGACGCTCACGCAAAGCACGGGGCTCGGCGGCGGCGTGCCGGTCGTCAACATCAGCGCGCCGAACGCGGCCGGCATCTCGCTCAACCAGTATCAATCGTTCAACATCGATCCCGTCGGGCTGATCCTCAACAACAGCCAGATGGCGGGCACCTCGCTGACGGGCGGCGACGTGCGCGCGAACCCGAACCTCGGCGGCCGCACGGCGAGCGTGATCGTCAACCAGGTGACCGCGACGGGCAACGGCTACGCGAGCCTGCTCAACGGTCCGCTCGAAGTGTTCGGCTCGCCCGCGGCCGTCGTGATCGCGAACCCGAACGGCATCACCACGCGCGGCGCGGGCTTCACGAACACGATCGGCGTCACGCTGTCGACGGGCGCGCCGCAGTTCCTGAGCGACCTGAACGGCGCGCGCAGCGATTTCGCGCAGGCGCGCGCGATCGGCTACGACGTCGTGGGCGGCCGGGTGCAGATCGAAGGCAATGCGGGGGTGAACGGCCCCGGCGCGGGCATCGAAGGCACCGTCGGCACGATCGACCTGATCGGCGAGACGATCGGCGTGAACGCGCCGCTGTATGCCGGCAACCGGATCAATGCGGTTGCCGGGCGGCAGTTCGTCCTGCCGTCCGCGTCGGACGCGACGGGCACCACCTACACGACGAACGCGAACGGCGCGCGCAACGCCGCCGATGCGATCGCCGCGGCGAACGGCCGCGCGATCGACGCGACCGCGTTCGGCGCGATGACGGCCGGCCAGATCCAGGTGATCAGCACGGCGGCCGGGATGGGCGTGCGCGCCGATGCGCAGCTGGCCGCGAACGCGGGCGATCTGGTGTTGTCGTCGAACGGCGACGTGTCGATCGCGGGGTCCGCCGCGCAGCAGCAGGCGACGATCCGCGCGAACGGTCAGGTCGAGATGCGCGGCGCGCAACTCGGCGTCGCGGGCTTCACGGTGCAGGCGAACGGCGACGTGACCTCGACGGGCACGCTGCAGTCGGGCGGCAGGCTCGACGTGAAGGCGGGCGGCCGGGTCGCGCTCGCGAACGCGCAGGCCGAGGATGACGTGACGATCGCGGGCGGTCCGGGCGTGACGCTCGGCGACGTGCAGACCAACAAGCGCCTGGACGTGAGCGCGCGCACCGGCGACGGGAGCGGCGACATCCGCCTCGACGGCACCGTGCTGAGCCGCGACGATACGACGCTGCGCGCGGCCCGCGACCTCGCGGTGGCCGGGCAGCTCGGCGCGCGCGCGCTGCGGGCCGAGGCCGGGCGCAGCCTGGACGTGAGCGGGCGCATGCAGACGACGGGCGATCTCGCGCTGCACGCGGCCGGCGACATCGTCACGCGGGGGCCGGTCGCGAGCGGCGGGCAACTGACGCTCGACGCCGGCCGCGACGTGGCGGCGGGCGGCTTGCTGCAGGCCGCGGGCGACCTGCGGGTGCGCGCCGGCAACAATGCGAGCGTGGCCGACACCCGTTCGGGCGGTGTACTGGACCTGTCGGCGCGGGGCGGGGCGGACGGCGGCGACCTGACGTTCAACGGCGTCACGCAGGCGACGGGCGCGACGCGCCTGCAGTCGGCGCGGGATCTGGTCGTGAACGGCACGCTGGCGGGTGGCGCGGCGCTGACCGTCGAGGCGGGGCGCGACGTGACGGTGGGCGCGCAGGGGACGGTGCAGGCGAGCGGCGATCTCGCGCTGACGGCGCAGACGGGCAGCGTGACCTCGCGAGGCGCGTTGACCGGCGCGCGCGACCTGACGGTGAGCGGCGGCCGGGACGTGGCGCTGCTCGGCGCGACGGGCGCGATCGGCGCCGCGCGCGTGAGCGCGGGCCGCGACCTGACGGTGGGCGGCACGTTCGCGGGGCGCGACGGCGCGCGGCTGACAGCCGGGCGCGATGCGGCGCTGGGCGGGACGAGCGCGGTGTCGAAGGACCTCGCGGTCGAGGCGGCGCGCGATCTCGCGGTGACCGGCGCGGCGCAGGGCGCGAACGTCACGCTGACGGGCGGCCGGGCGATCACGCTCAACGACGTGCAGTCGAGCGGCGCGTTGCAGGCCACTGCCCGCACGGGCGGGCTCGCGATCGACGGAACGGTCACGTCGCAGGCGAGCGCGACGCTCGCCTCGGGCGGCGACCTCGCGGTGCGCGGCGCGTTGCAGAGCGCGGATCGGCTGTCGCTGACGAGCGGCGGCGGTCTGTCGATCGACGGCAAGGCGCATTCGCTCGCGACGGGCAAGGTGTCGGCGGCGGGCGCGCTCGACGTGCGCGGCGTGCTTCAGACCACGGGCGCGCTCGACCTCGACAGCGGCGGCGCCGCGACGATCGGCGGGACTGTCAATGCGTTGTCGTCCGCCACGTTGAAGTCGACGGGCGACGCGACGGTCAACGGTCTGCTGCAAAGCGCGGGGCCGTTGTCGGTGACGGGCGGCGCGGCGACCTCGGTCGGCGGCACGGTATTGTCGACCGGCGATCTCACGCTGACGAACGCGGCAGGCTCGCTGACGAGCACGGGCACGATCGCGGCCGGCAACGACTTGCGGATCGACGCCGCGCACACGGTCGATCTCGGCAGGCAGGCCACGGCCGCGCAGCGCGATCTGTCGATCAAGGCGGGCGGCGACCTGCGCGCGGACGGCACGGTGACCGCGCAGCGCGACGGCACGCTCGACGCGGGCGGCCGGCTCGGCGGCGGCGGCGCGCTCGGCATCGGCCGGGCGGCGGAACTGCATTCGGGCGGCGACACGCAACTGACGGGCACGCTGCGCGGCGATACGGTCCATGCGCGCGCCGACGGCTCGGCGTCGCTGCATGACGTGCAGGCCGCGTCGGCGCTGACGCTCGATGCCGCGCATGACCTGCGGACGACGGGCGGCGTGGTCGGCAATGCCGAGGTGACGTTGCAGGCGGGCAAGGACCTCGATACGAACGGTTCCATCCAGGCGACCCGCGACCTGACGCTGACGGCGGGGCAGAACCTGAGCGCGACGGGCGCATTGCGCACGCATCAGGATCTGCACGTGCAGGCTGGAAACCACGCGGGCGTGGCGGATGCGCTGGTCGACGGCAAGCTCGACGCGCGCGCTCTGGGCGGCGACCTGAGTTTCAACGGCGTGACGCAGATCGCGGGCGCGACGGATCTCAAGGCCGCGCGCGACGTCAACGTGAACGGCGCGTTGACGAGCGGCGCCGCGCTGAGCGCGGACGCGGGCCTCGACGTGACGGTGGGCAAGCAGGCGACGCTGCAGGCGGGCGGCGATCTCGCGTTGAATGCGCGCGCGGGCAACGTGAGCGCGCACGGCGTGCTGATCGGCGCGCGCGACGTGACGGTGACCGCCGCGCAGGACGTGACGCTGGACGGCGCGACGCGCGTGTTCGGCGAGGGCCGCGTGAACGCGGGCCGCGACCTGACGGTGGGCGGCAGCCTGGCCGGGCAGGGTGGGGCGCGGCTGACGGCGGGGCGCGACGCGGTGCTCGGCGGGACGACCGGCGTGCTGCGCGACCTGACGGTCGACGCGGGGCGTGATCTGGCGGTGACGGGCGCGGCGGTCGGCGCGGGCGTCACGCTGACGGGCGGCGGCGCGGTCGCGCTCAACGACGTGCAATCGAATGCGGCGCTGCAGGTCAAGGCGCGCGAGCGCGGGCTGACGATCAACGGAACGGTCACCTCGCTGTCGAGCGCGGATCTCGCCTCGGGCGGCGACCTCGCGGTGCACGGCGCGCTGCGCAGCGCGGGCGGCGCGAATCTGACGAGCGGCGGCGCGCTGGCGATCGACGGCGTGTTGAGCACGCTGTCGTCGGCGACGCTGAAGGCGACGGGCGACACCACGTTGAACGGCGTGCTGCAGAGCGCGGGGCCGTTGTCGGCGACGGGCGGCGCGGCGACCCGGATCGGCGGGATCGTTCACTCGGGCGGCGATCTCGCGCTGACGAACGCGGCGGGCTCGCTGACGAGCACGGGCACGATCGAGGCCGGCAACGACTTGCGGATCGACGCCGCACAGGCGGTCGATCTCGGCAGGCAGGCCACGACCGCGCAGCGCGACATGACGATCCACGCAGGCGGCGACCTGCGCGCCGACGGCACGGTGATCGCGCAGCGCGACGGCACGCTCGACGCGGGCGGCCAACTCGGCGGCGCGGGTACGCTGGCCTTCGGTCGGGCGGCGGCGCTGCATTCGGACGGTGATACGCGACTGACGGGCACGCTGCGCGGCGACACGGTCCAGGTGCGCGCGGACGGCGCGGCGGCGGTGCATGACGTGCTGGCCGTATCGAGCGCGGCGCTCGAAGCGCAGCGCGATCTCGATCTCACGGGCGCGCTGCGCAGCGGCGGAGGCGCGGCCTTGCAGGCAGGTGCGAACCTCGGCGTGACGGGCGCGCTCCAGACGGCGGGCGATGCGAGCCTCACCGCGACGCAGGGCCGGATTGCGACGAGCGGACCGCTCGCGAGCAACGGCGCGCTCGACCTGCGCGCGGGTACGGACATCACGCTGGCCGGCGCGACGGGCGCGGCGCGCGGCATGACGATCGAGGCGGGGCGCGAGGTCGCCGCGACGGGCGGGCTGACGGTCCTGTCGGGCGATCTGCGGATCGGCGCGGGCAATGGCGCGAGCGTGGCCGACGTCCAGGCGGGCGGCGGATTCCATCTCGACGCGCGTGGCGGCGATGCGCAGTTCAACGGCACCACGGCGGCGGTCGGCCTGACCGAGGTCAAGGCGGCGCGCGACGTGCTCGTCACGGGTGCGCTCGCGGGCGGCGGCGACGGCGCGTCGGCGAGCCATGCGGCGACCACCGTGCGGGCCGGGCGCGACGTGCGCGTGGCCGGCATGCTGGCGGGCGGCGCGCAACTGGGCGTGGACGCGGCGCGTGATGTGAGCGTCGATGCCGCCGGCCATCTGCAGGCGGCGGGCGACCTGACGCTCGCGGCGCGTGCGGGCGGCGTGACGGCAACCGGCACGCTCGCGGGCGAGCGCGACGTCGCGATCGATGCGGCGCGCGATCTCGCGCTTACCGGCAAGACCAGCATCGGCGGCGACGCAACGCTGCACGCGGGCCGCGACCTCGCGCTCGGCGGCACCGTGGCGGGCAAGGGCGGCGCGAAGCTCGACGCCGGCCAGGACCTGACGCTGGGCGGTGCGGTCGGTATCGCGCGCGATGTCGATGCGCAGGCCGGCCGCGATCTCGCGGTCACGGGCGCGTTGCAGGGCAACGCGGTGACGCTGACGGCCGCGCGCGCGATTGCGCTGAAGGACGTGCAGTCGGCCTCGGCATTGAAGGTCGACGCGCGCGGCGGCGCACTGCGGCTCGACGGCATCGTAAACACGCTCGGCGCCGGCTCGCTGAAGAGCGCCGGCGACCTGAACCTCAACGGACAATTGCAGTCGGCGGGCAACCTCGCTACGACGAGCGGCGGCAAGACCACGCTGGCCGGCGCGCTCAATGCGGGGGCCAAGGCCTCGCTCGATGCGGCGGGCGACCTGGAGATCGGCGGCGCGCTGCGCGCGACGGGGCCGCTGCTGGCGAAGAGCGGTGGTGCGCTGAAGGTCGGCGGCAAGGTCGAGAGCGCGTCGAGCGGCGTCCTGTCGGCCGCGCGCGACCTGACGATCGACGGCACGCTCGCCACGACGGACGCGCTCGATCTGACGAGCGGCGGCCGCACCACGTTGGCGGGCTCGGTCAGCTCGCTCGCGGGCGGCGCGTTGCACGCAGCGGGCGACGTCACGGTAAACGGCCGGCTCGATACGCGTGCGCCGCTGTCGATCACGAGCGGCGGCGACACGACGGTCGGCGGCGCGTTGATCTCGGGAGGCGATCTCACGCTGCGCAATGCGGCCGGCGCGTTCACGAGCAGCGGCACGCTGCAGGCGGACGGCGCGTTGTCGATCGATGCGGCGCGCGTGGTCGACCTCGGCGCGGGACGCACCACGGCGCTCGGTGATCTCGACGTAAGCACCCGCGGCAACCTCACGGCCAACGGCACCGTGCTCGCGCAGGGCGCGGGCGCGCTGACGGCGGGCGGCGCGCTGGGCGGGGCGGCGAACCTCGGGTTCGGCAAGGACGCGACGCTGCGCGCAGGCGGCGACCTGAACCTCACGGGCGCGCTGAGCGGCCGTGCAGTGGATGTACGCGCGGAGGGCGCGGCGACGCTGCACGACGTCAGTGCGGCCGGTGCGATGACGTTGGCCGCGGCGGGCACGCTGACGACGACCGGCATGCTCGACGGCAAGACCACGGTCGCGTTGACGGCCGGCCGGGATCTCGCGCAGCGCGGCGCGCTGCAGGCGCAGGGCGATGCGTCGCTGACGGCGCGGCAGGGCCGCGTCGAATCGACCGGACCGGTGAAGAGCGGCGGCGCATTGGCGCTGAAGGCAGGTACCGACATCGCACTGGCCGGCACGGCGACCGCCGGCGCGGATACCACGCTCGACGCCGGCCAGGCGCTGACGGTGACGGTGACGGGCGCGCTGACGAGCCACGGCGGGCTCGATGCGAAGGCGGGCACGGATCTCGGCATCGCGGGCACGGTGGTGGTCGACCATGACGCGACGCTGAGCACGGCGCGCGACCTCGGCGTCTCGGGCGGGCTGAGCGGCCACGGCAAGGGTCGGGTCGGCGCGGGGCGCGACCTGAACGGCGCGGGCACGATCGCGTTCGCGCAGACGGCAGCGCTGGAGGCGGGCCGCGACGTGGATCAGCGCGGGCTGATCCAGGGGCGGCGCGTACAGGTGACGGCGGCGGGCGGCGCGGCGGTGAAGGACGTTCAGGCCGACGAAACGCTCGCGCTGAGCGCGACCGGCGCGCAGCCGGGCGAGCATGCGGGCGATCTGCGGATCGACGGCACGGCGACGGCGGGCGGTGCGGTCCGCGCCGACGCGCAGCGCGACCTGCAGGTGGCGGGCAAGCTGAAAGGCGGCGCGACGGTCGAGGCGAGCGCGCAACGCAATCTGAAGGTGGAGGGCGCGGTGCAGTCGTCGGCGGACATGACGCTGAGCGCGCGCGGCGGCGACCTGACGGCGACGGGCGGGATCAACAGCGGCGGCGCGCTGGGCGCGACCGCCGGCCAGGACCTGCGGCTCGGCGCGACGACGAGCGCCGTTGGCGACGCGACGCTCGCCGCGGGGCGCGACCTCGATCTCGGCGCGGGGCTGCTGATCGGCGACGCGAACGGCAGCTTGCGCGCCGACCGCGACCTGCGCGGGACGGGGACGCAATCCTTCACGCAAGGCGCGTTCGATGCGGCGGCCGGACAGGATCTCGCGCTCGGCGGGCGCGTGCAGGCGCAGTCGGTGCGTGCGCAGGGCGGACGCGATGCGACGCTGCACGATGTCGCGTCCGCGACGACGCTCGATCTGATCGCGCAGGGCAAGAACGGCGGCGGCGATGCGACGATCACCGGCGAAGCATCGGCGAAGGGCGCGGTGACGCTCGACGCTGCGCGGGATGCACGTGTGAGCGGCGCGCTGGAGAATGGCGCGGCGCAGACCTTGAACGCGCAGCGCGACGTGATCGTGAGCGGCACGACGCAGGCCAAGGGCGACCTGAAGGCGCATGCGGTGACGGGCGATGTCGTGCTGGCGGGGGCGACCACGGCGGGCGGCGCGCTTGCGCTGACCTCGGGCCAGGATACGCGGCTCGCCGGTCCGGTGAATGCGACCGGGGCGACGACGATCGAGGCCGGCCGCGATCTGTTGGTCGACGGCACGCTCGCGGGACAGGCGGCCGGACAACTCAAGGCGGCGCGCGACATCACGGGAGCCGGGGCGATCGGATTCGCGCGCGACGCGACCCTCGACGCCGCGCACGACGTGGCGCTGAGCGGCACGCTGCAAGGCGCGTCGGTTGCGGTGACGGCGGGCAATCAGGCGGGGCTGGGTTCGGTGCAGGCATTGAGCGGCGATCTCGCGGTGCGCGCGCGCGGCGGCGATGCGACGCTGGCGGGCCCGGCCACCGCGATCGGCGCAGTGTCGATCCAGGCGGCGCGCGACGTGCGCGTCGACGGCGCGCTCAATGCGGGAGGCGCGGCGACGCTGAGCGCCGCGCGCAGCGTGACGACGGCCGATGTGAACGCAGCGGGCGACTTGACGCTCACCGCGACGAGCGGCGCATTGCAGGCCGGCAACCTGACGACCCAACACAGCCTCGCCGCGACGGCGGGCGGGGCGCTGACCGTGGCGGGCAAGACCGTCGCGGGCGGCGATGCGCGCCTGGGCGCGGGCGGCGACCTGACGTTGAAGGGCGACATCGGCGCGCAGCAAAGCGGGACGCTGAAAAGCGGCGGGACGTTGACGGCGGCGGCCGTCGCGTTCGGCAAGGAGGCCATGCTCGACGCGGCGGGCAGTCTGAATGCAAGCGGCGCGGTGACGACCAATGGCAAGCTCACGGCGAACGCGGGCGGCGATCTCGCGCTGGGTTCGGTGAACGCAGGCGGCGCGACAGAGCTGCATGCGCGCGGCGCGAACGGCGCGGGTGACGTGCATGTGAACGGGTCGTTCGTATCGGGTGGTACGACACAGGTCACGGCGGCGCGCGACGCGCTGTTCGCGGGGACGGCGGCGAGCGACGGCGCGCTGAGCGTGACCGCGGCGCGCGACCTCACGCTGCGCGACAAGGTCGGATCCGGCGGCGACCTGACGTTGAGCGCGACGCAAGGCGCGTTGCGCGTCGATGGCACGCTGGCCGCGGTCGGCGCGCTGAAGGGCAGCGCGGGCACGACGCTCACGCTCGGTGCGGGTACGCTCGTCAATGGCGATACGAACCTGGCGGCGGGCGGAGACATGCGCATCGGCGGCCCGATGTTCGGGCTGGGGGGCGCAGATCTGAAGGCCGGCGGCGCGATGACGGGCGGTGCGCTGACCTTCGCGAAGGCGATCGACGTCGCTGCGGGCGGCGCATTGACACTCGGTGCGATCGACGGCGCAGGGACGCTCAACGCGACGTCCGGCGGCGACATGAAGCTCGCGTCGACGAGCGCGGTCGGGCAGGCGACGCTGACCTCGCGTGCGGGCGGCGTGAGCGTGGACGGTCTGTTGCGCTCCGGCGGCGACGCACGCGTACAGGCGGCGCGCGACGTGGCGTTGGCGGGCGGCGTATCGGCGATGGGTGCGGTGGATGTCGACGCGAAGGGCGGCGATGCGACGGTCGCGGGCGTGTCGTCGAATGGCGATGCGCGCATTCATGCGAGCGGCAAGGCGACGCTGAGCGGCACGAGCCTCACGGTCGGCGACCTGACGGTGACGGGCGGCGACGTGGTGATGAAGGGTTCGGCCGGCAGCTCGCGCAATCTGAACATCGAGGCGCAGCGCACGCTCGACGCGGGGGGCGCGTCGCTCGCGGCGTCGAAGCACGTGCAGGCGACCGGCCGCGACGTGACGCTGGGCAGCGTGATCGCGGGTGCGCTCGATGCGCACGCGGACAACCAGCTGACGCTCGTGGGCGAGACCGTCGGCGTGGTGGGCGCGGCAAACCTGACCTCGGGCAACGGCCTGCACAACGCGAGCAAGGTGCTCGCGGGCGGCGGGCTCACGGTGTCCGCGCAGAATCTCGTCAATGCGGAAAAGGCGTCGCTCGCGTCGACCGGCGCGACGACGATCAACGCGACGCAGTTCACGAACGCGGGGCTCGTGAATGGCGCGAGCACCCAGGCGAACGTGGCGGGCGCGCTGAACAATGCAGGCGGCGCGCTGATGGGCGTCGATGCGCTGAAGGTGGAGACGGGCGCGCTCGACAATCGCAGCGGCGTGCTGTTCGCGGGTAATGCGAACGATCCGAACGGGGCGATGAAGGGCGACCTGTCGCTGACGATCCGCGGCGGGGACGGCGCGCTGAACAATGCGAGCGGCAAGCTGCTCGCACAGCGCGACATCGGCGTCAACGCGGTGAACCTGACCTTCGATCCGAGCCAGGGGCTGATCAATCAGCGCGGCCAGCTGTCGGTGACGGCGGGCTTCGTGAATATCGGCGGGAACTGGAACTACGGCGGCCAGGGCGTGACGCTCACCGGTCAGCGCGGCATCAACAACGGCGGCGTGATGACGGGCACCGCCGGGCTGACGCTGAACACGGGCGGCGGCGCGTTCAACAACTACGGGCAGGTGTCGGGTTGGGACGTGACGCTGAACGGCGCGCTGAACAACGGCGGCGGCGCGGTGATGCATGCGGACAACATGCTTGCGCTGAATGGGAACGTGACAAACCGCGGGACGGTGGAAGCGGGCAACGTGCTGAACGTGTCGGGTTGGGATTACGACAACCAGGGCGCGACGACGCAGTCGAAGGGGGATGTCAATTTCAAGCTGGGCGGGACGCTGCAGAACACCGGCGGGTCGGTGTTCGCGGGGCGGAACGTGAGTATCTCGGCGGGGGCGGTGGTCAATGATCAGACCGCGCCGGGAGCGGCGGTGACGACGACGCGGGACATCGTGGATCCGAATCTGCTGTGGTCGGGGCGGGTCGGGACGATCACGCGATGGGTCGTCGACAGGTCGGGCGGCGGGGATCATGGCTACACCTACTCGGCGCAGCGCACGCTGGATGCGTCCATGGGCGACTTGCTGTCGCCGACCGGATCGACCAGCACGCGATACCTGAATGCATGGGGGTGCACGGAAGCGACTTGCTATATCAAGGGGACCGCACCGGTCGCGGGCTCGGGGACGGTGACGTTCGGCAAGTACGGGGGCGTTTACATGGGAACCAGCAACGGCAACGACGTCGGCCAGGCCAAATGGGCGATCGGCGTCGCGCCGGGCGCGAGCGACTCCCGGACCTTCGTGCTGCCGACCGTCCATGAAACGACGACGAGCCAGCAGCCGGGTATCTCGGGCGTCATTTCCGCCGGGAATGCGATTTCGTTGACGGCCGGCTCGCTGTCGAACCGGGGCGGCCAGATCGCGGCCCAGGGCGACATCTCGTTGAATGTCCAGTCGTTGAGCAACGGCGCCGTGGCGCCGACGACGCTGAATCAGACGGTGCGGTACGTCGACCAGGGGCAATACACCGAGTTCCTGAAGCAGCTGGTTGCGCTGAATCCCAAGGACAACTCGATTCTTGGTCAGATCACCGCGCAGAAAGCGGCGCCCATTTTTGTCCGGGGTACCGGTTCGAGCATGAGCTACCTGCCGGCGTCGACTTTCCAGATCGACGTCAATAGCGCGGCGCCGAGTTCGACGGGTACGGTCAGTTCCTCCACCCCGACCGGCCTGATCGCGGCCGGGCATGACCTGACGGTGGGCGGCGGCAGTCTCGTCAATGCCGGGATGCTGTATGCGGGACGCGACGTGTATGTGTCGGCGCAGAACCTGTCGAATCAGGGCGGCAACCAGCAGAACCATTCGGGGCAGGTCGGTTGTGCTGCGGGCGTGCCGAGCAGCGCATGCGGCAATGCAGGACAGCCGCGGGGCAACAACCCCGTCACAACGGGCTTCAGCTACAGCCAGAGCGACGCCACGATCTACGCGGGCCGCGACCTCGTGATCGCGGCGGGCAAGGTCGACAACACCTACGGCAACCTGCTGGCCGGGCGCGATGTGGTGATCGGCGGCGTCGGCACGACCGCGAATTCGACCACGCCCGCGCAGACGCTGAACAACACGTCGGGCAACATCATCGCCGGCAACGACATCAAGCTGAACGTATCGGGCGCGATCACCAACAAGCTGCCGCCGCCCGTGCCGGTGCACGAGAACTACGGCAAGCAGGAGCGCTACAGCGGCTGCATGACCGCGGGCGGCTATAAGGAAAGCTACTGCGAGGGCTACGTCGATCGGCAGTCGGGCAGCACGTCGGTGATCAGCGCGGGCAACACGCTCGACATCAGCGCAGGGTCGCTGACCAACATCGGCAGCCTGATCGCGGCGGGCAACAGCGCGTCGATCGTCGTGGCCGGGCCGGTGATCAACGAGGCGCAGACGCTTAACGCGTACTGGCACTCGCACTGGGTGCAGGAAACCGGAATGTTCAGCAGCGACAAGCGCCATGACATCTGGGCCTGCGGGAGCCCCGAACAGTGCAAGGCGCTGTACGGCAGCGCATACGCGCGCGCGGGCGGCGCGATCGATCCGCCGACGCCGGTCGGCAACATCGCGGCGACGATCCAGGCGCCGAATTTGTCGATCCAGTCGAACGGGCAGATCCAGAACGTCGGCAACGTGATCGGCACGACGGTGGTGCTGAGCGGGCAGAAACTGATCAACGGCATCACCACGCCGAACACGTATACGCCGCATGTGAACGCGCCTCAGCAGGTGATCACGCTGAGCCCGCTGACCTTGCCGGGGTTGAACCTGTCGATTCCGCGCGCGGTGGGCAGCGGTACGCTGCCGACGCCGGTGGCGGGACGGGCCGCGTATGTGAACGAAGGGCTGGGCGGTTCCGCGATCGGCGCGTGGAGCCCGCAGGCGCTGCTCGACAACCTGCCGCCGAGCCTGCAGCCGGGCTCGACGCTGTTCTACTACAACCCGCAGGAAGAGAACCTGCTGTTGCAGCAGGCGGCGTTGCAGCAGACGGGCAAGGCGAGCTTCGTCGACGGGCTGGCGTATGACAGCAAGCACGGCGCGTCGGTGACCGAGCAGGAGAAGGGTTACCTGTATCAGAACGCGGTCGATTATGCGAAGCGCAACACGCTGCAGCTGGGCGCGGCGCTGACGCAGGCGCAGGTGAACCAGCTCGACCGGCCGATGCTGTGGTACGTCGAGCAGACCTTCCCCGATCCGACCTGCACGGCGACCGGGACGGGCGTGTGCCCGACGATTACCGCGCTGATGCCGCAGGTGTATCTGCCGAAGGACATCACGGCGATGTCGGCGGGCGGGAATATCTCCGGGCACGACGTCACGTTGAAGTTCAACCAGGATGGGCAAGGCAGCATCCTGAACACCGGCAGCATCACGGCGGGTGGGACGTTGAGCGTCGATACCCGGACGCTCACGAATCGCGCGAACGAGGTCAATGTCGGGGAGATCTGGCAGAAGGTCGACGGCGGGTATCTGAACACGACGGGGACGGTCGTGCAGCCGGGCGGGTTCATGAGCGCGGCGAACATGGATCTGAACGTGCAGGCGTTGAATCAGATCGGCGGGGCGCTGACGAAGCTCGGTGCGGAGGGTTCGGTCGATGAAGCCGGCACGAAGCAGATGCTGGCGGATCTGCAACGGCAGCTGGGCGGGAATTTTGCCCAGACGGCAGTCGACGATCACCTGCATCAGGATTTCGTGAAGGAAGGCGGCGCGTTCGGGATGACGCAGATCTTCTCGATGGCCGTGGCGATCGCTGCTGCGATTGCGATGCAGCCTTACCTCACGGCCGCGATCGGCTCGATGAGCGGCGCGACTGCGGCGGCGACGGAAGCGGCGTTCGCGGCGGCGCAGCAGGGCTTGACCGGGGCGGCGATCACGGCAGCGGCGAGCGCTGCGGGTGGTTCGCTGGCGATGGGCGGGCTCGCCAATACGATGATCGCGGTGGGGTTGAGCAGTTTTGCTTCGAGCGCGATCGGGCAGTTCGTCGGGACGGGGAAGATCGATCTCGGGTCGAGTTTCCGCAATGGCTTGATCAGTGCGGCGACGGCGGGGCTGACCAATGGCATCACGTTTAATGCCCAGACCGGGATGCCGGGCTTCAGCTTCAACGCGCCTGTAGACGGGATGTCGAGTCTTGCGAGCCTGTCGGGCGTGCAGAACATCGGCAGTTCGTTGGTGCCGAAGGCGGGCGCGGCGGTCGGACAGTTGCCGGCGCAACTTGCGGCATTGGGGGCGAATGCGGCGATTCAGGCGGGGATGGGGTCGCTGATTGGCGGGGAGAGTTTCCTCAACGGTCTGAAGAACAATCTGATTCGCGATGCGGCGGCCGCGGCGGCGTTTTCCATCGGTGACGCAACGGACCCGGGGACGCTGAAGAATATCGCGGCGCATGGCGCGCTGGGATGTGCTGCGGGCGCGGCAGGTGGAGGCGGGTGTGAAAGTGGTGCGCTGGGTGGTGTGGTCAGCGCAGCGTTCACTCCGGACTTCATCAAGGCGATCGATTCGAAGGGGATGCCACTCGATCCGGGGCAGCGGGCTGCTGTGGCTGCGTTTGCGACGTTGGCGGGTGGAGGACTTGCCGGGCTGACGGGCGTGGACATGCAAGGGGCAATCACGGCGGCGCAAAACGAAGCGATGAATAACGCGAGCGCCGATTCACATCTCGCCAAGGTGCTTGAGCACGGAGGGGTGACGGGCAAGCTGTTGCTGGCTGCGTATACCGCTTTGCCATGGCTGCCGGGTAATCCGTTGACGCAGGCTATGAGTTCCACGGTCAAGGATTTGGCAGGTCGGATACCCGCGTCCGGTCATCGTAAACCGACGGCGGATGAGGATATGCTGACGGGGGATGCGGGCAAGAGCGGTAACCCGTTGACGTCGAAGTCCAATAAGGACTTGCTGCTGGAGGGAACCAGGAACGGCTTGAGCGTTGTTGGACCTGTGGGCGGTGGTGGGCCGCTGGCTCCTGGGCCGGGCGCGGTGGCGATGGCCGGTGCGGGGGCGATGTCTCCGGGCGCGGCAGCCGGTGCGGCGAATGTGGCAGGGTATGGGGCGGGGAATACGACGCTCAGTAACGGGAGCGATACAAGTGCTACAAAGGCTGGTGACACCGCGGAGGGAGGTGGCAAGTCCAGAAATAAACCACCGGCTCCGCTGCCAGAGGCGGATGGCTTGCCGCATACAATCGTGGAGCGCCCAGGGGCCGATGGCCAGTACACCACGCATAACGGTGATGGGACCTGGATGCAATATCGCGGCTCTGGACAAGATCACGGAGGCATTCCACGTCCAAATGTTAAGGAGACGAGTGTCAACGTAACACCGGATGGGAGGGTGTTTGTGGGGAAAGGCGAGGTCCGGCCAGCTAGGCCAGATGAAATTCCTGCGGGCAAAACGAAATGACTATCGAAAACTGGAAATACAAGGATTTCGTTGCGGCAAACAATGGTCGGTTCACAGCTTTGGATTTTATTCATGCTGTGTCATCGAAAATTGATTTGCCTTATGATTTTGTGATGTGTATTGGGAGTTTGATTTCGCCTGATATGGTTTTGTTTGATGGTGTTGTTGTCGCGTCTAATTGGTTTGATGAAGAAAAATATCGCGAACGTCGACGCACGGGAATGGCGCCAGGTCAGGCGCAGGCTTGGTCAAATTTGGTGGAGATAACAGATATTTTTAATGGCATCTCATTTGAAAGTGCTAAAGAGCTGGCTGGATTTTTGGCAAGGACGTGGGATGGGGTGATTGAATATAAATTTCCTGGTGAAGTGGTTAGATCAAGCATTATTGTCGAAGAGGATTCCTGTGAGGTTTTTGTTACGATTGGGAAATTTTCTGATGAAGGAAATGTTTAGCGGAAATTTGAGAGCGCGGCGTTGCTCTGGTGGCAAGGAAAATGGTTTATATTCATTTGCGATTTTGTGCAGGCTGAACGTGATTCAGGTTTAGTTCCGCATGAAGTTTTTGATGATGAATTTCTAAAGGAAGTCGTTGTCAATTGCGAAGGGAGAGATCAATAGTGCGGAGCACGGCTGTGCGGCTGGTGAGGAATGCAATTTGCCTGGGCTTGGACCCAGAAGCATGATGCTGAAGTCAAATTGCATACCGATTGATGGCATCGGGCCGAGATGCCGGGCCTGTCAGTAATTTCGTGTTCAAGGCATATGATTCTTCCCAGGAGAAGATATGCCTCGCAAACCGAAGACCCCGCGGGTAGAGCTACCGGCCATTCCCGCTGAACTGCTGGAGCAATTCGGCAGTGGCCCGATGACGGCCGAAGCCATCAATGCCGCGACGCTCGCGCTCAAGAAGGCACTGATCGAGCGGGCGCTGGGAGGTGAGATGAATCACCATCTCGGCTACGCGCCAGGCAGCGCCAAACCGTCCAGCGTGACGAACCAGCGCAATGGCCGTGGTGCCAAGACCGTTCTGACCGAAGACGGCCCGATCCGTATCGAGGTGCCGCGCGACCGCGACGGCAGCTTCGAACCGCTGTTGATCCCCAAACACGAACGACGCTTCACGGGCTTCGACGACAAGATTGTCGCAATGTACGCCCGGGGCATGACCGTGCGAGAGATTCAAGGCTTCATGCTGGAACAGTACGGCACCGAGGTCTCGCCTGACTTCATCAGTTCCGTGACCAACGAGGTGATGGCCGAAGTCACGGCCTGGCAAGCCCGGCCGCTCGAACCGATGTATCCAGTCGTGTTCTTCGACGCGCTGCGCGTGAAGATTCGCGAAGACGCTGTCGTGCGTAACAAGGCCGTCTATCTGGCGCCGGGTATTCTGCCCGACGGCACGCGCGACATTCTGGGCCTGTGGATCGAGAGCACCGGGGGCGCCAAGTTCTGGATGAAGGTGTTCAACGATCTGAAGATACGAGGCGTGGCCGACATCCTGATTGCCGTAACCGACGGGCTGAAGGGCATGCCCGAAGCGCTGGCAGCGGTGTTCCCAGCCACGACGCTGCAAACCTGCATCGTCCACCTGATCCGAAACAGCCTCGATTACGCGAGCTGGAAAGATCGCCGTTCGCCTCGGCGTGCCCGAGGACATCGCGATCGGCCATCTCCCGCACGCGCAGCGCCGCTTCGCCACGCTGTTCCCGGACGTCGCCCTTGAAATCGTCGTCGACGCGAGCGGGTTGCTGTCCCAGTCTCTCGTCAACGGCGCGCTCGACATCGTGGTCGGCGACCCGGGCCTGATCACCGCGTCGCCCGTCGCGACCTGGCGGCACCCGCTGCACTGGGCGGCGGCTCCCACCTTCGAGCACGCCCCCCGGCAGGGACCGGTTCCGCTGGTGGTCTTCGGCGGCATCTGCCGGACCGAGGAACGCTGGCTTGCCGCGTTGCGCCGCGCGCGCATCGAGTGGCGGGTCGTTTGCAAAAGCACGAGCCTGTCCGCGATGCAGCCGGCGGTCGAGGCGGGCCTCGGCGTGGCGATCCTGCTCGAGCGCAACATCCGGCGCGACACGATGCGTATCCTCGATCCTGCCGCGAACGGCCTGCCGCCGCCGAGCGCGGACTTCGGACTGTTCTGCCTGGCCGACCCCGCCGACGCTCCGCCCGCCGTGCGCGCGCTGCAGGAATACCTGTTTCACGAACTGCGTCCGACGGTTCCGGCCGCGCCGGGCGACGCTGTTGTGCCGATATGACGCTTATCCCGTCGCGCGGCGCCCGGACAACGAGTAAAGTGTCGCAACCGGCGGCGCGGGGCGCGCATCGCATCGCGTCGAAGCGCCCGGCATCACAGCCTTGACGGAGGTGGGAGACATGGAAGTCGGGTTTATCGGCCTGGGTGTCATGGGGTGCCCGATGGCGCTCAATCTGGCGTATTCGGGCACGCCGCTCGTGGTCTGGAATCGGTCCGCCGACAAGAGCGCCCTGCTGCGCGATGCCGGCGCGCAGGTCGCGGCGAATCCCGCCGAGGTCTTCGAGCGCACGCATCTCGTGATCCTGATGCTGGTCAACGACGCGGCGCTCGACGCCGTGCTCGAGCGTGGCACGCCCGCGTTCGCGAAACATGTCGCCGGCCACGTGATCGTCCAGATGGGGACGACTTCCGCGGAATACTCGCGCGCCCTCGGCACGGACATCCGCGCCGCGGGCGGCAGCTACGTCGAGGCGCCGGTGTCCGGTTCGTTCAAGCATGCCGAGTCGGGGCAACTGGTCGCGATGCTCGCGGGCGAGCACGAGGTGGTCGAGGCCTTGCGGCCGCTCCTGAAGCCGATGTGCCACGAGACGATCGTGTGCGGGCCGGTGCCGTCCGCGTTGCTGATGAAGCTTGCGGTCAACCTGTTCCTGATCACGATGGTGACGGGGCTCGTCGAGGCCACGCATTTCGCGGAACGCCACGGTCTCGACATGGAGCAGTTCCGTGCGGCGCTCGATGCGGGGCCGATGGCGAGCGCGGTCTCGCGCGACAAGACGGAAAAGCTGGTCGCGCACGACTACAGCGTGCAGGTGTCGATCGACCACGCGCTCAAGAACAACCAGCTCGTCACGGCCGCCGCGCGTGCGTCGGGCGTGGCGTCGCCGCTGCTCGACGTGTGCCAGGCGCTGTATGGCGAAGCCATGGCGCTGGGGCACGGCGATGCTGACGTGATCGCGGTGGCGCATGCGATCGAGGCGCGCAGCGATGCCGCGCGCACCGGCGCCGGAGCGGCGAAATGAGCGCGGCGCCGGGCGAGGCCCGCGCGGAAAAGCCGCAATGGCGCGAGCGTTTCGCGTTCTACGATGCGTACGGCGCGCCGTCGTCGCCCGCCTATCGCGCGGCTTTCAAGGCGCTGCCGTTCGGCAAGCGCCTGGGCCTCGGGTTGAACGTCTTCGCGCTGTTGCTCGGCCCGGTCTATTACTTCGCGCTCGGGATGTGGCGCAAGGGCATCTCGCTGCTGTTGCTGGTGCTGGCGATCGGCGCGCTCGAAACCGTGTTCGAGATGGTCACCGGCATCGAGGTTCCGACCGGCGTCGACGTCGGCATCAACGTCGGCTGCACGCTGCTGTTCGGCATCTGCGCGAATTACGCGTATTACCTGAAGGTGCGCGGGCGCGACGGCTGGAATCCGTTCGAGGGCATGCGCCTGATCTAGCGCCGGCGGGGCGTCCCGGGGTCGAATGTAACCAATGGTTAGCGCGCGGCACCGGTTGCGATGTGACGCATCAGTTCTTACAAAGTGGAAATATGCGTTGGGGCGGCTTGCCGTTATAGTCGAATCACCAACGCATCCACCAGAAAGGGGAGTCCATGAAGACCTTGCGTGTTGCCTCGCTCGCGACCGGTATTGCTGCCTTGCTCGTTTCCGGCGCCGCCATGGCTGGCGTCAGTGTCGGGATCAACCTCGGCGTGCCGGCGCCCGTTTATGTCGCGCCCGCGCCGGTTTATGCACCGCCGCCGCCGCCCGTCATCTATCAACCTGCGCCCGTCTATGCGCCTGCGCCTGTCATCGTGATCGGCTGGCATGGCGACCGCTACTGGGACGGCCGCCGCTACTGGGCGCGCGACGACTGGTATCGCCATCATCCGCCGGGTCGCGGCCGCGGTCCGGGCTGGGATCATGGGAATCATGGGAATCACAACGGCTGGCGTCACTGAGCGCGCACGCGCGCCGGCGTGAGGCCGGCGCGGCGTGCTCGTGCAGGGCAGGGAGGCTGCATCGTCTTGGCGAGGCCGCGTCCGCTAGCGGGCGCTTGTCGCGAGGCGATCAGGAACCGGGTTTCGCAGCATGCGGGCCCGGTTTTTTTATGCTCGTGCGGTCCGCCCCATGGTCTCGGCGCGGCATGTGTCGATCGTCCTGCGTCGCGCATCGCCCCCGCACGATGAAAAACACCCCGGCGGCGGGCTTGGGCGCCCGCGGCCGGGGTGTTGTCGTCCCGTGTAACGCGTCAGGCGGGCTTGCCCCAGCTGTCGCGCAGGCCGACGATCCGGTTGAACACCGGCTGGCCCGGCTTCGAATCGATGCGATCGGCGACGAAGTAGCCGTGGCGCTCGAACTGGTAGTGCGCTTCCGCTTCGGCGTCGCGCGCGCCCGGTTCGAGATAGGCGCGCACGATCTTCTTCGAATTCGGATTCAGCGCTTCCAGGAAGTCGCGGCCGCCCGCGTCGGGATGCGCTTCCTTGAACAGGCGGTCATAGATGCGCACTTCGGCTTCATACGCATGCGGGGCGCTCACCCAGTGGATGTTGCCCTTGACCTTGTAGGTGTTCGCGCCGTCGGTGCCGGACTTGCTGTCCGGGAAGTACTGGCAGTGCACCGCCGTGACGTTGCCGTCGGCATCCTTGTCGAAGCCCGTGCATTCGACCACGTAGCCGTAGCGCAGCCGCACCTTGTTGCCGGGGAACAGGCGGAAATAGCCCTTCGGCGGCGTTTCGACGAAATCCTCGCGCTCGATCCACAGCTCGCGCGACAGCGGGAACGTCCGCAGGCCGCGCTCCGGATGGTGCGGATGCACGGGCGCCGTGCAGTCTTCCGACTGGCCTTCCGGATAGTTGTCGATGATCAGCTTGAGCGGGTCGAGCACGGCGACCGAGCGCGGCGCCTTCGCGTCGAGATCGTCGCGCAGCGCGCCCTCGAACACGCTCATGTCGATCCACGAATCGACCTTGGTCACGCCGATCCGCTCGCAGAACAGCTGGATGCTCTCGGGCGTGAAGCCGCGGCGGCGCACGCCGACGATGGTCGGCATGCGCGGGTCGTCCCAGCCGTCGACGTGATTCTCGGTGACGAGCTGCAGCAGCTTGCGCTTGCTGGTGATCGCGTAGGTCAGGTTGAGCCGCGAGAATTCGATCTGTTGCGGCAGCGGGCGGCTGAAGATGCCGGCGTCGGCCAGTTCGTTCAGCACCCAGTCGTACAGCGGGCGATGATCCTCGAACTCGAGCGTGCACAGCGAATGCGTGATGCCTTCCAGCGCGTCCGAGATGCAGTGCGTGTAGTCGTACATCGGATACACGCACCACGCATCGCCGGTGCGGTAGTGATGCGCGAAGCGGATCCGGTAGATCACCGGGTCGCGCATGTTCATGTTCGGCGACGCCATGTCGATCTTCGCGCGCAGCACGTGCTCGCCTTCCTGGAACTCGCCGGCCTTCATGCGGCGGAACAGGTCGAGGTTCTCCGTGGGCGTGCGGTCGCGGAACGGCGAGGGCTTGCCCGGCTCGGTCAGGTTGCCGCGGTTCGCGCGCATCTCGTCGGCGCTCTGGCTGTCGACGTAGGCCTTGCCGCGCTCGATCAGCAGCTCGGCGAACGCGTACAGCTTGTCGTAGTAGTCGCTCGCGAAGTACTGGTGGTCGGCCTCGCCGTGCTGCCAGTCGAAGCCGAGCCAGCGGACCGCGTCGACGATCGAGTTCACGTACTCGAAGCTTTCCTTTTCCGGATTCGTGTCGTCGAAGCGCAGGTGGCAGACGCCGCCGTAGCTGCGCGCGACGCCGAAGTTCAGGCAGATGCTCTTCGCGTGGCCGATGTGCAGGTAGCCGTTCGGCTCCGGCGGGAAGCGGGTCTCGACCCGGCCGCCCCATTTGCCGGTGCGGTTGTCGTCGTCGATGATGTTGCGGATGAAATTGGATGCCGCGGGGACGTCGTTGCGTTCGGTGCTCATGCGGAATGAAAGGAAAGAGGGGAGCGATGCGCGTGCCGCATCGCCGCAATTCGTCAATTCTACCTGACGGACGAGACTTCTGAGGAGCCCGTGCGCCTTGTCCGGCGGGGCGCGACGCGCGGGCGGCCCGCCGCGGCCGAGGCTGTAACAGCTGGTAAATCGTTTTGCCCGCGTGCGCGGGCTTTTTTAAGATGCGCTCGACCGTTTCCTCGTCGGTCGCGCTGTGCCAGGCGCGACGGGCTTTTCAAGGTAGTTTGCGCATGTTCAAGACCACTCGTTTCCTCGTTCGCGTCACCGTCGTCGCGGTGGTGCTCTCCAGCCTCGGCGCGTGCGCGATGACGCGCACCCAGCGCAATGCCGGGATCGGCGCCGCGGCGGGCGGCGCGCTCGGCTATCTCGTGACGGGCGGCCCGCTCGGCACGGTCGCGGGCGCGGCGGCGGGCGGGCTGGTCGGCGCAGGGGTGCGCTGAGCGCGCGGCGCACGCTTGTCGGACCGGCGCGCACGCGCGGCGGCGCGCCGGCGTCGCCGGGCTGCGGCCTCGCAGCCCGGTCCAACCCACCTCGCGCATGCGATTTCAGATCGCCCGCGCCGCCCGCAACGCCGCGATCGCGGCGTCGTCATAGCCCAGCACCTCGCGCAGCACCGCGTCGGTATGCTCGCCGAGCAGCGGCGGCGCGCTTTTCGCCTCGGGCGGGGTGCCGCTCATCCGGATCGGATTGCGCACGAGCCTGACGTTCGCGCCGCTCGGATGCGGCAATTCGACCTCCAGCCCGCGCGCGACCACCTGCTCGTTCGCGAACACCTCGTCGAGCGAGTTGATCGGCCCGCACGGTACGCCGGCCGCCTCGAGCGCATCGATCCATTCGCGCCGGCTCAGGGTCCGCGTCATCGCTTCGAGGATCGGCACCAGCGCGTCGCGGTGCCGGACCCGTTCCGGATTGGTCGCGAAGCGCGCGTCGTCGGCGAGCTCGGGGCGTCCGCCCGTCTCGACGAACTTGCGGAACTGGCCGTCGTTGCCGACCGCGACGATGATCCAGCCGTCGCGGGTCTGGAAGGTCTGGTAGGGCACGATGTTCGGGTGCGCGTTGCCCCAGCGGGTCGGCGCCTGGCCGCTCGCGAGATAGTTGGTGTTCATGTTCGCGAGCAGCGCCACCTGCACGTCGAGGAGCGCCATGTCGATGTGCTGGCCTTCGCCCGTGCGGTCGCGGTGCGCGAGCGCGGACAGCACCGCGATCGTCGCGTAGAGCCCGGTCGCGAGGTCGGCGATCGCGACGCCGGCCTTCTGCGGGCCGCCGCCGGGCTGGCCGTCGCGCTCGCCCGTGATGCTCATGAAGCCGCCCAGCCCCTGCACGATGAAGTCGTAGCCCGCGCGGTGCGCGTAGGGGCCCGTCTGGCCGAAGCCCGTCACCGAGCAGTACACGAGATCGGGCTTGAGCGCCTTCAGCGACGCGTAGTCGAGCCCGTACTTGCTCAGCTGGCCCGCCTTGTAGTTTTCGAGCACCACGTCGCTCTGCGCGGCCAGTTCGCGGATGATCCGCTGGCCTTCCGGCGTCGCGATGTCGACCGTGACCGAGCGCTTGTTGCGGTTCGCCGCGAGGTAGTAGGCGGCCTCGCGGGTGTCCTGGCCGTCCGGCGTCTTCAGGTACGGCGGCCCCCAGTGGCGGGTGTCGTCGCCCGCGCCGGGGCGCTCGATCTTGATCACGTCGGCGCCGAAATCGGCGAGCGTCTGCGCGCACCAGGGTCCGGCGAGCACGCGGCTGAGATCCAGCACGCGGATATGGCTTAAGGCACCCATCGTCTCGTTGTCTCCTTCCGTTGTGTTGCACGACGCGCGGGCGGGCCGGTCCGGCCGCGCCCGCGCGCGGGATGCACGCATCTTAAGGGATTTGTAACAGTCGGCGCGCGCGAGTCGGCGCGCGCGGACGCGAGGCGGGCGCGGCGGCGGGCCGCGCCCGGGGCGCTATCCCGTATAATCGATCGTTTCAGAAACCCAGAAACCCGCGCCGCCGCCCGCGAGGGCCGCAGGCGCCCACAGACAGCCTTCGTCAAGACCGTCCCCGCCCGCCATGAAAGCCGCTGAAATCCGCGAGAAATTCCTCAAGTTCTTCGAATCGAAGGGCCATACGATCGTCCGTTCGTCGAGCCTCGTGCCCGGCAACGACCCCACGCTGATGTTCACGAACTCGGGCATGGTCCAGTTCAAGGACGTGTTCCTCGGCACCGATCACCGCCCGTATTCGCGCGCCACGACGTCGCAGCGCAGCGTACGCGCCGGCGGCAAGCACAACGACCTCGAGAACGTCGGCTACACGGCGCGCCACCACACGTTCTTCGAGATGCTCGGCAACTTCTCGTTCGGCGACTACTTCAAGCACGACGCGATCAAGTACGCGTGGGAACTGCTGACCACGGTCTACCAGCTGCCGAAGGAAAAGCTGTGGGTCACGGTCTACCAGGAAGACGACGAGGCGTACGACATCTGGGCGAAGGAAGTCGGCGTGCCGGTCGAGCGCATCATCCGGATCGGCGACAACAAGGGCGCGCGCTACGCGTCGGACAACTTCTGGACGATGGGCGACACCGGCCCCTGCGGCCCGTGCACCGAGATCTTCTACGATCACGGCCCGGATGTCTGGGGCGGCCCCCCGGGGTCGGCCGAGGAAGACGGCGACCGCTACATCGAGATCTGGAACCTCGTGTTCATGCAGTTCAACCGCGACGCGCAGGGCACCATGACGGCCCTGCCGAAGCAGTGCGTCGACACCGGCATGGGCCTCGAACGCCTCGCCGCGGTGCTGCAGCACGTGCACAGCAACTACGAGATCGACCTGTTCCAGAACCTGATCAAGGCGGCCGCGCGCGAAACCGGCATGACCGATCTGTCGAACAACTCGCTGAAGGTGATCGCCGATCACATCCGCGCGTGCTCGTTCCTGATCGTCGACGGCGTGATCCCGGGCAACGAGGGCCGCGGCTACGTGCTGCGCCGGATCGTGCGCCGCGCGATCCGCCACGGCTACAAGCTCGGCCGCAGGGGTTCGTTCTTCCACAAGCTGGTGGCCGATCTCGTCGCGGAAATGGGCAGCGCCTATCCGGAGCTGAAGGACGCGGAGCAGCGCGTGACCGACGTGCTGCGCCAGGAGGAGGAACGCTTCTTCGAGACCATCGAGCACGGCATGACGATCCTCGAGGCCGCGCTCGGCGACCTCGATGCGAAGGGCGCGAAGGTGCTCGACGGCGAGTTGGCGTTCAAGCTGCACGACACCTACGGCTTCCCGCTCGACCTGACGGCCGACGTGTGCCGCGAGCGCGGCGTGACGGTCGACGAAGCGGCGTTCGACGACGCGATGGCGCGTCAGCGCGAGCAGGCGCGCGCGGCAGGCAAGTTCAAGGCGGCGCAGGGGCTCGAGTATTCGGGCGCGAAGACCACTTTCCACGGCTACGACAAGCTCGTGTTCGACGACGCGAAGGTCGTCGCGCTGTACGTCGAGGGCGTGGCGGTCGACGAGGTCAAGACGGGCCAGCAGGCGATCGTCGTGCTCGACCATACGCCGTTCTACGCGGAGTCGGGCGGCCAGGTCGGCGACCAGGGCGTGCTCGCCAACGCGAGCGTGCGGTATGCGGTGGGCGACACGCTGAAGGTCCAGGCGGACGTGGTCGGCCATCACGGCGTGCTGGAGCAGGGCGTGCTGAAGGTCGGCGATGTCGTGAAGGCCGAGGTCGACTCGGCGCGGCGCGCGCGCACGGAGCGCAACCACTCGGCGACCCACCTGATGCACAAGGCGCTGCGCGAGGTGCTCGGCGCGCACGTGCAGCAGAAGGGGTCGCTCGTCGACGCGGACAAGACCCGCTTCGACTTCGCGCACAACGCGCCGATGACGGACGACGAGATCCGCCGGGTCGAGGCGATCGTCAACGCGGAAGTGCTCGCGAACGCGCCGGGCATCGTGCGCGTGATGGCGTACGACGACGCGGTGAAGGGCGGCGCGATGGCGCTGTTCGGCGAGAAGTACGGCGACGAGGTGCGGGTGCTCGACCTGGGCTTCTCGCGCGAGCTGTGCGGCGGCACGCACGTGCATCGCACGGGCGACATCGGCTTCTTCAAGATCGTGATGGAAGGCGGCGTCGCGGCGGGCATCCGCCGCGTCGAGGCGATCACGGGCGACAACGCGCTGCGCTACGTGCAGGAACTCGACGCGCGCATCAACGCGGCGGCCGCCGCGCTGAAGGCGCAGCCGTCGGAGCTGACGCAGCGGATCGGCCAGGTGCAGGATCAGGTGAAGGCGCTCGAGAAGGAGCTGGGCGCGCTCAAGTCGAAGCTCGCATCGAGCCAGGGCGACGAGCTGGCGCAGCAGGCGATCGAGGTCGGCGGCGTGCAGGTGCTCGCCGCGACGCTCGACGGCGCCGACGCGAAGACGCTGCGCGAGACCGTCGACAAGCTCAAGGACAAGCTCAAGCATGCGGCGATCGTGCTCGCCTCGGTCGACGGCGGCAAGGTCAGCCTGATTGCCGGCGTGACGCCGGAAGCGAGCAAGAAGGTGAAGGCGGGCGAGCTGGTGAACTTTGTCGCGCAGCAGGTCGGCGGCAAGGGTGGCGGCCGTCCCGACATGGCGCAGGCGGGCGGCACCGAGCCGGCGAACCTGCCGGCCGCGCTCGCGGGCGTGAAGGGCTGGGTCGAAGGCCTGCTCTAAGCGCCGCCGGGGCCGCGCAGGCGGCCCGTCCGGCAGCGTTCCTCGAAACCCCGCACCGGTTCGGCGCGGGGTTTTTTATTGGGCGGCGCGCGCGTTCAGGCCGGCTGCGCCGCCGCGCCGCGCCGCGCGCGGGATCGCGTCGTGGCGGCGGGCTGCGCCGTCGCACCGTCGAGCAGCATGTCGCGCAGCGCGCGCAAGGCCGCCGACGCGTGCCCCTGGCGCCAGACGAGCAGCGTGTCGATGGGCGGGATCCCGGGCAGCGGATGCACGCCGAGGTTGTCGGCTTCGATCTGCAGGTCGAGCAGCGCGCGCGGCGCGACCGCGACGCCCGCGCCGGCGGCCACGCACGCGATGATCGCGTGATACGAGCCCAGTTCCAGTTCCCGGTGCGGCTTCACGCCGTGCTCGGCATACCAGCGCTCGGCGTAGCTGCGATAGGCGCAGCCGCGTTCGAACGCGACGAGCGTCGGCAGCAGGATGTCGCGCGGCGTGCGGACGGGCGGATGGCCGCGCGGCGTCAGCAGCACCAGCTCTTCGCGGAAGATCGCCGCGGTCTCGAACGGCTCGCCCAGCGGCGCGGGCGCGAGCGGCGTCGCGACCAGCGCGACGTCGACCTCGAATTCGCGCACCTTGCCGATCAGGCAGCCGGTGGTGCCGGTCAGCAGTTCCAGCTCGACGTCGGGCCAGGCCTGGTGATAGTGCGCGAGCAGCCTGGGCAGGCGGCAGGCCGCGGTGCTTTCCATCGTGCCGAGCCGCAGCCGGCCGCGCGGGCGGTCCTCGCGCACCGCGTGCGCCGCCTCGTCGGCGAGCGCGAGCAGGCGTTCCGCATAGGGCAGCAGGGTTTCGCCCGCGGGCGTCAGCACGAGCCGGCGGCCGTCGCGCACGAACAGCGCGGTGCCCAGCTGTTCCTCGAGCTGCTTGATCCGCGTCGTCACGTTCGACTGCACGCGATTGAGCTTGGCCGCGGCGCGCGTGACGCCGTTCTCGCGCACGACCGCCCGGAAGATCGCCAGTTCGGCCAGATCCATGATTCTCTCCTTGGAATCGATTTGATCTCAATTATTCATTTTTAGAGATGATCGGGTCAAGCTACATTGAGCGCATTCCAATTCTCCGCGCGCGTCCATCATCGTGATGGCGCCCCTGTTGTGCGATGAGCGATATGTCCCTGTCCCGTACGCCGGCCGCGATCCCGCGGTCCCTCTCCTCGGTTGAAACCCTGCCCGACGACGATCGGCCCGCGCGTCGCGCGGCCTGGGCGTGCGCGCTCACGCTCGCGGTCGCGCTCGGGATCGGCCGGTTCGCGTTCACGCCGCTGCTGCCCTTGATGCTCGCCGGCGGCGAACTCGACATCCGGCACGGCGGCTGGCTCGCGTCCGCGAATTACGCGGGCTATTTCGTCGGCGCGCTGACCTGCGCGCGGTTCATGATCGCGCCCGCGCGCATGGTGCGGGCGGGCCTCGCGGCGACCGTGCTGCTGATGCTCGCGATGGGCGTCGCGAGTCCGTTCGCGGTGTGGGCGGGCGTGCGCTTCGTGGCCGGCGCGGTCAGCGCGTGGACCTTCGTGTTCGCTTCGCAATGGGGGCTGCGGCGGCTCGCGGAGCTGGACGCGCCGGAATGGAGCGGCGTGATCTACACCGGGCCGGGTTTCGGGATCGTCGCGACGGGGCTGCTCGGCAGCGCGCTCGCCGGGCAGCGCGCGGCCTACGGATGGATCGGCTTCGCCCTGCTGTCGGCGGTGCTCGCGGCGTGCGTGTGGCGCGTGTTCACGCCGTCGGCCGCGCATGCGACCGTGGCCGCCGGCGCGTCGCCGACGGCTCATGCGGAGGCCGCGCCGCGCGGCGCGGCGGGGTGGCTCGTGGTGTTCTACGGCTTGCCGGGCTTCGGCTACATCATCACGGCGACCTTCCTGCCGGTGATCGCGCGCGCCGCGCTGCCGGCCGGCTCGGCGTGGCCGGACCTGTTCTGGCCGATGTTCGGCGCCGCGCTGATCGCGGGCGCGCTGCTCGGCGCGCGGCTGCCGATCCGCTGGGACAATCGCGCGCTGCTCGCGGGCAGTTGCGCGCTGCAGGCGGCGGGCGTCGCGCTCGGCATCGCGTGGCCGACCGTGGCGGGCTTCGCGCTGGGCAGCGTGCTGCTCGGGATGCCGTTCACCGCGATCACGCTGTTCGCGATGCGCGAGGCGCGCCGTCTGCGCGGTGAGCGCGCGGCGGGCCTGATGGGCTATGCGACCGCGTCGTATGGCATCGGGCAGATCGCCGGACCGCTCGTCGCCGCGCCGCTCGTCGCGCGCGCGGGGACATTCGCGCCGGCGCTGGGGCTGGCCTCGGCGTCGCTCGTGCTCGGCGCGGCGGGTTTCGCGACGATGGCCTGGCGCGCCTCGTCGCGCATGCGACAAACTCGCTAGAATGCTGGCTGTCCCGCGCTCCGCGGGCGTGGCGCGCGCAGGCCGCTGTACGCGCGTCCGCGCCCGCCTCATCCCCACAATGACCACTGCCGATTACCGTTTTTGCCCGCGTTGCGCCCGCCCGCTGGCCGACCGCACCGATCTCGCCGAAGACGGCGGCGGCCGCCTGCGGCGCGCCTGTCCCGACGACGCCTGCGGCTATGTCCACTGGAACAATCCGCTGCCGGTCGTGGCCGCGATCGTCGAATACGACGGGCGCATCCTGCTGGCCCGCAACGCAGCCTGGCCGGAAGGCATGTTCGCGCTCATCACGGGGTTCCTCGAAAGCGACGAGACGCCCGAGGCGGGCATCGCGCGCGAGGTGCTGGAGGAAACCGGGCTGCGCGCCGAATCGGTGGAACTGATCGGCGTCTATGAATTCATGCGCAAGAACGAGCTGATCGTCGCGTATCACGTGCGCGCGTCGGGCACGATCGCGCTGTCGCCCGAGCTGCTCGAATACCGGCTGGTCGAGCCGGCGCGGCTGCGGCCGTGGCGCGCCGGCACCGGGCCGGCGGTCGCCGACTGGATGCGCGCGCGCGGCCTGCCGTTCGAGTTCGTTGAGCGGCCGGGGCAGTAAGGCCGGGCACGGCCGCTTGCTGCCCTGACTGATCCTGCGCGCCGGGGGAGCCGTGGCGCGGCGTTCGCCCGGCCGCCTGCGCCCCGAGCGCCGCGCGCCGGCCGCGTCAGCGATCCGCCGCGACGACCCGCACCACCGTGCCGTAACACAGCACCTCGGTCACGCCGTTGCCGATTTCCGTCGCGTCGTAGCGCATCCCGATGAGGCCGTTGCCGCCCAGTTCGTTCATCTGGGCGAGCATGCGCTCGTAGGCGTCCTGCCGCGCGCGCTCGCACAGCGACGTATAGAGCGAGATATTGCCGCCGAACAGGGTTTGTATCGCCGCGCCGAACGAGCCGACGATCGAGCGCGAGCGCACGACGATGCCGCGCGCGACGCCGAGGCTGCGTTCGATCCGGTAGCCGGGCAGGTCGAAGGCGGTGGTGATCAGGTGCGGGTCGGTCATGGCGATTCCTCGGAAAAGATCGGCGGGTCACGACGGGCCGCACGACGTCCGCCGCCGTCGCGCGGTATGCTTGCCGCTGCGGCGCGCTCGCGCCGCGGACGCCGCATGTTCGCCCGCGCGGCGGCGTCCTGTCCAGCACGACGGGGGCGAGGAGGGGACGCGGTGGCCTATCTCTACTATCTGACCCACATCCATCTCGGCGACGACGCGCTCGCCATGCTGCCGTCCGAATGCGCGCGCAACGGCATCGCGCGGCCGCTCGTCGTGACCGACCGCGGCGTGGCGGCGGCAGGGCTCGTCGCGCGCGCGCTCGACGCGCTCGGCATGGGCGCGCCGCCTGTGTTCGACGAGACGCCGTCCAATCCGACCGAGGCCGCGGTGCTGGCCGCCGCGCAACGCTATCGCGACGCGGGCTGCGACGGCCTGATCGCGATCGGCGGCGGGTCGTCGATCGACCTCGCGAAGGGCGTCGCGCTCGCCGCGACGCATCCCGGGCCGCTGGCCCGCTACGCGACGATCGAGGGCGGCAGCGCGCAGATCACGGCCGCCGCCGCGCCGCTGATCGCGGTGCCGACCACCTCGGGCACCGGCAGCGAGGTCGCGCGCGGCGCGATCCTGATCCTCGCGGACGGCCGCAAGCTCGGCTTCCATTCGTGGCATCTGCTGCCGAAGGCGGCGATCTGCGACCCGGCGCTCACGCTCGGCCTGCCGCCCGGGCTCACGGCCGCGACCGGCATGGATGCGATCGCCCACTGCATCGAGACCTTCCTCGCGCCCGCGTATAATCCGCCCGCCGACGGCATCGCGCTCGACGGGCTCGAACGCGCGTGGGCCCACGTCGAACGCGCGACCCGCGACGGCGGCGACCGCGAGGCGCGTCTCGCGATGATGAGCGCGTCGCTGCAGGGCGCGCTGGCGTTCCAGAAAGGGCTCGGCTGCGTGCACTCGCTGTCGCACCCGCTGGGCGGCGTGAAGGTGAACGGCGCGACCTCGCTGCATCACGGCACGCTGAACGCGGTGGTGCTGCCCGCGGTGCTGCGCTTCAACGCGGATGCGCCGAGCGTGGTGGCTGAACGCCGCTACGCGCGCATGCGCCGCGTGATGAACCTGCCCGAGCGCGCGGACCTGCCGCAGGCGCTGCACGACCTGAGCGCGCGGCTCGGCCTGCCGACGGGCCTGGCGCAGATGGGCGTGCGCGCGGACGTGTTCGATCACGTGATCGAGGGCGCGCTCGCCGACCATTGCCACAAGACCAATCCGCGCCTCGCGACCGCCGCCGACTATCGCCGCATGCTCACCGAATCCCTCTGACCGACCATGTCCGACGCCAAGCCCGTCGCGCTGCCGCGCAGCGCCTATCCGCATAGCCTGCCGATCAGCACGCGCTGGATGGACAACGATGTCTACGGCCACGTGAACAACGTCGTCTACTACAGCTACTTCGACACCGTGGTGAACGAATACCTGATCCGCGCGCGCGTGCTCGACGTCGAGCACGGCGCGACCATCGGGCTCGTCGTCGAGACCCACTGCAACTACTTCGCGCCGCTCGTGTTTCCGCAGCGTGTCGACGCGGGCCTGCGGGTCGCGAAGCTCGGCAATTCGAGCGTGCGCTACGAGATCGGGCTGTTCGCGGAAGGCGAGGCGACGGCGGCCGCGCAAGGGCACTTCGTGCATGTCTACGTCGATCGCGCGAGCCGCCGGCCGGTCGCGCTGCCCGACGCCTTGCGCGCCGCGCTCGCGCCGCTCGCGCGGTAGAGGCGCACGCGTGCAGTCGCTGATCGTCACCACGCTGAACGGCGTGAGCTACGGGCTGTTGTTGTTCATGCTGTCCGCCGGGCTGACGCTCGTCTTCAGCATGCTCGGCGTGCTCAATTTCGCGCATGCGGGCTTCTACATGCTGGGCGCGTACGCCGGCTACGCGATCGCCGCGCACGCGGGCTTCTGGGCGGCGCTCGTGCTCGCGCCGCTCGCGGTCGGCGGCCTCGGCGCGCTGATCGAGCGCGGCCTGCTGCGGCGCGTGAAGGCGCGCGGACACCTGGGCGAACTGCTGCTCACCTTCGGCCTCGCCTACCTGATCGCCGAGGCGGTCAAGTTCGCGTGGGGGCTCGCGCCGCTCGCCACCACGGTGCCGGCCGCGCTCGACGGGCCGTTGGCGACCTGGGGCGGCGTCACGTTGTCGCGCTATCGCGCGTTCATGATGGCCGCGTCGGTCGCGATGCTGGTCGCGCTGGGGGTGGGCTTGCGCGTGTCGCGCACGGGCCTCGTGGTGCGCGCGGCGCTGACGCACCGCGGGGCGGTCGAGGCGCTCGGCCACGACGTGCCGCGCCTGATGACGGTCGTGTTCGCGGCGGGCGCCGCGCTGGCGGCGCTCGCCGGCGTGATCGGCGCGCCGCTCGCGGTGCTCGAACCCGCGATGGCCGAGACGATGGGCTCGGTCGTGTTCGCCGTGGTCGTGATCGGTGGGCTCGGCTCGCTCGGCGGCGCGCTCGCCGCGTCGCTGCTGGTCGGTTGGGTGCAGACCTTCGCCGCCGCGAGCAGCGCCTCGCTCGGCGCGCTCGCGGAACGGGCGGGCATCGCGCTGCCGCCCGCCTGGGGCGCGCTGACCTGCGCGCAACTCGCGCCGCTGACGCCTTATCTGCTGCTCGTCGCGGTGCTCGCGTGCCGGGCGCGCGGCCTGTCCGGCGAGCGCGCCGATGCGTAGCGCCGCGCGACGCGCGTGGCCCTGGGCCGCGCTGCTCGTCGGCCTGGGCGGCCCGGCGTGGCTGTGGCCGCAGGACTGGGTGCTCGGCTACCTCGCGCAGACCGCCGCGCTGATCGTGCTCGCGCTGTCCTACAACCTGCTGCTCGGCGCCACGGGCCTGCTGTCGTTCGGGCACGCGGCGCTCGCCGGGCTCGGCGCGTTCGCCGCCGCCCACGTGTTCGCCCGCCACGGCCTGCCCTTGCCGCTGCTGCCGCTCGCGGGCGGGCTCGCGGGCGCGGGTTTCGGCGCGCTGTTCGGCAGCGTCGCGACCCGCCGCGCGGGCACCGCGTTCGCGATGATCACGCTCGGGCTCGGCGAGCTGGTCGCGGCCGCGGCGTGGAGCGTGCCCGACTGGTTCGGCGGGCCGGGCGGCGTGCCGATCGACCGCGCGCGCGACGCCGCCTGGTACGGTCCGTCGCCCCATGCCTATGCGCTGATCGCCGGCTGGTGCATGCTGGCCGCGCTGGCGATGCGCGCGTTCACGCGCACGCCGTTCGCGCGTCTCGCGAACGCGGTGCGGGACAATCCGGCGCGGGTCGCGGCGCTCGGCACCGATCCGCGCCGGGTGCGTTTCGCGATGATGGTCGTGGCCGGATTCTTCGCGGGCATCGCGGGCACGCTGACCCTGATCGACGTCGAGGTCGCGTCGACCGAGAGCGTCGGCATGCTGCGCTCGGGCGCGGTGTTGTTCGCGGTCGTGATCGGCGGCACGGGCACGTTCTTCGGGCCGGTCGTCGGCGCGGCGCTGCTGGTCTTCTTCAGCGTGTTCGTCGCGAGCGTATCGCGTGCGTGGCTGCTGTACCTGGGCATCGGTTTCGTCGCAGTCGTGGTGGCCGCGCCGGACGGCCTCGGCGGCATATGGACGCGCCATGCCGCGCGCCGCGCCGCGGGTACGCGCGTCAACCGGCCGCGCGCGGCCTGCGCGCTGCTGGCCGCGCTCGCGGGCGTGGTTGCGTCGGTGATCGTGGTCGAGCTGGGCTATGCCTGGCGTTTTGCGCAGGACGCGGGCGGCGTGGCCGCGCTGGGCCCGTGGCGGGTCGCGGCCGATGCGCCGGCGGGCTGGTGCGCCGCGCTGGGCGCGGCGCTGCTCGCCCTCGCCCTGGGGCTGGCGGCGCGCCGCGCCGGCGGTGCGGAGCCGGCGCGATGACGGCGCCCGCGCTCGTGTTGTCCGGCATCGAGAAGCGCTTCGGCGCGACCACGGTGCTGGCGGGCGTCGACCTCACGGTCGAGGCGGGGGAGCGCCATGCGCTGATCGGGCCGAACGGCGCGGGCAAGTCGACGCTGTTCGACGTGATCGCGGGCGCGACGCCGCCGAGCCGCGGCCGGCTCCAGCTGCACGGCGTCGCGCTGCGCGCGCGCTCGCCCTACGCGGCCGCGCGGCGCGGCATCGCGCGCAGCTTCCAGCAGACGGCGCTGTTCGAGCGCCTGTCAGTGTTCGACAACCTGCGCTGCGCCGCCGAGCAGGCGGGCGCGCAGCGCCGTCGGTGGTGGGCGCGGCTGCGCGAATCGGGCGCGGTCGACCGTGCCGCGCGCGAGGTGCTCGCGGCGATCGGGCTCGCCGCGCGGCGCGACCTGCCGGCCGGCGCGCTGAGCTATGCCGAGCAGCGCGCGCTCGACGTCGGCGTCGCGCTCGCGAGCGGCGCATCGCTGTTCCTGTTCGACGAACCGACGGCCGGCATGAGCCGCGAGCAGGCGGCGCGCATCGTCGAACTGATCCGCACGACCACCGAGGGGCGCACGCTGTTGATGATCGAGCACGACATGGACGCCGTGTTCGGGCTCGCCGATCGCATCTCGGTGCTGGTGCGCGGCGCGGTGATCGCGACCGGCACCCCCGCCGAGATCCGCGCCGACGCGGCAGTGCGCGCGGCCTATCTGGGCGAGGCGGGCGCGGCATGAGCGGCCTGCTCGAATTGCGCGCGGTGCGGGCCGGCTATGGCGCGCGGCACGTGTTGAACGGCGTCGACCTGACGCTCGCGCGCGGCGAGGCGCTGGCGCTCGTCGGCCGCAACGGCTCGGGCCGCTCGACGCTCGCGAAGGCGATCATGGGCATGCTGCCGGTGGCCGGCTCGATCCGTTTCGACGGCGTGGAACTGGCGGGCGCGCCGACCTTCGCGATCGCGCGGCGCGGGCTCGGCTACGTGGCCGAGCAGCGCGACGTGTTTCCGCTGCTGAGCGTGCGCGACAACCTGCGCCTGGGGCTCGGGCCCGATTCCGCGCGCGACGCGCTCGATGCGGCGCGCGCGCGCTTCCCGGCGCTCGCCGCGCGCTGGGACGCGCGCGCGGGCGTGCTGTCGGGCGGCGAGCAGCAGATGCTCGCGCTGGCGCGCGCGCTGGTCGGCGCGCCGCGCCTCCTGATCGTCGACGAGCCGGCGGAAGGGCTCGCGCCGGCCGTGGTCGCGCAGGTGCGGGCCTGCCTCGTCGAACTGCGCGCGCGCGGCGTCGCGATCCTGCTCATCGAACAGCGCATGCAGCTCGCCCCGGCGGTCGCGTCGCGCGTCGCGGTGATGGGGCGCGGCGAGATCGTCCATGAGGGGCCGGCCGATGCGCTCGATCCGGACGTCGTCGCACGCTGGCTCGCGGCCGGCTGACCGCGTTTGATTTTTTTCGAGACAAATCCCCGCCGGGCAAGGGTCGCGAGGCCGTGCGGGCCGCGCCGGGCTGACCAGGCTTGCAGCGATCGCCCGGGCGCCGGAAAATTCTTATTTGGGATAGTTGTTTCCTGTTTGGTTGAAGTTTGGCGCGGTTGATTGATCGCATGGCGCGGCGCGGGCGACACAATCCCGGCTATGCCGACGCCCGAAGAAAAAGCGGCCTTCGCCGCCCGTCTGAAACTGGCCATTCAGCGCCGCCACGGCCGGATGCCGGGCCCGACCGAACTGGCGAACCGCTTCAACCTGCGCTACCCGGGCATGTCGGTCTCGCCGCAAACCGCCCACAAATGGCTGACCGGGCGCACGATCCCGGCCCGCGACAAGCTCGAAACCTTCGCCGACTGGCTCGACGTCGACCTGCACTGGCTGCACTACGGCCCGGCGCCGGCCGCGCGCAAGCCGGCGCGGCTGCCGCGCGACACCCGCTATCCGCCGACCGCCGAGACGCTCGAACTGGCCTCGCGCATCGGCGCGCTGTCGCCGCAGCGGCGCTACCTGATCCATCAATTGATCGATCAGTTTCCCGACGACGCGCCGGGACTCGACGCGCCGCCGGCCGACGACCCGCCGCGCTGAGCGCGCGCCGTCAGCGCGGCTCGATCATCCATTCGTGCGCGGGGTCGTTCTTGAAGTGCCAGACGCGCGTCGGGCCCGCCATCACGTTCAGGTAATAGGACTCGTAGCCGTACGGCACGACGACCGGGTGATAGCCGCGCGGCACCAGCACGACGTCGTGGTCGCAGGCGGCCATCGATTCGTCGAGGTCGCGCGCATCCGTGTACACGCGCTGGAACACGAAGCCCTGCGGCGGATGCACGCGGTGGTAATAGGTTTCCTCGAGCGCGCTTTCGGCGGGGATCGCATCGGTGTCGTGCTTGTGCGGCGGATAGCTCGACGAATGCCCGGACGGCGTGCGCACCTCGACCACGAGCAGCGCTTCCGCATCCTCGCCCTGCGGCAGGATATCGCACACGTAGCGGGTGTTCGCGCCGCTGCCGCGCACCGAGCGCTTCATCTGCGACGGCTTGATGAGGCGCGCCGGATAACGGCCGGTCGCGGGCGCGCTCGCGACGCCGAGTTCGGCGTCGCGCGTCGCGTGCACGGTCACGCGCCGCCCGGGCGGCAGGTACAGCGCGTAGGGCGCGACGCCGTCGAACACGCTGTCGCGCGAGCCGAGCGCGGTCCAGCGCGTGCCGTCGTCGGCCTCGATGTCGACGGAGCCCGTCAATACCACGATGCACATCTCGCGCGACGTCTCGTGCAGCGCGCGCGCCTCGCCGGCGGCGAGGCGGTAGGCGGCGAAGCCCACGTGCTTCCAGTGCGCGGATGCCGGCGTGACCTCCGCGATGGTCGCGCCGGCCGCGCCCTTGACGAGCAGGCTCATGACAGTACCTCCTCGATCGCGCGCGGCGCGTCGACCAGCGCGCGCAGGGTCTGGTAGCCGCGCTGCGCATAGGCGTAGCTCGGCGCGACGACGGGATCCTGCTCGGCCTCGACGACCAGCCAGCCGCGATAGCCGTGCTGCTTGAGCAGGTCGATCAGCGCGGGGAAGTCGATCGCGCCGTCGCCCGGCACCGTGAACGCGCCGTTGATCACCGCGTCGAGGAAGCTCCAGTTGCGATTGCGCGCGAGGCGGATCACGGCGGGGCGCACGTCCTTGCAGTGCACGTGGCAGACGCGCCCGATGTGCTTGCGCAGTTCGGTCGGCGCGTCGCCGCCCGCGAACGTGATGTGGCCCGCGTCGAACAGCAGCCCGACCGCGTCGCTCGTGGCGGCCATCAGGCGGTCGACGTCGGCGGGCGTCTCCACGTAGGCGCCCATGTGATGATGGTAGGCGAGCCGCACGCCGTGCGCGAGCGTATGGCGCGCGAAGGCGTCGAGCCGCGCCGCGTAGGCGTCCCACTGCGCGGCGCTGACGAAGCGCGGCCGCTGGTACAAGGGCCGCGGCGCGCCCTGGATCGAATTCGACACCTCGCCGTAGACCATCACGGTCGCGCCGTTCCGGGCGAGCAGTTCGAGGTGCGGCCCGACGGCGTCGATTTCCTCCTCGGCGCTGCGCTCGGCGAGCCGGCCGGAGTACCAGCCCGACACGAGCGCGAGATCGTACTGCGCGAGCAGCGCCTTGAGCGCCTGCGGTTCGCGCGGAAACTTGTTGCCGAGTTCGAAGCCCGCGTAGCCGATCTCGCGGCCTTCCGCGAGCGCGACGTCGAGCGGCGTCTCGCCGCCGAGCGACGGCAGGTCGTCGTTCATCCACGACAGCGGATTGATGCCGATGCGAAGGTCGAAAGCACTCATGTCGATGATTCCGGGGAAGACGGGGAAAGGGGCGCCGCCGCGCGCGCCGCGCACTGCGCGTCGTAGCGCGCGCGGGCCTCGCGCACCGCGGCGCGCGGCGAGACTTCGGGCACCGCGACCTCCCACCACCAGCCGCCGTCGGCGGTGGTGCGGGCGGGATCGGTGTCGATGCTGATCAGGCAGGTGCGGTCGGCCGCGCGTGCGCGGCGCAGTGCGGCGTCGAGCGCGCCGAGGTCGGCGACGTGCTCGGCCTGTGCGCCGAGCGCGCGCGCGTGCGCGGCGAAATCGATCGGCGGCGCGCCGAGCGGACCCTGCGCGCAATCGTCGAGCAGGTTGTTGAACGGCGCGCCGCCGCAGGCCTGCTGCAGCCGGTTGATGCAGCCGTAGCCGCGATTGTCGAGCACGACGATGATCAGCTTCGCGCCGAGCATCACCGAGGTCGCGATCTCGCTGTTCATCATCAGGTAGCTGCCATCGCCGACCGTGACGATCACCTCGCGATCGGGCCGCGCGAGCTTCACGCCCAGGCCGCCGGCGATCTCGTAGCCCATGCACGAATAGCCGTATTCGACGTGATAGCCGCCGGGCTCGGCCGCGCGCCACAGCTTGTGCAGCTCGGCGGGCAGCGTGCCGGCCGCGCACACGACGATGTCGCGCGCGGGCGAATCGGCCGTCGAGCGCCGGATCGCGCCGATCACGTCGGCCTCGTAGGGCAGCGGCGCGCCGCCCGGCGTCGCGACATCCGACGCGGCGCCGCCCGACGCGCCCGTGAGCGCATCGACGCTCGCGCGCCATCGCGCGGCGTCCGCCTGCGCGCGCTCGGTCCAGGCGGGTTCGGCGCGCCAGCCGTCGAGCCGCGCGGACAGCGCGTCGAGCGCGCCGCGCGCATCGGCCTCGACGCTCGTCGCGCGGTATTTGAGCGCGTCGAACGGATGCGCGTTGATGCCGATCACGGCGGCGTGCGCGAACAGCGTGTTCGAACCGGTCGTGAAGTCCTGCAGCCGCGTGCCGACGGCGAGCACGCAGTCGGCCTCGCTCGCGAGCGCATTGGCGGCCGGGGAGCCGGCGACGCCGACCGCGCCCGCGTTGAGCGGGTGATCCCACGGCAGCACGCTCTTGCCCGCCTGGGTCTCGCCCACCGGCACGCCGTGACGCTCGGCGAACGCGCGCAGGGCCGCCGCGCCGCCCGCGCTGTACAGCGCGCCGCCGCCCGCGACGATGAACGGCCGGCGCGCGCCGCGCAGCCGCGCGAGGGCGGCGTCCAGCTCGGCGTCGATGGGGGCCGGGGCGTGGAAGGTCACGAGGCGCGGCGCGAACCAGGCGGCCGGATAGTCGTAGGCCATGGTCTGCACGTCCTGCGGCAGCGCAAGCGTGACGGGGCCGCACAGCGCGGCGTCGGTCAGCACGCGCAGCGCGCGCGGCAGCGCGGTGAGCAGCTGGGCCGGATGCACGATCCGGTCGAAATAGCGCGACACCGCCTTGAAGGCGTCGTTGGCCGACAGGCCGCCGTCGTGGAAGTCCTCGATCTGTTGCAGGACCGGGTCCGGCGCGCGCGACACGAACACGTCGCCGGGCAGCAGCAGCACCGGCAGGCGGTTCACGTGCGCGAGCGCGGCGGCGGTCACGAGGTTGGTCGCGCCGGGGCCGATCGAGGTGGTGACGGCCATCATGCGGCGGCGGAAGTGCGCCTTCGCATAGGCGATCGCGCTGTGCGCCATCGCCTGCTCGTTGTGCGCGCGATAGGTCGGCAGCGCGTCGCGGTGCTGGTACAGCGCCTCGCCGAGGCCGGCGACGTTGCCGTGCCCGAAGATCGCGAAGACGCCGCCGAACAGCGGCTCGGTGCGGCCGCTGCCGTCGTCGGCCGCGACCCGCTGGGCCGCGAGATAGCGCACCAGCGCCTGCGCCATGGTCAGCCGCAGCGTGCCGGGCGGCGCGTCGGCGCCCGGCGCGTCGGCGCCCGGCGCGGGGGACGGGATTCGGTCGTTCATGGTCCGTGCTCCTAGGCGACGCGCCGTTCGACGCCCCGGCCGCCCGCGCGGGCGGCGCGCCAGGCGCCGATCAGGGTCTCGAAGATGCCGCGCACGCCGGCGATCAGTGCGGCGTCGTCGATCTCGTTCGCGAGCCAGGCGCGGCTCGGCTCGTGGAAGATCGTGCGGCCGACCGTGAAGCCGCGGCAGGTCGCCGAGGCGGCGGCCGCGCGGAACCCGCCGATCATCTGCTCGACCGGCGCGGACAGGCCGAGCAGCACGACCCCGCGGCAATACGGATCGCGCTCGGCGATCAACTGGTCGACGGCCTGCCACTGCACGGCGTCGAGCGGGGCGAGCTTCCACCATTCGGGCTGGATGCCGAGGTTGTAGAGCCGCTTGAGCGCGCGGTAGACGGTGTCGGGCGCGTGCGGCAGGCCCGTGTGACGCGCCGGGATCACCTCGAGCAGCAGTTCGTGGCCGCTCGCCTGCACGGCGTCGTACAGCGCGCGCAGCTGGGTTTCCTGTTCGAGGCGCTGTTCGAGCGGCTCGTCCGGATGGTACTGGACGAGACACTTGACGATGTGCTCGGCCGGCCAGCTCGCGAGCGTCGTGCCGATCGAGCGGCCGTGGTCGAATTCGAGCGGCAGCGAACCGGGCAGCTCGACCGGCCGGCCGATCCACCAGCCGCGGCCGGTCGCGGCGTTGAGCGCATCCTGGCCGTAGCGGTCGTCGATCAGCACGCCGATCCGGCCTTGCAGGCCGAGTTGCGCCTCGGTCTGCGCGACGGCCTCGACGAACAGCCGCTTGAGCGCGTCGATGCGCGCGAGGGGCGCGCCCGTCTGCTGCGCGAGTTCGAAGAACTGGTTGCGGTGATCGAATGCGAAGCCGAGCACTTCGTCGCGCGGCGTGCGCGCGGGCGTCACGCGGTGCAGCCGCGCGAGCGCGTGGTCGAGGTCCGGGCGGCGCATGCGCGCGGGGTCGCGGGCCGCCTCGGCGACGAAGTAGTCGAGTTCGGCCGGCGTCGGCATCGCGGGCGAGCAGCCGTGGCGCGACACCACCAGCGCGCCGCAGGCATTCGCCGCGCGCGCGGCGATCTCGGGCGGGTCGCCGCGCAGCCAGTGCGACAGGAAGCCGGCCGCGAACGCGTCGCCGGCGCCGAGCACGTTCATCACCTCGACCTCGACGCCGCCGATCAGCGGCAGCGCGTCGAGGCTCGCGGGCACCGCGCCGTCGACGATCGAGCAGCCGAGCGGGCCGCGCTTGACGACGAGCAGCGCGGGCGTGACCGCGCGCACCATCGCGAGCGCGTCGGGCAGCGCGTCCTTGCCGCCCGCGATGCGGAATTCCTCCTCGGTGCCGATCACGATGTCGAACAACGGCAGGATCCGCTGCAGGTGCGCGGTCACGTCCTCGTTGGCGATGAAGCGGGTCTCGCCGTCGGCCTTGCCGGTCAGCCCCCACAGCACCGGGCGGTAGTCGATGTCGAGCACGGTGCGCACCTGGTGGCGGCGCGCGTAGTCGAGCGCGCGGCGGCTCGCGCGGTTCACCTGGCCGGTCGAGAAATGCGTGCCGGTGATCAGCAGCGCCTTCGACGACGCGATGAAGTCCTCGTCGATGTCGGCTTCGTCGAGCGCCATGTCCGCGCAGTTCTCGCGGTGGAACACGAGCGGGAAGGTGTCGCGGTCCTTGATGCCGAGCAGCACGAGCGCGGTCAGGCGCTCCGGATCGACGTGGAGATGACGGGTGTCGCAGCCTTCGTGTTCGAGCGCGTCGCGCAGGAAGCGGCCGAAGTGATCGTGGCCGACGCGCGCGAGCATCGCCGATTTCAGGCCGAGCCGCGCGCAGCCGAACGCGATGTTGCCGGACGAGCCGCCGAGGTAGCGGGCGAAGCTCGTCGCGTCCTCGAGCCGCGCGCCGATCTGCTGCGCGTACAGGTCGACCGCGACCCGGCCGACGCAGATCACGTCGAGCGGCCGGTCGGGCGCGAAGGAAAGGGCAGAGCGTGTCATGGGGAGTCCTGTATCAGATCGTGGCGCCGTCGAGTTCGCCGATCATCTTCTGCATCTCGGCGCCGCCCGCCATCATGTCGAGCACCTCGTCCTTGCTGATGGTGTCCTTCGTGTAGGTGCCGAGCGAGCGGCCGCGGTTGAGCAGCGTGAACGAATCGCCGATCGGATAGGCGTGGTGCACGTTGTGGGTGATGAAGATCACCGAGATGCCTTTCGCGCGCGCGGTGTGGATCAGCCGCAGCACGTTGAAGCTCTGCTTGACGCCGAGCGCGGCGGTCGGCTCGTCGAGGATCAGCACGCGCGCGCCGAAGTGGATCGCGCGCGCGATCGCGAGGCACTGCCGCTCGCCGCCCGACATCGTGCCGATCGGCTGGTGCGGATCGCGCACGTGGATGCCCATTTCGGCGAGCTTCTCGCGCGCGGTCTCGGCGCAGGTGTCGAGATCCATCACGCTCAGGCAGCCGAACAGCTTCTTCTGCGGTTCGCGGCCCATGAAGAAGTTGCGCGCGACCGACAGCAGCGGCACGAGCGCGAGATCCTGGTAGACGGTGGCGATGCCGAGGTCGAGCGCGTCCTTCGGCGATTCGAAGCGCACCGGCTGGCCGTCGACCAGATACTGGCCGTCCGAGGGCGTGTGCACGCCGGCCAGCGTCTTGATCAGCGTCGACTTGCCGGCGCCGTTGTCGCCGAGCAGGCAGTGCACTTCGCCGCGCTTGAGCCGCAGCGTGACGCCGGACAGCGCGATCACCTTGCCGAAGTACTTGCTGACGTTTTCGAGGGCGAGGATCGTCTCGCCGGATTGCGGAGTGGACATGGGCGGCTCCGTTACGACTGCGACACGCGGCGGCGCACGTAGTGGTTGAACAGCACGGCGATCAGCAGCATCACGCCGAGGAACACCCGGAACCAGTCCGAGCTGATGTTGGTGTAGGTGATGCCGATCTGCACGACGCCGAAGATCAGCGCGCCGAACGCCGCGCCGATCACCGAGCCGTAGCCGCCCGTGAGCAGGGTGCCGCCGATCACCGCGGCGATGATCGCCTCGAATTCCTTCTGCAGGCCGCGGTCGGCCGCGGCGGAGCCGATGTCGGCCACCTGCAGCACGGCGAACAGGCAGGCGCAGAACGCGGTCAGCACGAACAGCGAGATCTTCACGCGGCGCACCGGCACGCCGACGTTCTTCGCGGCATTGGCGTCGCCGCCGACCGCGAGGATCCAGTTGCCGTAGCGCGTCTTGGCGAGCACGAACGCGCCGAGCGCGGTGATCGCGAGCCACCACAGGATCACCTTCGGCACGCCGGGCACGAGCGGTTCGCCGGTGTCGAGCAGCTGGCCGATGCCCGCGTGCGCGAGCCAGCGGAACAGGTCGTGGAACGCGACGCCCTGGAACAGGAAGTGGATGACGGGGTCCGCGTGCGCGTAGTCGCCGAGCCCGGAGATGATGGTGCGGTCGGCGAACAGGATCGACAGCGCGAGCGTGAGGCCGCGCAGGATGAACAGGAAGGCGAGCGTGACGATGAACGAGGGCAGCCGCGTGCGCATCACCAGGTAGCCGTTCAGCGCGCCGAGCGCCATCGAGCCCGCGAACGCGAACAGCACCGCGGCCCAGAGCGGCCAGTGGAAATAGGCGGTCGGGATCGCCACCATCATGCCGGCGAAGCCGATCATCGAGCCGATCGACAGGTCGAATTCGCCCGCGACCATCAGGAGGCACGCGCCGACCGCGAGGATGCCGAGATACGCGGCCACCTGCGACCAGTTCATGATGCCGTCGAGATTGAACATGCCCGAGCCGCCCGCGCCGATCGCGAACACCGCGAACACGAGCGCGGCGCCGGAAATCGCGGCGAATTCGGGGCGGTTGAGGAAGCGCTGGAACCACGCTTCGCCGCGCACCCGCTCGTCGGCGCGCGCCTCGGGCGGGGAAGGCTCGCGCGCATGCGCGGGCAGCGGTTTGCCGGCTACACCCATGATGTCTCCTTGAAGCCCGGCCGGGGCGGGGTGCTCCGGCTGGTTAAGTGCGCGGCGCCCGGCGCCGCGCGGACTACGAAAACGCGCGCCGTTCAGCGGTACTGGCCCGCGTACTTGAGCACCTTGTCGAGATTCGCCTTGGTGATGAAACCCGGGCCCGAACGGATGTTCTTCGGGCCGTAGGACGGCTGCAGCCCGTAGGTGGCGAGGCGCGCCTGGAACTTCGGATTCGCCTCGAGGATCTGGCGGATCTTGACCGGGTCGGTGGTCTTGTCCTTGCGGACGATCGCGAGCACCGCGACCGGGATATAGCCCTGCAGGTACGGCTGCTGGTCGATCGCGAACTGGATCGTGCCGGCCTGGATCGCCTTCGCGATATCGTCGGAGAAATCGAAGGTGGCGAAATACACCTTGCCGGCCAGCCCCATCTGCTGGAGCGCCTTGAGCGTGGCGGCGGCGGGCACGGGGCCGAGCGTCAGCACCGCCTGGGTGCCCGGGTTGCGGCGCAGATAGGCGCTGACCTTCGACTGGATCTCGGTCGGATCCTGGCCGGAATCGATCGTCGAGGTCTTGTAGTCGGCGCCGATCGCATCGGCGAAGCCGCGGCAGCGGTCGAACGACACGGTGTTGGTCGCGAGGTGGTTCACGCACACGAACGACTTCACGCCGGCCGCCTTCGCCTTCTCGCCCGCCGCATGGCCCGCGACGTATTCCGGCTGGCCGACGTGCATCAGCGCGCCGAGCTGCGCGCTCTGCTCCTCGGTGCCCGAGTTGATGGTGACGAGCGGGATCTTCTTCGCGGTGACCTTGCCGATCGAGTTCTTCAGGACATCGAAATCGGCGATCGTCGTGATCACGCCGTCGTAGTCGCGCGCGGCCGACTGCTCGACGAGGCGCGCCATGTCCGCGATGTCGCCGTTGGGCGGGTTGCGGTAGTCGGTCGTGACGTTGAAGTCCTGGTCGGCCTGCTTGATCGCGTTCTTGATCGTGTTCCACCACGAGTCGGAGTCGGGTGCATGGCTGATCAGCACGAAGCGGGCGTCGGCGGCGTGCGCGGCCGGCGCCGCGACGCCCGCGGCAACCGCGAACGCGACGGCGAGTGCCCGCACGGCGGCCTTGCCTGAGCAAAGTTTCATGTCTCCACCTATCTCTATCTGTCGTTTTGGGTCGGGCGCGGCGGCATCGTTCCCGCCGTGCTCACGAGCAAGAATAGGCGAACTGCCCAAGCCTTGCAAAGGAAATTTCAATAAAAATAATTTTGGAAAATCTGTTCCATTTCGATCGGGGCGTGCCTATACTCGGCACACATCCAGAACCAGCCGGTTCGGTCGCGCGGCGTGTGCGCGCGGCGGGGCCGGCGCTCCCGACATCATGGAAGAGACCTCCCAGCCCGATCTTTCGGGCCTCGACGAACTGCTGCAGCGCATCACCGATGCGTACGACACGCTGCCGCGTCAGTTGAAAAGCATTGCGTCCTATATCGACGAGCATCGCGCGAGCGTGATGATGGATCGCACGAGCGACATCGCGACGCGCTGCGGCGTGCATCCGTCCGCGGTGGTGCGGTTCGCGCAGCGTTTCGGCTTCTCGGGCTTCTCCGATCTGCAGGCGGTTTTCAAGGAGGCCTACACGGGCCAGAACCCGAGCGCGCAGAGCTACCAGCAGCGCATCCGCACGCTGATCGACGGCGAGCACGGCACGCTCACGGGCGGCATGGTCGCGCGCCAGTTCATCGACGCCGCGCGCGCGGGGCTCGACGAGCTGGCGGCGGGCCTCGACGACGCGCAGTTCGATGCGGCCGTCACGATGCTCGAACAGGCCGACAACATCTACGTGATCGGCGTGCGCCGCTCGTTCCCGGTGGCGAACTACATCGTGTATGCGCTGCAGCACACGGCCAAGCGCGTGCATCTGGTGTCCGGGCTCGGCGGCATGTATCGCGAGCAGATCCGCAGCGTGAGGAAGGGCGACGTGGTGATCGCGATCAGCTTCGCGCCGTACGGCAAGGAAACCCAGTATTGCCTGCGCGCCGCGCGCGAGCATCACGCGCAGACGCTCGTGATCACCGACAGCCGGCTGTCGCCGCTCGTGCGCGACGCCGGCGCCCATCTGCTCGTGAAGGAGGGGAGCGCGTTCGCGTTCCGTTCGCTGACCAGCACGATCTGCCTGTGCCAGGCGCTGTTCATCGCGCTCGCGTACCGGCTCGAATTGAACGTGGAAGAAGTCAAGGACACTGGAGGATACGATGACTGAAGCAGTTCCGACGCTCGACGTCGCGGTATTCGGCGCGGGCCGGATCGGCCGCATCCATGCGGCCAACCTCGCGCGCCAGCCGGGCGTGCGGCTTCGCTACGTGGTCGACGTGAACCGCGCGGCGGCCGAGGCGCTTGCCGCGCAGCACGGCGCGCAGCACGGCGCGCAGGCCGCCGATCTCGACGGTGCGCTCGGCGATGCGTCGATCGGCGCGGCGATCGTGTGTTCGAGCACCGACACCCATGCGGACCTGATCACGCGCGCCGCGCAGGCGGGCAAGCACGTGTTCTGCGAGAAGCCGGTCGATCTCACGGTCGAGCGCGCGCGCGCCTGCGAGACGGCGGTCGAACGCGCCGGCGTGGTCTGCATGATCGGTTTCCAGCGCCGTTTCGACCCGACCTTCGAGGCGCTGAAGGCGCGCCTCGACGCGGGCGAGATCGGCGCGCCGGAGATGCTGGTCGTGACGAGCCGCGATCCGGGCGCGCCGCCCGTCGACTACATCCGGCATTCGGGCGGGATCTTCAAGGACATGCTGATCCACGACTTCGACATCTTCCGCTGGATCCTCGACGACGAGGCCGAGACGCTGCACGCGACCGGCAGCTGCCTGTCCGATCCGGCGATCGCGGAGGCGGGCGACATCGATTCGACGGCGGTCACGATCCGCACCCGGCGCGGCCGGCTGTGCCAGATCAACACCGCGCGGCGCGCCGCGTACGGCTACGACCAGCGCTTCGAGGTGCTGGGCAGCGCGGGCATGCTGCAGGCGGGCAACCTGCGGCCGACCGAGGTCACCGCGTACTCGGCGCAGGCGGTGTCGAGCGATCTGCCCGAGGCGTTCTTCCTCGAACGCTACCGCGACGCCTACGCGCGCGAGATCGCGCATTTCCTCGCGGCGGTCACGCGCGGCGAGGCGGTGCGCACGAGCATCGCGGACGGCGTGAAGGCGCTCGAACTGGCCGAGGCCGCGACCCGCTCGTGGCGCGAAGGCCGCGCGCTGCGTCTCGACGAACTGGCCTGAAGGAGGGCGCATCCATGACTGATCATTCCTCGCTTGCGCCGGTGCGGATCGGCATCGCGGGCCTCGGCCGGCTCGGCCGCCGCCATGCGGAAAGCCTCGCGCGCCGCGTGCCGGGCGCGCGGCTCGACGCGGCGTGCAGCCCGCTCGACGACGAACGCGCATGGGCGCGCGACGCGCTCGGCGTGCCGCGCCTCTACGCCGACTACGACGCGCTCGTCGCGGACCCCGACCTCGACGCGCTGTGGCTCGTCACGCCGTCCGCGCTGCATGCGGGGCAGATCGTCGCCGCGCTGCGCGCGGGCAAGCACGTGTTCTGCGAAAAGCCGTTGTCGCTCGATCTCGACGAATGCGAGCGGGTGTGCGCGGAAGCCGCGGCGCGCCCGCACCTGCGCGCGATGATCGGTTTCATGCGCCGCTTCGATCCGAGCTATCGCGACGCGCAGGCGCGGATCGGCGCGGGCGGCATCGGCCGGCCGTTCCTGGTGCGCTCGCAAACCTGCGACCGCAACGATCCCGAGGGTTTCTTCGTGCGCTTCGCGCCGACCTCGGGTGGAATTTTTCTCGACTGCACGGTGCACGACATCGACGTGGCGCGCTGGCTGCTCGGCGGGCCGCGCGCGACGCGGGTGTTCGCGGCGGGCACGATCGCGCTGCACGAAGGGCTGCGCGCGAGCGGCGACGTCGACAACGGCGTCGCGATCTGCGAATTCGAGGGCGGCGGGCTCGCGATGTTCTACGCGTCGCGCACGATGGCGCACGGCAACGACACCCATTCCGAGGTGATCGGCACGGCCGGCGCGCTGACCATCGGCCGCGACCCGCGCGCGAACCGCGTCGAGGTCTACGATGCCGAGGGGATCCGCCACGCGTGCACGCCGACCTTCTTCGAGCGCTTCGAGGAGGCGTTCCTGGCGGAGGCGCAGGCGTTCGTCGACGCGGTGCGCACGGGCGAGGACTCGGGCGGCGCGACGCTCGCCGATGCGCTCGAGGCGACCCGCATCGGCCACGCGCTGCGCGAGGCGCTGCACGGCGGCCGCGCGGTTGCGCTGTAGCCCGGGTGCGTAGCCCGGGGCGCGCGGCCGCGCGCTGCGGTAAAATCCGGCCTTCCTCCCGCGCCGTGCCGGCGCGTCATTCGAAGGTCGAAAGCCGATGCAAGTTCATAAGGAAGTGGATGCGCGCGGGCTCAACTGCCCGCTGCCGATCCTGCGTGCGAAGAAAGCGCTGGCCGACATGGAAAGCGGCCAGATTCTGAAGGTGCTCGCCACCGACCCGGGATCGCAGCGCGATTTCGCGGCGTTCGCGAAGCAGACCGGCAACGAGATTGTCGAGACGTCGACGCAGGACAAGACCTACGTGTTCCTGATGCGCCGCCGCTGATCGGGCAACTGCGTCAATCCACCACTGGTGTTTTCTGAATGCCGCCCGGGGTAAGCCCGGGCGGCATTTTATTTGGGTTTCCGAAACGGCTCGCTGCCGCTTGCCATTATGGCTCCGACATTATTTTCCGGGAATGTCGTTTAACTGAGTTTGATGATTGATTGGGCAAAATTTAATAATAGGTAACAGAAAGCTTACGGTCATATCTCGATAATGACCCGGTCGCGACGGACGGGGATGTTGATTTTTCGTCGCGTCCGACCATTGCTCCAACACCAATCAATCGCAGAGGTATTACATGAAGCAGATGCGCACGGGGATCCTGGCCGTGGCGGCGCGCGCCGCCTTCGCGGCGGACGGCACGATCACGATCAATGGCCAGGTGACGGCCCAGACCTGCACGATCAGCGGCAACGGCGGCGGCAAGGACTTCACGGTCACGCTGCCGACGGTTTCGGCATCCGCGCTGACGACGCCGGGTGCCACGGCCGGCCGCACGCCGTTCAACGTCGCGCTGTCCAAGTGCACGCCGAATTCGGGCAACGTGGCGGTTTACTTCGAGCCGGGCGCGACCGTCGACGCCTCGACGGGCCGCCTCGTCAACACGGCGAGCAGCGGCGCGGGCAACGTGCAGGTCGGCCTCCTGAACAGCGACAACAGCGAAATCCGCCTGGGCGGCGCGCTGGCGACCCAGAACTCGAAGCCGGTGGCGCTGACGGGCGGCGCGGCGACGCTCGGCTACTTCGCGCAGTACGTGGCGACGGGCCAGGCGACGGCGGGCAGCGTGACGACCTCGACGCTGTACTCGATCGTCTACCAATAAGCCGCGCGGCACGCATCGCGCGCAGCGGCCGGCGGGCATCGCGCCCGCCGGCCGGATACGGGGAAGCGGGCGCCACAGCCCGCATCATGATTCGGAATTCGAAATGTCTATCCGTCGGACCTGGCGCGCCGCGTTCGCGGCGTGCGCCATCGCGGCCGCCGTGTCGGCCGCGCACGCTTCCGTCGTGCTGAACGGCACGCGGGTGATCTATCAGGCCAAGGAGCGTGAAGTCACGCTCAAGCTCAACAACGAAGGCGATGCGCCGGCGCTCGTGCAGACCTGGGGCGACGACGGCAACGCGAACGCGCAGCCCGACGACGCGAAGGCGCCGTTCACGCTGACGCCGCCGCTGTTCCGCCTCGACCCGAAGAAAGTCCAGACGCTGCGGATCATCTATACGCAGGAGCCGTTGCCCCAGGACCGCGAGTCGGTGTTCTGGCTCAACGTGCTCGAGGTGCCGCCCGTCGCATCGACGGCGGCCGACGCGCCGAACTCGCTGCAGCTCGCGTTCCGCTCGCGGATCAAGCTGTTCTTCCGTCCGGCGGGCCTGCCGGGCGACGCGAACGACGCCGCCGCGCAGGTCGGCTGGAAGTTCGTGCGCCGGGCGGCTGCGCGCTGGCCGCGACCAACCCGACGCCGTACCACGTGACCTTCAGCGCGGTCGCGGTGCGCATGGGCGGCGCGACCCGGCGCGACGACCGCGGCGCGATGGTCGCGCCGCACGCGACGGTCGAGTTCGACCTGGGCGCGCTCGACGCGGTCGGCGCCGAGGTGCCGGCCGAAGTGGACTACACGACGATCAACGACTACGGCGCGGGTGTCGCGGGAACGTTCCGTGCGCGGCCGCAGCGGCCCTGACGGGCGCAGGCCACGCGAGGCACCGCGCGAGGAGACGCGGGCCGTCACACGAACGGGGTGCCGCTTCCCAGCGGGAGGCGGCGGTCGGCAACACGTCGCCTAGACGTAATTAGCAAAACGATGCGAACGAGAGACCAGCATTTGCGATCGCGCGCCGAGCGACGGCCCGCGGTCCGGCGCAGCCATGCCGTGATCCTGGGCGTGCTGGCGTCCCAGCTGAGCGCGAGCGCGCTCGCGGGTGAAGGCGACGCGGGCGAGGTCCTTACTGTCCGATCCACAAGCGCGCGACCGTCAACGGAATGCCGGTGCCGGGGATGCCGGACACTTATCAGACGAATGTGCCGGGCGTCGGCGTGCGCTTTTTCACGACGACGGACTGGAACGGCACGTGGGAGCGCGCGCCGTCGTCGACCGCCTACTATCCGCCGTCGTCCTGGTACGCATCGACCGCGTGGTACACGTCGGCGGCGCTGGTCGTGACGGGGCCGGTGGGCAGCGGCCGCCTGACGTCGCTGCCGAGCATGACGGTCGAATTCACGGGCAGCTGCTTCCGTTCGGTGACGCGGATCCAGACCATCGCGCCCGGCACGGTGATCACGCCGGCCACCTGCATGGTGACCACGCCGTCGGTCTCGGTCACGCTGCCGAACGTGAAGGCCAGCGATTTCAGCGGCGTCGGCGCGACGCGGGGCGACACCGGGCTGCGCATCGGTCTCAGCTGCCGCGGGGGCGTGGGCGCGGATGTCCACATGACGCTCACCGATGCGACCGATCCCGGCAATGCCACGAACCGGCTGACGCCGGTGCCGGGCTCGACGGCGCGCGGCGTGCAACTGCGCGTGCTGTACAACGGCATGCCGGTGAATTACGGACCGGACTCCGCGATGGCGGGCAACCTGAACCAGTGGCGGGTAGGGCCGTCGTCGAGCGTCACGAGCGTGCCGCTGACCGCGCAGTACATCGCGACCGGCACGGTCCTGCCGGGCATTGTGAAGGGGGGGCAACGTTTACGATGAGTTATCAGTAAATCAAGAAAAGGGCGGCCATTCGCGGAAAGTAAATGATTGCAATTGCGCGAGGCGACAGGAATGTTCGGCAAATGTCGAAAAGAAAAGACCGCAATATCTAACAATTCTTAAACCACGGGACGTACCGCGCTGCTTATACTCCCTGCCTGATGATCCATCGTTGCGACCACCCTGGTGGGCGCGGCGGTCAATCGGGTCACCGTACGGGGGACATGCCCAGCGCGTGTCGTTGCTGCAAACTGGGAGATGTCATGCTCTTCAGATCGGGGACGATTCGAATACCGTTCGAAGGAGGCGGCAAGGCACGGGAACGCGCGCAGTCGGTGCACCGTGTCGAGCTGGATCCCGAGCACGACCGCCATGCGCGGGCCGCGCTCGAGGCCTATGCGGATTCGAGCGGGCGCGAAATGCCGTGGCTCGCCGAGTGGTTGCGCGAGGCGATGGGTGATCCGCAGCCGGATCTCACGCGCTGCGCGGCCACGGTCGAACGCGTGTTCGATCTGGCCCATGCGTGGGCCGCCGGCCAGCCCGACTACGCCCGCGCCGCGTGGGAGCACGTGCGCACGCAGCTCCATCATGCGCTGCAACGCCAGCCGCAGATCGCCGAACAGGATCCGGTCAGCCTGGACTGACCGCGCCGCGCGCCCTTGCGCCATTCCCGCCCCGCCTGCCGCGCGCGTCTAATCTGTATTATTTCTGGACAGTTTTCACGCACTATGGTGAAAATGCCGGTTACCCGCGCCCATTTTTTGAGATATGACGTAATCCAAATAAAATGCGTTTTTTCGACGACGCAGACGGGCAGTATGGCGCAGACCAGCAGATAATAGCGGGTTACGAGTCGGGAAACGTGCCGCGGCATGCTGGGGTGCAGCGCGGCGGGCCAGGAACGACGTGTCGATTTCGCTTTGCGGGGTGATATGAGAATTGCTGTATTGGATGACGATCAGGCCCAGACGGATTTTGTCAGTCAGACGCTGACGGCCGCGGGACACACATGCTATGCCTTCAAGGAAGGCAAGGCCCTGAAGAAGCGCCTGCAGCGCGAGACGTTCGATCTGCTGGTGCTCGACTGGAACGTGCCCGACATGTCCGGCGAGGAAGTGCTCAAGTGGGTCCGGGCGAACCAGGTCGAACACCGGCTGCCGATCATCTTCATGACGAGCCGCGACGACGAGGCGGGCATCACGCAGATCCTCAACGCGGGCGCCGACGACTACGTGGTCAAGCCCGTGTCGGGTCCGATCCTGCGCGCGCGGATCGGCTCGCTGCTGCGGCGCGCCTATCCGGCCAACGCGGAAGCGACGGTGCGCGAGTTCGACACCTACAAGTTCGACGTGAACCTGAAGCAGGCCTACGTCGGCGACAAGCCGGTGAGCCTCACGCAGAAGGAATTCGAGCTGGCGCTGCTGCTGTTCCAGCATCTCGACCGGCCGCTGTCGCGCGCGCACATCCTCGATCTCGTCTGGAAGCAGGCGACCGATATTCCGTCGCGCACGATGGATACGCATATCTCGATGCTGCGCACGAAACTGGGCCTGCGTCCCGAGAACGGCTACCGGCTCGCGCCGATCTATGGCTACGGGTATCGGCTGGAACGGGTGACGCAAGGGGAGACGGAGTGAGCACGAGCAGGAGCATGACCACGCGGGTGCTGGCCGCCTGCGTCGCCGTCGGCGCGGCGCTGGCGCTGCAGGTCGCCGACGCGCAGCAGACGCCGTCGCGTCAGACTGTCAAAACGGTCCAGTACACGACCCGCCAGGGCGACACGCTGTACGACGTCGCGGATCGCTATCTGCAGGGCCCGGACGACTGGGCGCTGATCGCGCAGCTGAACGACGTGCCCGCGCCGAAGCAGCTGCAGCCCGGCATCGTGCTGAACCTGCCGGCGGTGCGGCTGCGCAAGGAGCGCCTGTCGGCGCGCGTGGTCGCGGCGCAGGGGCCGGTCGAGCGCGCCGCGAGCGGCACCGTCGGCTTCGTGCCGGTGGCGGTCGACTCGACCCTCAGCGAGGGCGATCGCGTGCGCACCGGGAGCGGCGGCTTCGTCACGCTCGAGCTGGCGGACGGCACGCACCTGAGCCTGCCGCCCGACAGCCAGATCGATTTCGCGACGCTGCGCCGCACGGTGCTGACCGGCACGCTGGAGCGCGTGATCGACCTGCAGCGCGGCTCGGTCGACAGCGACGTCACCCACCTGAAGAAGAGGGACGACCGCTTCCAGATCCGGTCTCCGTCGGTGGTGGCGGGGGTGCGCGGTACGCGCTTCCGGGTCAACTACGATACCGACGGCAAGGCCTCGACGATGGTCGAAGTGCTGGACGGCGCGGTCGGCGTCGCGCCGAGCGCGCAGCCCGCGCGCGATGCGGCGCTCGTGCATGCGAACTATGGCAACGTGACGCGCGCGGACGGCCAGGTCGGCGGCCCGATCGCGCTGCTCGAAGCACCGCGGCTCGTCGATCCGGGCAAGGTGCAGGATGAGCCGAAGGTCGGCTTCACGCTCGCGCCGCTCGAGGGCGCGCGCGCCTACCGTGTGCAGATCGCGCGCGACGCGGGGCTGCTCGACCTGTTCAAGGAAGTGCGGGCCGACGCGCCGCGCGCCGAATTCGCGGACGTGCCGGACGGCACCTATTTCGCGCGCGTGTCGGCGGTCGACGTGAACGGCCTCGAGGGCCTGCCGCGCACCTACGCGTTCGAGCGCCGCCGGTTCGGCCTCGCGACGGCGGCCGGGCCCGGCGCGGGCGGCTACGAGTTCCGCTGGTCGACCCACAGCTCGGCGGACCCCACGCGCTTCCGCTTCGTGCTGTCGGCGTCGAAGGATCTCGGCAACCCGATCGTCGATCAGGTCGATGTCGAAGGCGGGCGCGTCGTGGTCGCGAACCTGCCGCCCGGCGATTATTACTGGACGGTGATCGCGGAGCAGTTCAGCGGCGGCCGTTTCTACGAAAAGGCCAGTCCGGTCAACGCGTTCACGCTCGCGCGTTGACGGGCGGCGGATGAAAGTTGACCCGCGCATCGATCCGCGCATGCAGCGGCGGCGGCTGCTCGGCCGCCGCTTTCTCATCGAATGGATCGCGATCGGCTGTCTCGGCATCGCGATGATTCTCGCCGGCGTCGCCGGCCGCACGACCTCGAGCGTCGACCGGATCATCTACGACCGGCTGCTGACGCTGCGCAATCTGCCGATCGAATCGAACCTCGTGATCGTCGAGATCGACAACCCGAGCCTCGCCTCGCTCGGGCGCTGGCCCTGGGCGCGCAGCGTGCACGCGCAGTTCCTCGACGCGCTCGCCAAGGCGCAGCCGGCGGCCGTGGTCTACGACGTGCTGTTTACCGAACCGTCGACGGACGATCGCGAGTTCGCGCGCGCGCTCGACAAATTGTCGACCTATCTGCCGATCCTGCTGAGCCCCGAGGAGCACGACGGCACGCGCACGGTCGTGCCGCCCGTGCCCGAGCTGGCCGAGCATGCGGCGGGCGTCGGCCATATCAACCTCGAGGTCGATCCGGACGGTATCGTGCGCAGCGTCGCGCTGTACGAGAGCGACGGCCGGCACCGCTGGCCGCAGCTGATGGTGCCGGTGTTCCATGCGTTCGAGAATGGCCAGTTCAAGCTCGCGCAGGCGCTGTCCGTCACGCGGCGCGCGCACGATCTCGCCCAGGACGACAACGGCGAGGCCCGCTACCTGATTCCGTTCAGCCGCTATACGCAGACCTATCCGTCGGTGTCGTTCGCCGACGTGCTGGCCGGGCGCGTCGACCCCGAGCGCCTGCGCGGCAAGATCGTGATCGTCGGCGTGACCGCCTCGGGCCTCTACGATCGTTTCGCGACGCCGATTTCGGGTGAGTTCGGGCCGCTGCCGGGGGTCTACATCCACGCGGGCGTGCTCGACATGTTGATGACCGGGCGGGCGATCTCGCCTGTGTCGGGCGGCCTGCTGTTCATCGCCTCGCTGATGCCGCTCGTGGTGCTGCTCGCGGGCTTCCTGATGCTGTCGCCGTGGCGCTCGCTGCTGCTGACGCTGAGCCTCGTGGTGCTCGCGCTCGCGTCGAGCGCCGCGCTGCTGTACGAGGCGCGCCTGTGGCTGTCGCCCGCGCCGGCGATCTTCGGGCTGATCGCGGTCTACCCGATCTGGAACTGGCGGCGGCTCGAAATGACCATGTCCTATCTGCGCCACGAGCTGCAGCGGCTCGCGGACGAGCCGCACCTGCTGCCGGAGGCGCCGCGCGAGCGGGGCGAGTTCGGCGGCGACGTGCTGGAGCGTCAGATGAGCCTGATGGCGCAGGCCGCGCAGCGTGTGCAGGACATGAAGCGGTTTGTCTGGGACAGCCTCGACAGCATGCCGGAACCGGTTCTCGTGACCGACATCGGGGGCACGGTGCTGATCGCCAACCATGCGGCGAAGAAGCACTGCGCGCGCCTGAACGTGCCGGCGCCGGAAGGGCGGCCGCTGCGGGTCGCGCTGGGCGAGCTGACCTTCATGAAGACGGTCGACGGCAATCCCGAGCGCGAGGCGGAAATGCGCGCGCACTGGCCGGCCGCGCTCGACCCCACCCGCGACTTCGATAACGATCTGATGGAGCGCGGCATCGAAGTTCGTGACAGTGACGGGCTCGATCATCTGTTACGCTACGCGCCATGCACCAACGCGCAGGGCAAGGTGACGGGCTGGATCGCGGGCCTCGTCGACGTGACCGAACTGCACGCGGCGGAGCGGCAGCGGGAAGAGGCGCTGCATCTGCTGTCGCACGACATGCGTTCGCCGCAGTCGTCGATTCTCGCGCTGGTCGAGATCGAGCGGCAGCGGCCGCAGTCGGGCGAGATCCGCTCGATGCTCGCGCGCATCGAGCGCTATGCGCAGCGCGCGCTGATGCTGGCGGACGAGTTCGTGCAGCTGGCGCGCGCCGAGTCGCAGACCTATCAGCTGGAGCCCGCGAGTTTCGCGGACCTGCTGATCGATGCGAGCGACGAGGTCTGGCCGCAGGCCCAGGCCAAGCGCATCCGCATCGATACGCAGTTCGGCGACAATCTGTGCTGGGTCAGCGCCGACCGCTCGCTGATGACGCGCGCGCTGGTGAACATCCTCAACAACGCGGTGAAGTACAGCCCCGCCGATACGGTGATCACCTGCACGCTGTCGGTGGAGCGCGCATCGAAGCGGACGATCTGTACGATTCGCGATCAGGGCTACGGCATCTCGCCCGACGACCAGCGGCATCTGTTCGAGCGCTTCAAGCGCTTTCACACGAACGAGCGGCCGGAGGTGGCGGGGGCCGGGCTGGGTATGGCGTTCGTCAAGACCGTGGTGACGCGGCATGGCGGCAGCGTGGTGGTCGACAGTGCGCTCGGCGTCGGCACGGCGCTGATCGTGACGCTGCCGCTGCTCGACGAGCCGGCCGCGTGACGCGGCGGGCGAACTGGCAAGTATGGGAGAAGCTATGAAAATCTTGTGGGCGGAGGCCGCGCTGGCGGTCGCGCTGTTGTCCGGATGCGCGTCGGTGACGACGGGCGTCAGTGCGTCGGGGAAACCGGGTGGATTCGCGGCCGGCGGCGAGCGCTCCTACGAGGTCGCCCGCACGGACGCGCAGTCGGCCAACGCCGGCTATCGGAAGGTGGAGGCGCTGGTGCGCGACGAATTGGCGCGGCGCGGGCTCGGTGAGCAGCCGGGCGGCCACGCGCGCTACCGGCTCACGATCGCCTATGCGACGCAGCCGGCCGCGGTCGCGCTCGCGACCGCGCACTGCGGCGGCGAGCAGGCGCCGTGCCTCGACGTCGACGGCCCCGCGCCGTTCGCGCTGCCGTTCGCGGGCACCGTCTATCGCCACGTGCTGACGCTGCGCTTCATCGACCGCAAGAGCGGCGCGGAAGCGTATCGCGTGTCGGCGGCCGTCAAGGACCGCCGGCCGGACGCGTTGCAGGCGGCGCCGACGCTGGTGCGCAGCGCGCTCGCGCAGGTGCCGTTCGGCGCCGCGGGCGGCTGGCTCGTGAAGACGAAAAAAGACGACGCGGGCGGCATGCCGGGCGTCGTCTCGGTGACGCCGGCCGACGCGCCGCACTGACGCGCCACGGGCCGGCGGGGGCGCGCGGCCCGCGCGCTCAGCTTTGCGGCGTGCCGCGCTGACGCAGGTAGGTGTCGAATTCCTGCTTCACTTCCGGGTGGCGCAGCGCGAACTCGACCGTCGCCTTCAGGTAGCCGAGCTTGCTGCCGCAGTCGTAGCGGGTGCCCTGGTACTTGTACGCCAGCACCTGCTCGTCCGCGAGCAGCGCCTCGATCGCGTCGGTCAGCTGCAGCTCGCCGCCCGCGCCGGGCTTGAGCGCACGCAGGTGCTCGAAGATCCGCGGCTTCAGGATGTAGCGGCCGACCACGCCGAGGTTCGACGGCGCGACTTCGGGCGCCGGCTTTTCGACGATCGCCGACATCTTGATGATCGACTCCTCCCACTCCTTGCCGTCGACGATCCCGTAGGATTTCGTTTCCGACGGCGGGATCTCCTCGACCCCGATCACCGAGCTGTGATAGTGGTCGAACACGTCGACCATCTGCTTCATCACGGGCGGCTGGCCATCGAGCAGGTCGTCGGCCAGGATCACCGCGAACGGGTTGTCGGCGACCAGCTTCTCGGCGCACAGCACGGCGTGGCCGAGGCCGAGCGCCTCGGGCTGGCGCACGTAGAAGCAGTCGACGTGGCTCGGCTTGATGCTGCGCACGAGTTCGAGCAGCTTTTCCTTGCCGCGCGCCTCGAGCTCCGCCTCGATCTCATACGATTTGTCGAAATGATCCTCGATCGCACGCTTGCTGCGCCCGGTCACGAAGATCATCTCGGTGATGCCGGCCGCGATGGCCTCTTCCACCGCATATTGGATCAACGGCTTGTCGACGACGGGCAGCATCTCCTTCGGACTCGCCTTGGTCGCGGGCAGGAAGCGCGTGCCCAATCCCGCGACCGGGAAAACTGCCTTGGTGACTTTCAGCATAGATAAACCCTTGTTTCTCGAATGAATTCGGCTATTCGAATTCAATGATCATTCCGCCATTATAGTGAACGCAATGAAGATTACCGATTGTTACGCCGGAAGGCGGACCAATTGGGCGCCCAGCTTCGTCAGCGTGCTCTTGAATTCGGCGAGGCGCTTCTGCTCCTGCTCGACCACGGCGGCGGGCGCCTTGGCGACGAACGCCTCGTTGCCGAGCTTGGCCGCGCATTTCGTGATCTCGTTCTCGAGCCGGGCGATTTCCTTCGACAGGCGCTCGCGTTCCGCCGCCACGTCGATCTCGACCTTCAGCACCAGCTTGCTGTTTCCCACGATCGCGATCGGCGCGCCGTGCGCCTGCTGGTCGAGGGTCGCCTCGTCGGCGAGGATCTGGACGTCGGACAGGCGCGCCAGCGCCTTCACGTAAGGCGCGAACGAGCCGAGGCGCGCGGCGTCGCCCGCCACCAGCAGCGGCGCCTTGGTCGCCGGAGACAGATTCATCTCGCCGCGTAGATTACGACATGCATCGACCACTGCCTTCAGTTCGGCCGCCCACTGTTCAGACGTTTCGTCGAGCTTGCCGGGTTCGGCGCGCGGGTAGGGCTGCACCATCAGCGACGCTTCGCCTTCCGCCTTGCCCTGCGGATAGCGGCCGGCGAGCGGCGCGACCTTCTGCCACAGCGCCTCGGTGATGAACGGAATGACCGGATGCGCGAGGCGCAGCACGGTCTCGAGCACGCGCAGCAGCGTGCGGCGCGTGGCGCGCTGCTGCTCCGGGGTGCCGTTCTGGATCTGCACCTTCGCGAGTTCGAGGTACCAGTCGCAGTACTCGTCCCAGACGAACTTGTAGAGGCTGGTCGCGATGTTGTCGAAGCGGTAGTCGGCGAAGCCCTTGGCGACATCGCCCTCGACCCGCTGCAGCAGCGACACGATCCAGCGGTCCGCCGCCGAGAAGTCGAGATAGCCGCCGGGGCCGCAGTCGCCCGCGCCGCACACTTCGGGCTTGTCGAGGCCGCAGTCGTGGCCCTCGCAGTTCATCAGCACGAAGCGGGTCGCGTTCCACAGCTTGTTGCAGAAGTTGCGGTAGCCCTCGCAGCGCGCGAGATCGAAGTTGACGTTGCGGCCGAGCGTGGCCATCGACGCCATCGTGAAGCGCAGCGCGTCGGTGCCGAACGCGGGAATGCCGTCCGGGAATTCCTTGCGGGTCTTCTTCTCGATCGTCGCCGCCTGCTTCGGGTTCATCAGGCCGGTGGTGCGCTTCGCGACGAGCGTGTCGAGGTCGATGCCGTCGACGATGTCGATCGGGTCGAGCGTGTTGCCCTTGCTCTTCGACATCTTCTGGCCTTCCGCGTCGCGCACGAGGCCGTGCACGTAGACGGTGTGGAACGGCACCTGGCCCGTGAAGTGGGTGGTCATCATCACCATCCGGGCGACCCAGAAGAAGATGATGTCGAAGCCGGTGACGAGCACCGACGACGGCAGGAAGTGCTTGAGTTCGGGCGTTTCCTCCGGCCAGCCGAGCGAGGAGAACGGCACGAGCGCGGACGAGAACCAGGTGTCGAGCACGTCCTCGTCGCGGCGCAGCGCGCCCGCATAGCCCTGCGCGGCGGCCTGCGCGCGCGCGTCGTCCTCGTCGCGCGCGACGAAGATCTCGCCGTTCTCGCCGTACCACGCGGGGATCTGGTGGCCCCACCACAGCTGGCGCGAGATGCACCAGTCCTGGATGTTCTCGAGCCACTGGTAGTAGGTGGTGGTCCAGTTCTCGGGCACGAACTTGATCTGGCCGTCGCGCACCACGTCGAGCGACGCCTCGGTGATCGACTTGCCCGGATGGAAGCTGCCTTCCGGCGCCGGCTTCGTCATCGCGACGAACCATTGATCGGTCAGCATCGGCTCGATCACGACGCCCGTGCGGTCGCCGCGCGGCACCATCAGCTTGTGCGGCTTCACCGAGTCGAGCAGGCCGAGCGCCTCGAGATCGGCGACCACCCGCTTGCGCGCCTCGAAGCGGTCGAGGCCGCGGTACGTGTCGGGCGCGTTGTCGTTGATCTTCGCGTCGAGCGTGAGGATCTCGATCTGCGGCAGCTGGTGACGCTGGCCGACCTGGTAGTCGTTCTGGTCGTGCGCGGGCGTGACCTTCACGACGCCCGTGCCGAATTCGCGGTCGACGTAGTCGTCGGCGATGATCGGGATCTCGCGGCCGGTGAGCGGCAGCTGCACGTGTTGGCCGATCAGGTGCGCATAGCGCTCGTCCTCGGGGTGCACCATCACCGCGACGTCGCCGAGCATCGTCTCGGGGCGCGTGGTCGCGACGGTCAGGTGGCCGCCGCCGTTCACGAGCGGGTAGTTGATGTGCCACAGATGGCCGTTTTCCTCCTCGCTCACGACCTCGAGGTCGGACACCGCGGTCATCAGGACCGGGTCCCAGTTCACGAGGCGCTTGCCGCGATAGATGAGGCCCTGTTCGTACAGGCGCACGAACACCTCGCGCACGACGTTCGACATCTTGTCGTTCATCGTGAAGTATTCGCGCGACCAGTCGGTCGACGCGCCGAGGCGGCGCACCTGGCGCGTGATCGTGGAGCCGGACTGTTCCTTCCATTCCCACACGCGCTGGACGAATTTCTCGCGGCCGAGGTCATGGCGCGACTGGCCCTGCGCATCGAGCTGGCGTTCGACGACGATCTGCGTGGCGATGCCCGCGTGATCGGTGCCGGGCACCCACAGCGTGTTCGCGCCGAGCATGCGGTGGTAGCGCGCGAGGCCGTCCATGATCGTCTGGTTGAACGCGTGGCCCATGTGCAGCGTGCCCGTGACATTGGGCGGCGGCAGTTGGATCGCGAAATCCGGGCGGGACGGATCGAAGGCCGGGGCGGCATAGCCGCGTTTTTCCCACTCCGGCCCCCATTGGGCTTCGATGGTGTGGGGCTCGAAACTTTTCGCAAGCGTGCTGTCGCTCATGGTTGGAAATCTGCCGAAAGATGCGTGTTGGATAAGTAAACCCTGGATTATAAAGCCCGCGGGGTAGGTGGGGCGGTGCGATCGGGTTCGGATTTCCGGTCGCGTCGTCGCGCCGCCGCGTGTCCGGCCGCGCGAGGGGCGGGCGGATCGGTGCGGGCGGGGCGCGGAAACAGGCGTCGCATCGCCCGCCGATCCGCGCTCCGGACCCGGCGCGGGGCAGGCGGCGGCGCGCCTCGGCGGGATGCGCCGCATCGGTTCCTCAGTGCCCCCTTATAATGTCCGCTTTGCGTTCCCGCGCCATTCCGCCTCGTCTTTATGCCCGATCTGCTCGCCAACCTGAATCAAGAACAACACGCGGCCGTCACGCTGCCGAACGAACCGGCGCTGATCCTCGCCGGGGCGGGCAGCGGCAAGACCCGGGTGCTCATCACGCGCATCGCGTGGCTGATCCAGCAGGGCTATGCATCGCCCCCGACGGTGCTCGCCGTGACCTTCACTAACAAGGCCGCGCGCGAGATGATGGCGCGCCTGACGGCCTTGCTGCCGATCGATACGCGCGGCATGTGGATCGGCACCTTCCACGGCCTCTGCAATCGCATGCTGCGCGCGCATCACCGCGACGCCGGGCTGCCGCAGACCTTCCAGATCCTCGATACGGCCGACCAGCTGTCCGCGATCAAGCGGCTGATGAAGGCGGCCAACATCGACGACGAGAAGTATCCGCCGAAGAACGTCCAGTACTTCATCAACAACGCGAAGGAGCAGGGCCTGCGGCCCGACAAGGTCGACGCGACCGACAACTTCAACCGCAAGTTCGTCGAGATCTACCAGGCGTACGACCAGCAGTGCCAGCGCGAGGGCGTGGTCGATTTCCCCGAGCTGCTGCTGCGCTGCTACGAGCTGCTCGCGCACAATCCGCCGTTGCGCGCGCATTACCAGGCGCGCTTCAAGCACATCCTGGTCGACGAGTTCCAGGACACCAACAAGCTCCAGTACGCGTGGCTCAAGCTGCTCGCGGGTTCGCACAACGCGATCTTCGCGGTCGGCGACGACGACCAGTCGATCTATGCGTTCCGCGGCGCGAACGTCGGCAACATGCGCGACTTCGAGGACGAGTTCCGGGTGCGCAACCTGATCAAGCTGGAGCAGAACTACCGCTCGCACGGCAACATCCTCGACGCGGCGAACCAGCTGATCTCGAACAACGCGCACCGGCTCGGCAAGAACCTGCGCACCGACGCCGGGCACGGCGAGCCGGTGCGCGTGTACGAGGCGGCGACCGATTCGCAGGAGGCGGGCTGGATCGTCGAGGAGATCCGCTCGCTGATCGGCAGCGGGATGGCGCGCAGCGAGGTCGCGATCCTGTATCGCAGCAACGCGCAGTCGCGCGCGATCGAGCACACGCTGATGACGGCGGGCATTCCGTATCGGGTGTACGGCGGGCTGCGCTTCTTCGAGCGCCAGGAAATCAAGCACGCGCTCGCGTATCTGCGCCTGATCGACAACCCGAACGACGACACCGCGTTCGTGCGCGTCGTGAACTTCCCGACGCGCGGCATCGGCGCGCGCTCGATCGAGCAGCTCGCCGATGCCGCGCGTCTTTACGATTGCGCGATGGCGGCCGCGATTCCCTACGTGACCGGCAAGGCCGGCACGAGCCTCGGCGGATTCGCGAACCTGATCGCGAAGATGCGCGCCGAGACGCTGCAGATGAGCCTGCCCGAGACGGTCGAGTACGTGGTGCGCGCGAGTGGCCTCGCGGACTTCTACCAGGGCGAGCGCGAGGGGCAGGACCGGCTCGAGAACTTGCAGGAACTGGTCAACGCGGCTGCCGCGTTCGTCGGCGAGGAGGGCTACGGGCTCGACGCGCCGGCGCGCGCGATCCCGCTGCGCGCCGGCGCGACCGCGGCGCCCGGGCTCGCGGCGGCGAGCGACGATCCCGCCGACGCGGTGCTCGATCCGTTCGCGCTCGATGCGCCCGCGCAGAACCCGGACACGATGACGCCGCTCGCCGGCTTCCTGTCGCACGCCTCGCTGGAGGCGGGCGACAACCAGGCGCAGGCCGGCCAGGACGCGGTGCAGCTGATGACGGTGCACGCGGCGAAGGGGCTCGAATTCGCCGCGGTGTTCATCACGGGGCTGGAGGAAGGCCTGTTCCCGCACGAGAACAGCGCGCTCGAATCCGACGGCCTCGAAGAAGAGCGCCGCCTGATGTACGTCGCGATCACGCGCGCGAAGGAGCGGCTCTACCTGTCGTTCGCGCAGAGCCGCCTGCTGCATGGCCAGACCCGCTACAACATCCGCTCGCGCTTCTTCGATGAATTGCCCGAGCACGTGCTCAAGTGGCTGACGCCGAAGGTCGAGGCCTCGGCGCGCTGGGGCGGCCGCGCCGACAACGCCGGTTGGGGGCGCGACTGGTTCTCGCGGCCGGGCGGCGGCAGCCGGGAGAGTGTGGTCGATGCGGCCGTGACGGCGCCGCTGCCCGCGTTCGCGAACCAGCAGCGCGCGGCCGAGGGCGGCTTCCGGGTCGGCCAGCAGGTCTTCCACACGAAGTTCGGCGAAGGCACGGTGACGGCGCTCGAAGGCAGCGGCGCCGATGCGAAGGCGCAGGTCAAGTTCAAGCGCCATGGCGAGAAGTGGCTCGCGCTCGCCGTCGCGAAACTGCAGGCGGTCGAATGACGCCGTCCTCCCTGACGTTGCCGGCCGGGCAGCCGCTCGGCATTCTCGCGGCGCTGCCCGAGGAACTGGGCGACCTGGTCGCCGCGATGCGCGCCGAGGGGCCCGTCGAGACGGTTTCGCTGGGCGGGCGCGATTATCACGTCGGCACGGCGAGCGGCGTGGCCTGCGTCGTCACGCTCGCGCGGATCGGCAAGGTCGCGGCGGCGGCCACCGTCAGCGCGCTGCTGCTGCGCTTTCAGGTGCGCGCGGTCGTGTTCACGGGCGTGGCGGGCGGGGTCGCGCGCGAGGTCGCGGTCGGCGACATCGTGGTCGCCGATGCGCTGCTGCAGCACGATCTCGACGCCTCGCCGCTGTTTCCGCGCTTCGAGGCGCCGCTGCTCGGCGTCGCGCGTTTCCCGGCCGACGCGGCGCTTGCCGCGCAACTGCGGGCGGCATGCGAGCAGTTCATCGCCGAAGAGGGCGAGGCGCTGCGGCAGCGCTTCCGCCTGCGCGCGCCCCAGGTGCGCACGGGGCTCATCATCAGCGGCGATCGTTTCGTGTCGAGCGAGCGCGAGGTGATCGCGCTGCGCGACGCGCTGCCCGCGGCATGCGCGGTCGAGATGGAGGGCGCGGCGCTCGCGCAGGTGTGCCACGAGTACGGCGTGCCGTGCGCGGTCGTGCGCACCATTTCCGATACCGCGGACGATCACGCGAGCGCGTCGTTCACGCGTTTTCTCGCCGATATCGCGGGCGCCTATTCGTCGGGCATCCTGCGGCGCTTCCTCGCGATTCACGCGCAGGCGCGCTGAACTCCTGCGGCGGCGCAAGCGCGCCGCCGGTTCGGGCCTGGGTCGTCTCAGGCGGCTTTCGCCGCCGCGCGCCGCATGCCCTCGATGTCGGGCAGGAACACGGTGAGGATCCCGAGCAGCGGCAGGAACGAGCACACCTTGTAGACGAAGCCGATGCTGGTCGCGTCGGCCAGCTCGCCGAGCGCCGCCGCGCCGACGCCGCCCAGCCCGAACGCGAAACCGAAGAACAGCCCGGCGACCATCCCGACCTTGCCGGGGATCAGCTCCTGCGCGTAGACGATGATCGCGGAGAACGCCGACGCGAGCACCACGCCGATGATCACGGTCAGCACGCTGGTCCAGAGCAGGTTGGCGTACGGCAGCAGCAGCGTGAACGGCGCGACGCCGAGAATCGATACCCAGATCACGTACTTGCGGCCGATGCGATCGCCGATCGGGCCGCCGATCACGGTGCCGGCGGCGACCGCCGCGAGGAACACGAACAGGTGGAACTGCGCGGCCTGCACCGACAGATGGAACTTGTCGATCAGGTAGAAGGTGAAATAGCTGTTGAGGCTCGCGAGGTAGATGTACTTCGAGAACACGAGCATCACGAGCACGCCCATCGCGAACGCGACCTTGCGGGGCGGCAGCAGCGACTGCGCGTCGCGCGCGAGCTTCTTGCGGGTGGCCGGGTGGCGCTGGTACCAGCGGCCGATCTGCCACAGCACGACGATGGCGACCAGCGCGGCCAGCGAGAACCACGCGATGCTGCGCTGGCCGTGCGGGATCACGATCAACGCGGCGAGGAGCGGTCCGAGCGACGAGCCCGCGTTGCCGCCCACCTGGAACAGCGATTGCGCGAGCCCGTGCTGGCCGCCCGACGCCATCCGCGCGACGCGCGACGATTCCGGATGGAACACCGACGAGCCGCAGCCGACCAGCGCGGCCGCGATCAGCAGGATCGAGAAGTTCGGCGCGATCGACATCAGCACCAGCCCGCCCAGCGTGAAGCTCATCCCGACCGGCAGCGAGTACGGCTTCGGATGCTTGTCGGTGTAGTAGCCGATCAGCGGCTGTAGCAGCGACGCGGTGATCTGGTAGGTCAGCGTGATGAGCCCGATCTGCGCGAACGACAGCGCGAAATTCGCCTTCAGCATCGGATAGATCGCGAGGATCAGCGACTGGATCATGTCGTTGAGCAGGTGCGAGAAGCTGATCGCGCCGAGCACCGGATAGACGGTGCGCGTGATGGCCGGCGCGGGCGTGGCGGCGGGCGGAACGGGAGCGGAGCGGTTGTCGAGACTGGTTTCCATGATGCGGCGGGTCGAGGAGGCGGAAGGGCGCTTGCCGGAAGCCGGGTGCGCGTTGTTCATTCATGCGTGAACGCAGTCTAATGTGGCGTCTGTTCATTGTCCGGCCAACCTTTGTCGAGAATGAGACATTCGATTTGCCTGTTGAATCAAGGTGCGCCGATTTTTGGATGGGTATAAGGGGAGACGCCCGCGGCCGTGCGCGCCGCGCCTGCGGGTTTGGCCGGACTCAAGAAGCACGCGCCGTTGCCGTAGAAGCGGCGGAAGCATCGTGAAAGAATGAAATGAAAGCCGCGTACACCGGATTCGACCGATCCGGCCAGTGGACACGCCTGGCCAGGGGCGCCCGGCCGGCGTGCGTGGCATGTCGACGGCCAGGCCGGGACCGACCTTCCCGGTTGCAGCAGCAGACCAGAACGGGGACATATCAATGAAAGGCGTAGCGCTGCGTGGGCGACGTGGGCCCGGATTCTTGCCGGATGACGAAGCGACGGGCCGGGGGGCGGGCGCGTCGGGGAAGCGGAGCACCGCGCGCAAGCCCTGGTCGGTGAAGACGACCTTGCGCGTGGCGTTCGGCACGCTGCTGGTGGGCACGCTCGTGATCGGCCTGTTCTCGCTGATGCAGATCAGCCGTCTGCACGGCTCGATCCGTTCGGTGTATGAGCAGGGGTACGTCGCGAGCCGCTCGGCGGAGGAAGTGCGCGGCTACGTGCTGCGCGCGAGCCGCGCGCAGAAGATGCTGCTGACCGCGACCACCGCGAAGGAGCGCGACGATCTCGGCGGCGACATCGACAAGGGGCTCGACGCGATCGGCGCCGAGCTGGCCACGCTGCAGCGTTTCACGCATCCCGCCGATACGGACGACAGCGCGAAGCTCAAGGCGTTCTCGACCTCGGTCGGCGCATGGAGCGGCCACCTGCGCGACTTCGTCAAGCTCGTGCGCGAGCAGCCGCTCGACCTGTCGCAGATGAGCTGGCAGGTCGGCACCCAGGACGTCTCGCTGATCGTCGAGACGGGCAAGCTCGAAACCCTGGTGGACGGGCTCGTGAAGGCGCGCGGCGACGCCTCGCGCGCGACGCTCGACACCTCGACGACGCTGTTCCGCGCCTCGTTCGCGATGATCGCGATCATGACCGTGGGGCTGATCGCGCTCGCCTTCGTGATCGCCGAGTGGGTCGTGCGGCGGCTCGGCACGCAACTGGGCGGCGAGCCGGCCTATGCGAAGAAGATCGCCGGGCACATCGCGCAGGGCGATCTCACGAATGCGATCCGCCTGAAGCAGCGCGACCGCGACAGCATGCTGCACGCGCTGCGCGACATGCAGGACGGCCTGGCCGGCACGGTGCGCGACATCGCGGCGAGCGCGGAGGCGATCGCGGCGGCGTCGGGGCAGATCTCGATGGGCAATCTCGACCTGTCGCAGCGCACCGAGCAGCAGGCGGTCGCGCTCGAGAAGACGGCGGCGAGCATGGAGCAGCTGACCTCGACGGTCCACCAGAACACCGAGAACGCGAAGCAGGCGAGCGCGCTGGCCGCGAATGCGTCGGCGGTCGCGGAACAGGGCGGCGAGGTGGTCGGCCGGGTGGTCGCGACGATGACCGAGATCGACGACAGCGCGAAGAGCATCCGCGACATCACCGGCGTGATCGAGAGCATCGCGTTCCAGACCAATATCCTCGCGCTGAACGCGGCGGTCGAGGCCGCGCGCGCGGGCGAGGAGGGGCGCGGCTTCTCGGTGGTGGCGAGCGAGGTGCGCTCGCTCGCGCAACGCTCGGCGACCGCGGCCAAGGAGATCAAGACGCTGATCGGCGCGTCGGTCGAGCGGGTCGCGAACGGTGCGCTGCTCGCGCAGGACGCGGGCCGCACGATGAACGAGGTGGTGCGCGCGGTGAAGCGCGTGACCGACATCATGGGCGAGATTTCGAGCGCGTCGAACGAGCAGAGCGCGGGCATCGACGAGATCGGGCGCGCCGTCTCGCAGATGGATTCGGGCACCCAGCAGAATGCGGCGCTCGTCGAGCAGGCGGCCGCGGCCGCGCGTTCGCTCGACGAGCAGGCGCAGTCGCTCAAGGCGATGGTCAGTCATTTCCGCGTGCCCGCGCGCGCGGCCGCGACGGCCTGACTGCGCGGATGAGGGGCGCGGCCGCCTGCGTCGGCGGCGTGCCCCGGCGCAGCGCTCAGCTGCGCTTCTTGCTGTCCTGCTTCTTGTCCTGCTCGACGATCACGGTGCAGGTGGTGCCCGCCGACAGCACGACGTCGTCCGGCACCGCGTCGATCCTGATGCGCACCGGCACGCGCTGCGCGAGGCGCACCCAGTTGAAGGTCGGGTTCACGTCGGCGACGAGGTCGCGGCTTTGCGGATTGTCGCGATCGTAGATGCCGCGCGAGATGCTTTCGACATGGCCCTTCAGCACGCCGCCGCTCATCAGCCGCATTTCCGCCTTCGCGCCGATCTTCACGCGCGGCAGCTTGGTTTCCTCGAAATAGCCGTATACCCAGAACGAATGACTGTCGACGATCGCGAGCTTGGCCGCGCCGGCCGTCGCGTAGTCGCCGCGGAACACGTTCAGGTTGGTGATGTGGCCGTCGACCGGCGCGACCACCGTGGTGCGCGCGAGGTTCAGCTTGGCGGCGTCGAGCGCGGCGAGCGCCTGCTGGTATTGCGCGTCCGCGCTGGAGGCGGTCTGGGTCGCGTTCTCGCGGTTCTCCTTCGACACGACGAGCGCGTCGAGATCGGCGCGGCGCGCGGCGTCGGCGCGCCGCATCTGCAGCTCGGCGCGCCGGGCCGCGACCGCGGCCTGCGCCTGCTCGACCGCGATCTGGTAGTGCGACGGATCGATCTGCATGATCACGTCGCCCTTGTGCACGAACTGGTTGTCGCGCACGGGCAGCGCGACCACGGCGCCCGACACGTCGGGCGCGACGTTGACGATTTCCGCGCGCACGCGGCCGTCGCGGGTCCAGGGCTCGTCCATGTAGTACACCCACAGGGTGCGCCCGATCAGGATCGCGACGATCAGGATGGCGGCTGTCGCGACGAAGCCGAAGAGTTTTCGCAGGATCATGGTTCGATTCATATCAACGATAGACGGCAAGGCTCAGGCCGCCGCAGATGCAGACGAGCAGGCTTGCGCGGAACAGCGACGGGTGCCAGACGACGCGGTAGAGCCCGGTGTGGGCAAGCAGGCGGTCGAGCGCCCAGGTCAGGATCGCGCCGATGACGAACATCAGCACGACGGTGGGCATGTAGGCGTCGAGAATGGCGATTTCGCGCGGCATCATGAGGGCGTTCCTGGTTGGGCGGGCGAAGGCGCGCCGAGCGTGGCGAGCGGCGATTCCGGATCGAGCAGCGCCGTGCGGATGAAATGCAGGTGGCTCAGGATCCGTTGCAGCCGGCGGCGCTCCTCGCGCGGCGGCTCGAAGGTGGCGAGCGCCTGCTGGGTCGAGGCGATCGCGTCGATGGTCGCCGCGAGCGCGCGGTCGAAGCGCGCGCTCGCCGGTTGCGCGTACAGCGCGGCGACCGCGTCGCGCGCGACGTCGATCGCGCGTCGCCACGGCATGGTGGCCGCGTAGCGCGGGTCGGGCGGCAGGGTCGCCAGCTCGTTGCGCAGGTCGATCACGGCATTGCCGGTCTCGAGCACCGCGAACATCCAGCGCAGCGCGTCGCGCTGCGTGCCGGGCTGGTCGGCGGCGAGGCCGTGGGCCTGGAACATCAGGTCGCGCGCGCCGCTCTCGAAGCGCGTGCGCAGCCCGGCGAGGCGCGCGCGGCAGGCGGCCACGGCCTGGTGGCGCAGGTCGGCGAACAGCCGGCGCTTGAGCCAGGGTCCGGCCGGCGGGAACAGCACCGCGAACGCGACCGCCGACACCAGCATCGACAGGATCAGCGCGAGCGCGTCGTTCATGAAGCCGGTCGGATCGTAGTGGGTGACGTTCTCCGGCCCGGCGAGCGTGCAGAAGAAGATCAGGTAGCCCATGCCGTAGCCCGCGAGCTTCGGCCGCACCGACATGAAGATGCCGATCGACAGGAACGGCACGAGCGCCGCGCACAGCATCACGAAGCCGTCGATGTGCGGATACACGCCGAACATCAGCAGCAGGCCCATGAGCACCGCGAGGGTGGTGCCGAAGCCCATCTGCGCGGACATGCGGGTCGGGTGCGGCGTCGACGAGGCCAGCGCGCATACGGCCGCCGCGTTCAGCACGAGCATCACGCCGCTCGGCCACGCGGTCGCGATCCAGAACCAGCCGAGCACGAGCACCACGATCGCGGTGCGCACGCCGGCGATCAGCGCGGCCGTCGGATTGGTGCGCGGCTCGTAGCGCTCGATCCAGCGTTCGCGCTCGTGGCTGCTGCTCGCGAGCGACGCATAGGTGGCCGAGTACGCGTGCAGGTCGGCGATGAAGCGGTACAGCAGCTCGGACGCGGTATCGAAGTCGAGCAGCGGGAACGCGGGATCGTTCTCGTGCCCGGCGCGCGTCGCGCGGATCCGGCGCGGCAGCGCGTCGCGATAGGCGAGCAGCTGCGCGGCGACCCGCGCGGCGTCGGCCGACGAGCGCACCGGCTCGCCCTCCGGGCTCAGCAGCGGCGCGATCTCGCGGAAGTACGGTTCGATCGCGGCGACGGCCTGCGCGCTCGCGGCGTGCAGCCGGTTCATCAACTGGTGCAGTGCGTGGAAGCGGCTCGACGCGGTCATGAACTCGCTGTTCAGGCGCGCGAGCCGGCCGCTGCGCATGCGGGTGTCGGGATTCTCGAACACGGCCATGCTGCGCGCGGCCTCGAAGCCGACCACGTCGGCCACGAAGCGCGTGTGCACGCGTTCGATGCGCGCGCGATCCATGTCGCCGGCCAGCGCGGCCGCGACGTAGTCGACGAAGCCCGTGAAGCGCTGGCGCACCGTGGTGCGCATCTGCTCGCCCGTGTACTGCGGGAAGATCAGCGCGCTGATCACGCCCGCCGACAGGATGCCGACCGTGATCTCGGAGACGCGCGTCATCGCGGTCATGAACGCGCCGTCCGGGTGTTGCGACGCGGGCAGGCCGATCAGCGCGGCGGTGTAGCCCGCGAGCAGGAAGCCGTAGCTGCGGAAGTTGCGGTTGCGCGCGGCGCCCGCCGTGCACAGCGCGATCCACAGCGCGAGCGAGATCAGGAACAGCACCGGCTGCTGCGGGAACAGGCCGACCAGCGTGAGCGTCGCCGTCAGTCCCACGAAGGTGCCGACCAGCCGATAGAAGCTCTTCGCGAACACCGCGCCGCTTTGCGGCTGCATCACGATGAACACGGTCGTCATCGCGGTCTTCGGCGCGGACAGGTCGAGCGCCATCGAGACGCCCAGCGCGAGAAACGCGGCCGCGAGCGCCTTGGCCAGGTAGATCCAGGCGTGCCCGTCGGTGTGCGCCCAATCGGCGGCGGCCGTGACGAACGCGGCGAACGGCGACGGGCGGGAGGCGGTGGAAGCGGACATGGCGGCCTCGTATCAGCGGCGCGTCGCCGGCGTGGCGGAAGCGGGCAAGGCGGCGTCGCGCGGCGCGTCCTCGGGCGCGTCGAGCCCGCCGCCGAGCGCGGCCATCAGCGACGCATGCGCGGCGAGCCGCTCGGCGTCGATCCGGGTCCGGGTGTCCTGCGCGCGCAGCAGCTGGCTTTGCGCGACCAGCACGTTCACGTAGTCGGTGAGCCCGCGCCGGAACCCTTCGCGCGACAGATCGTAGGAGCGCTGCGTGAGCGTGACCGAGCGGCCGGCGTCCTTCTGCTGGGTGTCGAGCGAGCGGATCCGCACGACGTTGTCGGCGATGTCCTTGAGCGCGCCGACGAGCGTCTGGTTGTAGTGCTCGACCGCCTGGTCGTAGCCCGCCGCGGCCGCGCCGAGCTGCGCGCGCAGCCGGCCGCCCTCGAAGATCGGCAGCGTCAGCGCGGGGCCGGCCGACCAGCCGCCGTTCATCGCGCGCAGGAAGTCGGCGAACGGCGCGGTGACGCCGAAGCCGCCCATCGACGCGACGAGGTTGATGTTCGGATAGAAGTCGGCCTTGGCGACGTCGATGCCGCGGGCCTGGGCGTCGACGAGCCAGCGCGCGGCGACCACGTCCGGGCGGCGTCCGATCAGCTCGGCGGGCAGCGCGGACGGCAGGCCGGCCGGCGCGTCGAGCGCGAGGGCGGGGCGCGCGAGCGCCGCACCCGCGCCGGGGCCCTTGCCGGCGAGCGCGGCGAGTTGGTGGCGGCCGAGCGCGATCGCTTCCTCGTAGGTGTCGATCTGCCGTTCGTAGTCGGGCAGCGTGGCTTCCGCCTGGCTCACGTCGAGCTGCGTGCCGAGGCCTGCGATCAGGCGCTTGCGGGCGAGCTCGGCCAGCTCGTGCTGGCGCTCGTAGGTCGCATGCGCGATGTCGAGCAGCGCGAAGTTCATCGACAGGCTGATGTAGGCGCGCACGACATTGGTTTCCAGTTCGAGCCGGGCCGCGCGTTCGTCGGCGGCGCGCGCGCGGGCGACGTCGACCGCGCGTTCCGCGGTGTTCCGGTCCTTGCCCCACAGGTCGAGGTGGTACGACAGGCTCAGGGTGCCGGTGTTGTTCCAGGTATCGGCGTTGGCGAGCGGGCCGGGGCCGTAGTACACGTTGTCCGGCCAGTGCTGGCGGGCCAGCGACAGCGCGCCGTTCAGCTGCGGCAGCTCGTCCGCGTGGGCGGCGCGCGCCATCGACTGCGCCTCGCGCACGCGCGCCTGCGCGGCCGCGAGCGACGGGCTGCCGGCCTGGGCGGCGGCGACCCACGCGTCGAGCTGCGGATCGCGATAGGCGCGCCACCAGTCGGACGCGGGCCAGCCCGCGTCGCGGTTCGCCGCCTGGATCGCGGTGCCGGCGTCGAGCGCGGCGGGATCGATCTGCTTGGCTTGCGGTGCAATTCCGCCCATGCTCGCGCAACCGGCGATTGTCAATGAAATTGCAAGAACCGCGAGTGCAAACGTCCCTCTTGTTGCCGGAGGCCGCACGATTTTCTCCCTTTCGGATAAAGATAACTCGGTGTCGATTATATTTTTGCGGGTATTGTTGGATAAATAGGCCGATATGAAACGCATTTTTACAGAACACGAGATAATATTCATTGTTCTTCGTGCAACAATCGGCGCTGATTCAATAGGGAAAGAGCATGGATACGCTACAAAACATGCGGGTGTTCGTGCGCGTGGTGGAGGCGGGGAGCTTCACCGCCGCGGCGCAGCAGCTCAATTCGACGACGGCCTACACGTCGCGCGCGGTGTCGGATCTCGAATCCCACCTGCGCACCCGCCTGTTGAACCGCACCACGCGCCGCATCGCGCTGACCGAGGCGGGCGAGCGCTACCTGCAGCGCTGCGAGCAGATCCTCGCGTACGTCGACCAGGCGGAAGCCGAGGCGGGCGACGCGCATGCGCGCCCGTCGGGCAAGCTGAAGGTGCATTGCATGACGAGCCTGGGCCAGCATTACGCGGTGCCGGCGATCTCGCGCTACCGCGAGCGCTATCCGGATGTGCACGTCGAGCTGACGCTCGCGCAGCGGATGCCGGACCTGCTGGACGAGGGCTACGACGTCGCGTTGATCGTCGACCAGGATCTGCCCGATTCGGGGCTCGTGTCGCAGCGGCTCGCGACGACCTTCAGCGTCGCATGCGCGTCGCCCGGCTATCTGGCGCGCTATGGCGTACCGCAGCGGCCGCAGGATTTGTCCGGGCACGTGTGCCTGGGGATGGTCGCGCCGGGCATGCACTGGGCCGAGTGGAAGCTCACCGGCCCGCACGGCGAGGAAACCGTGTCGCTGGCCTCGCCGCCGTTTCGCGTCAATGTCGCGGAGGCGCTGGCCGCCGCGGTGCGCGAGGGGATGGGCATCGGCGTGCTGCCGCTCTACTCGGCGATCGCCGGGTTCAAGCACGGCGACTTCGCCTGGGTGATGCCCGAGTACCGGTCGCACGTGATGAACATCTACGCGCTCTATCCGTCGCGGCAGTACCTGGACGCGAAGATCCGCACCTGGGTCGACTTCCTGCGCGAGGAACTGCCGGCGACCGTCGATGCCGACGTCGCCGCGCTCCAGCAATTCGCGCGCACGACCTGAGCGCGGCGCGCGGCATCTGACGAAATTTGTCGCCGGCGCAACATTTTTTTACCTTTGTGTCGCGCTGAGTTTGCTACTGTCTGATCAACGTGATTGGCTGAATCGGATGGAACCGGGAGAACGATGATGAACCTGCATTTGCTGATGGGATTGGGCGTGCTGCTGGGCGTGGTGGGCGTGGCGGTGTCGCGCGATCTGCTGCGCAGGATGACGAAGGCGAAGCCGCAGCCGGTGCGCGTCGAGCGCACGCGCTGACGCGTTCAGTCGAGCGCGACGACCGTGTCCCAGGCGAACGACGGGTTCTCGCGTTCGCCGGTGCGGCGGTGCAGGTAGCCGCGCGGATTGCAGACGACCCGGGTGCCGCCCGGCGTCGTGTAGTCGAATGACGTATGAGTGTGGCCGTGCAGCCACAGCGCGACCGGCGCGCGCGCGAGCGCGTCGAGGTCGCTGACGAAGCCCGCCGACACCGGATCGTCCGCATAGCGCGCCGCGAGGCTCAGCCGGTGCGGCGCGTGATGCGTGACGACGATCGTGCGGCCCGCGAAGGGGCGCGCGAGTTCGGCCTCCAGCCAGGCGCGCGCGGTGCGATGCAGCGCGATCGCGTCGTCCGGCGCGAAGTCGCGCGGCACGCCGTGCGGCCAGTCCACCTGAATCACGCCCCTGAAATCGAGCATGACCTTGCGCGCGGCGTCGCACGCCGCGGCGGTGTCGCCGAACAGCGCGAAATCGCTCCACAGCGTCGTGCCGAGCACGCGGAACCGGCCGTCGGGATCGACGAAGGTCGCGTTGTTCAGGTAGTGCACGTGATCGAGCGCCTGCGCGGTGTCGCGCATCGCGGCCTCGAGCGCGCCGAATTCGCCGTCGTAGTACTCGTGATTGCCGGGGACGTAGACGACCGGGGTCGCCGGATCGAAGGTCTCGGCCGCCCACCGCAAGCCTTCCGCATGATTGTGAATGTCGCCCGCGAGCACGACGAGGTCGGCTTGCGCGTACGGGATCGCGTCGGGCGCATTGCCTTCGAGATGCAGGTCGGACAGCACGCGGATTTTCACGGTCGGACTCCTCGCGCGGCTAGCGCAGCACCTTGCCGGGGTTCATCAGGTTGAGCGGATCGAGCGCGCCTTTCAGCGTGCGCATCAGCCCGATCTCGACCGCCGACTTGTAGCGTTGCGCGTCGTCGATCTTCAGCTGGCCGATGCCGTGCTCGGCGCTGATCGTGCCGCGGTGGCGGTGCACGTTCTCATAGACGACCTGGTTGATCGGCGCCTGGCAGTCGGCGAGAAAGCGCTTCGCGTCGCCGCCTTCGGGCGTCTGCACGTTGTAGTGCAGATTGCCGTCGCCGAGGTGGCCGAAGGTCACCATCCGCGCGCCGGGCGCGACCTGCTGGATCGCCGCGTCGGTCTCGTCGATGAAGCGGGCGATCGACGAGATCGGTACCGCGATGTCGTGCTTGATGTTGAGCCCCTCGTCGGCCTGCGCGAGCGGGATGTGCTCGCGCAGGTCCCAGAACGCGCGCGACTGCGCGAGGTTCTCGGCGACCACCGCGTCGACCACCTGGCCGGCCTCGAAGGCCTCTTCCATCAACGTCTCGAACAGCGCGCGCGCATGCGCCTCGCTTTCGTTGTCGGACAGTTCGAGCAGCACGGTCTGCGGATGCGCGTGCTCGAACGGATAGCGCAGCTGCGGATAGTGCTTGCCGACCAGCTTCATGCAGAAATCGGACATCAGCTCGAAGCCCGTCAGCAGCGGGCCTGCCGCGCGTTGCGCGAGCGCGAGGAAATCAAGGGCCGCATGCGGCGAGTCGAGCGCGGCGAGCGCCGTCACCTGGGCGGCGGGGCGCGGGTGCAGCTTCATCACGGCCGCGGTGATGATGCCGAGCGTGCCTTCCGCGCCGATGAACAGATCGCGCAGGTCGTAGCCGGTGTTGTCCTTGCGCAAGCCGCGCAGGCCGTCCCAGATCTCGCCCTGCGGCGTCACCACCTCGAGCCCGAGGCACAGCTCGCGCGCGTTGCCGTAGCGCAGCACCGCGGTGCCGCCGGCGTTGGTCGCGAGATTGCCGCCGATCGTGCAGCTGCCTTCCGCCGCGAGGCTCAGCGCGAACAGGCGTTCCGCCTCGCGGGCGCGCGCCTGGACCTCGGCGAGGATCACGCCCGCCTCGACGGTGATCGTGTTGTTGTGCGGATCGAGCGCGCGCACGCGGTTCAGCCGCGCGACGCTCAGCACCGCCTGCGCGCCGCTCGCATCGGGCGTGGCGCCGCCCGCGAGCCCGGTGTTGCCGCCTTGCGGCACGAGCGCGACGCGGTGCGCGACGGCGAGCTTCACGAGCGCCGCCACTTCCTCGGTCGTGGCGGGCCGCAGCACCGCGCACGCCGCGCCCTGGTAGCGGCGGCGCCAATCGGTGAGGAACGGCGCGGTGTCGTGCGGGTCGGTCAGCACGTGGTCGGCGCCGATGGCCTGGCGGCAGGCGTCGAGGAAGGCGGAGGCGGTCATGACGGTCAGGAGCGGGAGGGTCGGGAACGATCGCGCGCGCGTTGCTTGGCCGCGCGCTTGAACGGCGCGACGTAGGCGAGCGCGGCGGCGAAAAAGCCGAGGGCGAGCGCGGTTTCGAGCCAGCCGAGCGTCGCGGACAGGCCCGTATCGGTCATGCCGCGCACGATCCCTTCGGCAAGATAGACCAGAATCAGCATCGACGCCCACTGCAGGGTATACACGCTGCGGCGCCAGACGCCGGGCAGCGCGAGCGCGAGCGGCACCGCCTTCAGCATCAGCGCGGAGCCGCCCGGGCGCAGCGGCGCGAGCCAGATCTCCCAGGCGACTGACAGCGCGATCAGCGCGGCGAGCAGGGCCGCCGCGGCGAGGGCGAGACCGGGACGCGCGGCGGCGGGTGGGGGCGCGGCGCTCACGACGCGGCGCTCAACTGCAGCGCGGCGCGCGCGAGTCGCGCGCCGAGCGCGGCGGCGAGGGTCTTTTCGTCGGCCGAGATGCCCGACTGATGCGCGCGCGAAAAGTGCGACGCGCCATACGGGGTGCCGCCCGTCTGGGTCGTGGCGAGCGTGCTTTCGGTGTACGGGATGCCGACGATCAGCATGCCGTGATGGAGCAGGGGCAGCATCATCGACAGCAGGGTCGATTCCTGGCCGCCATGCAGGCTGCCGGTCGAGGTGAACACGCAGCCGGGCTTGCCGGCGAGCGCGCCGGACAGCCACTGCGGCGTGGTGCCGTCGAGGAAGTACTTGAGGGACGCGGCCATGTTGCCGAAGCGCGTCGGCGAGCCGAGCGCGAGGCCCGCGCATTCCTCGAGGTCGCGCAGCTCCGCGTAGGGCGGGCCGTCGGACGGGATGTCGGGCTGCGTCGCCTCGCACACGGCGGAGACGGCCGGAACGGTGCGAATGCGCGCCTGGGCGCCGGGCACGCTGTCGATGCCGCCCGCGATCGCAAGCGCCAGCTCGCGGGTCGCGCCGTGGCGGCTGTAGTAGAGCACGAGGATGTCTTTCATAGGCCACTGGAGTGAGCGGCTATTATAGGGGCTGAAGCCGCCGCCGCGCGCGGCGGCCCGTGCCGCATCAAGCAGAAGGAGAAAGCCGTTGCCGAAGTTGAGCGTGGACCTCGACACCATCCGGCGCCTCGCGCGCTTCGCCGCGCGGCGCAGCGCCGAGGATCGCATCCCGCAGGTCGCGGGCAGCCTGACATTCACGACGATGCTCGCGCTCGTGCCGCTCGTCACGGTGGCGTTCGCGCTGTTCACCGCATTCCCGATCTTCGCGTCGTTCCAGAATTCGCTGCAGGGTTTCCTCGCCGATCACCTGATGCCCGCGCAGTTCAACAACCAGATCTTCAAGTATCTGAACCAGTTCGCCTCGAAGGCGAAAGGGCTGACGACGGCGGGGATCATCGTGCTCGTGGTGACCGCGGTGATGACGATGATGACGGTCGAGTCGGCGTTCAACGTGATCTGGCGCGTGCGCAAGCCGCGCCCGTTCGCGCAGCGGGTGCTCGCCTACTGGGCGCTGATCACGCTCGGGCCGCTGCTGTTCGGCGTGAGCCTGTCGATCTCGTCCTATCTGTTCACGAAATCGCTCGCGTTCGCGGGCACCTCGACCACGCCGCCCGTCTTCGAATGGATGCTGACGGCCGCGTCGCTGCCCTTGACGGTGCTCGCGTTCACGCTGCTCTACGTGTACCTGCCGAACTGCGCGGTCGCGTGGCGCGACGCGGTGGTGGGCGGGATCTGCGCGGCGCTGGCGTTCGAACTGGCGAAGCGCGGCTTCGGCTACTACGTGCGGCGCATCCCGACCTATACCGCCGTGTACGGCGCGTTCGCGGCGGTGCCGATGTTCCTGCTGTGGATGTACCTGAGCTGGTTCATCGCGCTGGGCGGCGCGATGATCGCGTCGGCGCTGCCGGCGATCCGGATCGGGCAGTTCCACCGGATCCGCTATCCGGGCAGCGACCTGCTCGACTCGCTCGAACTGCTGGCGCGCCTGTCCGATGCGCGCGACGCGGGGCGCGCCGGCCACACGGCCGCGCGGCTCGCGCTGATGGTGCGCTGCGACATGGAAACCGCGCAACGGCTGCTGGCGACGATGGAGGAGCGGGAATGGGTCGCGCGCCTGCAGAACGAGCGGGACGCCGCGCCGCGTTACGTGTTGCTGGTGAACCCGGCGGAATTGAGCGTGGCGGACCTGTTCGACGTGATGGTGGTCGATCGGGGCGAGCTGGTGTATCAGTTGCAGCGCAGCAAAACACCGTTTGACCAGGCGCTGCTGCTGGATGCGCTCGCGAGCGACCGGCTGGCGGTGCCGCTCGCGACCTTGCTGGCGAGCCGTCGGGCGGCCGCGGCGACGGACGCCGAGGGCGCGGCCGGGGCGGATCCCGCCGTGCGGCCGGATCCGGCGGCCTGAGGCGGTGGGCGAGGGGGCTAGATCGCGATCTTGCCGGTGCAGATGTCCTTGAACATCACCCAGTCGCCCATCAGACTGTAGAAAGGATGGCGGAAGGTGGCGGGGCGGTTCTTCTCGAAGAAGAAGTGACCGATCCACGCGAACCCGTAGCCGCAGACGACCGCGGCGGGCAGCCACAGCCAGTTGTCCATCGCGAGCGCCATCGCGACGCAGCCGATCACGCCGAGCGAGCCGATGAAATGCAGCCGGCGGCAGGTGACGTTGCGATGCTCGCCCAGGTAGAACGGGTAGAACTCCGAGAAACTCGCGAACCGCTCGGTGGGGGCGGGGTGGGCCATGGCGATCTCCTTGGGCGCGATGCGTCGCAAATGGTACGCGCGTGCTTTCCCATTGTGCGGCGGCGAGGCGGCATCCGCAACCGGCCGTCCGCAACCGGCCGTCCGACACCGGCCCCCCGCAACCGGCCCTCCGCAACCGGCCATCTTCCGCACGGCCATGCGCTTTCCTTTTAACAGGCTTTCCGCTAGGATCGGAAGCCAGTTATGCATGAATGCACTAGGGGACAACGATGCGCGTCAGCGACATTCTCAAAGTCAAGGGCAATACGCTGTTTACCGTGACGCCCGATACGCCGTTGCGCGATGCGGTCGACACGATGGCGGAGCACGATATCGGCTCGCTCGTGGTGATGGAGTACGGCGATCTCGTCGGCATGCTCACGTTTCGCGAGATCATCCTGCGCCTGAAGGACAACGGCGGCGCGATCGGCGACGCCCAGGTCCGCAAGCTCATGGACGAGCCGCTCACCTGTACGCCGGAAACCGACGTCAACGAAGTACGGCGGATGATGCTGGAGCGCCACGCGCGCTACATGCCGGTGCTCGACAAGCGGGTGCTGATGGGCGTGATCTCGTTCTACGACGTCGCGAAGACGGTGGTGGAGGCGCAGAGCTTCGAGAACCGCATGTTGAAGGCGTATATCCGCGATTGGCCGGAGCCCGAGGACGAGGTCCACAAGCCGCTTCCCACCTGAAGCCCGCGGGCCCGCCCGCCCATCCCTGAAACAGACCAACGTGCGCGATCGCATGGCAGCGGGCCGCGGCGTTCTTGCGCATGAGTGATCACACTTCCGTTTCCGCCGCGCGTCGCGATGCGCGGCGGCCGCACGCGTCGCAGTTCGATCTGCTGCGCGAGCGTCGCTTCGCGCCGTTTTTCCTGACGCAGTTCTTCGGCGCGCTCAACGACAATGTCTTCAAGATCGGCTTCACGTCGCTCGTCACCTACCATACGGCCCGCTTCAGCGGCGTCGATGCGAAGACCGCCGCGTTCCTGATCTCCGCGATCTTCATCCTGCCGTTCGTGCTGTTCTCGGCGACCTCCGGCCAGATCGCCGACAAATACGACAAGGCGCGCCTCACGCGCTTCGTCAAGAGCTTCGAGATCGCGTTGATGCTGGTCGGCGCGGCGGGGTTCGTCACGCATGCCGCGCCGCTGCTCTATCTGTGCACGTTCATGATGGGCATGCATTCGACGCTGTTCGGGCCGGTCAAGTACTCGTACCTGCCGCAGCACCTCGACGACCGCGAGCTGGTGGGCGGCAACGGCCTCGTCGAGATGGGCACCTTCGTCGCGATCCTGATCGGCACGCTCATCGGCGGCGCGGCGGCCGGGATCGACGGGCGCGGCGAGGTGCTGCTCGCCGCGAGCTGCGTCGTGATCGCGGTCATCGGCCGGCTGGTCGCGTCGCGCGTACCGCCGACGCCGGCGCCGCAGCCCGACCTCGTGATCAACTGGAATCCCGTGTCCGAGACCTGGCGCAACCTGCGGCTCGCGGCCGGCAACCGCACGGTGTTCCTGAGTCTGCTCGGCATCTCGTGGCTGTGGTTCGTCGGCGCGACCTTCCTGACCTCGTTCTTCAATTTCGCGAAGGACGTGCTGTCCGCGAATCCGGACGTCGTCACGGTGCTGCTCGCCACCTTTTCGCTCGGCATCGGCATCGGTTCGCTGCTGTGCGAGAAGCTGTCGCGCCGGCGCGTCGAGATCGGGCTCGTGCCGCTCGGCTCGCTCGGCATCAGCGCGTTCGCGATCGAGCTGTACTTCGCGAGCCACGCGCTGCCCGTGCGCGATCACCTGCTGGGCGTCGGCGAATTCCTCGCGGATCTCGCCCACTGGCGGATCCTCGTCGACCTGTTCCTGCTCGCGATGTTCGGCGGCTTCTACAGCGTGCCGCTCTACGCGTTGATCCAGAGCCGCAGTGCCCCGACCCATCGCGCGCGGATCATCGCCGCGAACAACATCCTCAATGCGCTGTTCATGATCGTCTCGGCGTTGCTCGCGATGCTGCTCACCAAGGCGGGCGTCGGCATTCCGGGGCTGTTCCTCGTGACCGGGCTGCTCAACGTCGTGGTCGCGTCGTACATCTATCTGCTCGTGCCGGAATTCCTGCTGCGCTTCCTCGCGTGGGTGCTCGTGCACACGTTCTACCGGGTGCGCACCGTCCACGCGGAGCGGATTCCGGAAACCGGCGCGGCGCTGCTCGTGTGCAACCACGTCAGCTACGTCGACGCGCTCGTGATCGCGGCGGCGAGCCCGCGGCCGATCCGCTTCGTGATGGATCACCGGATCTTCTCGACGCCGTTCGCGAGCTGGGTGTTCCGCCATGCGAAGGCGATCCCGATCGCGCCGCGCCACGAGGATCCGGCGTTGCTCGAGCGCGCCTATGATGCGTGTGCGGCGGCGCTGGCCGAGGGCGAGCTCGTCTGCATCTTCCCGGAAGGCAAGCTGACCCGCACGGGCGACATCAACCCGTTCCACCGCGGCGTGACCGAGATCCTGCGGCGCGCGAGCGTGCCCGTCGTGCCGATGGCGCTGCGCGGGCTGTGGGGCAGCGTGTTCTCGCACGATCAGGGCGCGGAGCTGCCGCGCCCGATCGCGCGCGGCGTGATGAGCCGGCTGACGCTGGCCGTCGGCGAGCCGTTGAGCGCCGCTGCGGCGACGCCGGAGGCGTTGCAGGCGGCGGTGACCGAGCTGCGCGGCGTGCGCAAGTAGCGCGGGCCGCCCGCCCAGCCCCGCCCACCGCGGTTTCCCGCACCGGGCGGGGCCGCTGGCATAATGGCGGTTTCCCCGTATTTCTTTTTTGGACGGCTCCCATGTCCGGCAATACCCTCGGTACGCTTTTCACTGTCACGACCTTCGGCGAATCGCACGGTCCCGCGATCGGCTGCGTGATCGACGGCTGTCCGCCGGGACTCGCGCTGACCGAGGCGGACGTGCAGTTCGAACTCGATCGCCGCAAGCCGGGCACCTCGCGCCATGTCACGCAGCGCCAGGAACCCGACCACGTCGAGATCCTGTCCGGCGTGTTCGAGGGCGTGACGACCGGCGCGCCGATCGCGCTGCTGATCCGCAACACCGACCAGCGCAGCAAGGACTACGGCAACATCGCCGAGTCGTTCCGCCCCGGTCACGCCGACTACACGTACTGGCAGAAATACGGTATCCGCGATTACCGCGGCGGCGGCCGTTCGTCGGCGCGCCTGACGGCGCCCGTCGTCGGCGCAGGCGCGATCGCGAAGAAGTGGCTGCGCGAGCGCTTCGGCGTCGAGGTGCGCGGCTACATGAGCGCGCTGGGCGAGATCGACGTGCCATTCGTCGACTGGGCACACGTGCGCGAGAACCCGTTCTTCGCGCCGAACGCCGAGATCGTGCCGGCGCTCGAGGACTACATGGACGCCCTGCGCAAGGACGGCGACTCGATCGGCGCGCGGATCAACGTGGTCGCGTCGGGCGTGCCCGTCGGCTGGGGCGAGCCGCTGTTCGACCGGCTCGACGCCGACATCGCGCATGCGATGATGGGCATCAACGCCGTGAAGGGCGTCGAGATCGGCGCGGGCTTCGCGAGCGTCGCGCAGCGCGGCTCCGAGCATGGCGACGAACTCACCCCGGACGGCTTCGTCACCAATCACGCGGGCGGGGTGCTGGGCGGGATTTCGAGCGGCCAGGACGTCACAGTGTCGATCGCGATCAAGCCGACGTCGAGCATCCGCACGCCGCGCCGCTCGATCACGAAGGCAGGCGAGCCTGCCGTCGTCGAGACCTTCGGGCGGCATGATCCGTGCGTCGGGATCCGCGCGACGCCGATCGCGGAGGCGATGCTCGCGCTGGTGCTGATCGACCATGCGCTGCGCCACCGCGGGCAATGCGGCGACGTGTCGACCACGACGCCGAAGATCGCCGCCCGCGCGGGCTGACGGCCGGCGAGGCGCGGGATGCCGGGCGCGCCGGACGATCCGCTTGCCGCGCTGCGCGCGCGCACGGCGTGCGCCGATGCCGGCGCGCAGGACTGGCTCGCGCTCGGTCGCGCACTGCTGAGCACGCCGGGCGACCGCTGGCAGGCGGCGCTCGATGCGTTGCTGGCCGCGTACCGCCTTGATCCGGCGCTGGATTCTCCCCATCTGCTGACGGCGATCGCGCAGCTTGGCTTCAAGCTGCGCGCGTGGCCGCTCGTCGACGACGCGACGTCGCGCCTGCTGGCCGACGATCCGCGCGACGGGAATGCGCTCGTGTGGCGCGCGGCGTCATGCGAGGCGCGTGGTGACCTCGACGCGGCCGAACGCTTGCTGCGAGAGGCGGCGGCGAACGTGCCCGACAACACCGTGGTGATGCACAAGCTGGCGCTGTGCGTGAAGGAACAGGCGCGTTTCGACGAGGCGCATGCCTGGTTCGCGCGCGCCCGCGCGCTGGACGGCGCGAATCCCTACCTGCGTTTCGACCATGCCGAACTGGCGCTGCGCGCCGGCGACTTCGCGCGCGGCTGGTGCGATTACGAGGCGCGCTTGGCGTTGCCGGGCGAGGCGCCGCCCGCCCGCGCGGCGCTGGCCGCCGTCAGCGCATACTGGCGCGGCGAGCCGCTCGCGGGCCGGACGCTCGTGGTGTTCGCCGAGCAGGGGCATGGCGATTGCCTGTGGGCCGCGCGTTTCCTGCCGCGGCTGGCGGAACGCGTGCGCGGCGAGGGCGGCCGGCTGATCGTCGGCTATGACGGGCCGTTGCGTGGTCTGCTGTCGCGCGCGCTGCCGGTGGAGGTCGTGCTGGAAACCGCCATGCTCACCCGGCCCGATTTCCACTGCGGCTTGATGAGCCTGCCGCTGCGGCTCGGCATCGATGATCCGTCGGCATGGGGCCGCCCTTATCTGCGCGCGGAGGCCGGCGCGGTTGCCGGCTGGCGCGCCTGGGTCGACGCGCGAGCGGCGGGCCGGCGGCGGGTCGGCATCGTGTGGAACGGCGACCCGCGCCATGTCCGCGATGCGCGTCGCTCGATCCCCGCCGAGCAATTCGCCACGCTGCTGACGGTGCCGGGCATCGCGTATTTCGCGCTGTCGCCGGGACGGGGCGACACGCTGGCCGCCTGGCGCGCGCACGGTATCGCGATCGAGGATCCGATGCAAGGATTCGCGGCGGATTTCGATGCTGTCGCGGCGTTGGCGATGAATCTCGACCTGGTGGTGACGGTCGACAGTGGTCCTGCGCATCTGGCGGGCGCGCTCGGCGTGCCGACCTGCCTGATGATCGATCGCGTATCCGCGTGGTTCTGGCAGGACGCGCGCGAGGCCGCGCCGTGGTATGACGCGATCCGGCTGTATCGGCAGGAGCGGGTGGGTGCGTGGGCGCCGGTACTCGCGCAGGTGCGCGAACGGCTCGTGAATTTGACGGGCGGCTGAAGGCGGGCCGCCGCGAAGGGGGATGGCCCGCTCGGGAGCGGACCAGCGGCTGCATTACATGTTCGGATAATTCGGTCCGCCGCCGCCCTCGGGGGTGACCCAGACGATGTTCTGGGTCGGGTCCTTGATGTCGCAGGTCTTGCAGTGCACGCAGTTCTGCGCGTTGATCACGAGGCGCTCCGCGCCGTCGTCGGCCTTCACGAACTCGTACACCGCCGCCGGGCAGAAACGCGCCTCCGGGCCCGCGTACACGTGCAGGTTCACGTCCACCGGCACCTTCGGATCCTTGAGCGTCAGGTGCGCCGGCTGGTTCTCCTCGTGGTTCGTGTTCGAGATGAACACCGACGACAGCCGGTCGAACGTCAGCTTGCCGTCCGGCTTCGGATACTGGATCGGCTCGCATTGCGACGCCGGCTTCAGCATCTCGTGATCCGCGTGCTGGTGATGCAGCGTCCACGGCACGTTGCCGCCCAGCACCTTCTGTTCGAGCCCGACCATCGCCGTGCCCAGGTACAACCCCTTGCTCATCCACTGCTTGAAGTTGCGCGCGCGGTGCAGCTCCGTGTGCAGCCACGACTGCTTGAAGGCATCCGGATACGCATTCAGCTCGTCGCCATGGCGGCCCGCCTGCACCGCGTCGAACGCCGCGTCGGCCGCCAGCATCCCGGTCTTGATCGCCGCATGGCTGCCCTTGATCCGCGCCGCGTTCAGGAAGCCCGCGTCGTCGCCCACCAGCGCGCCGCCCGGGAACACCGTCTTCGGCAGCGACAGCAGCCCGCCCGCCGTGATCGCGCGCGCGCCGTACGACACCCGCTTGCCGCCTTCGAGGAACTGGCGGATCGCCGGATGGGTCTTGTAGCGCTGGAATTCCTCGAACGGCGACAGGTACGGGTTCGTGTAGCCGAGCCCGACGATGAAGCCGACCACCACCTGATTATTGTCCATGTGGTACAGGAACGAGCCGCCGTAGGTGTCGCGCTTGAGCGGCCAGCCCGCCGTGTGCATCACGAGGCCCGGCTTGTGCTTCGCGGGATCGATTTCCCACAGTTCCTTGATGCCGATCCCGTACGACTGCGGCTCGCTGTTCGCATTGAGCTTGAAGCGCTCCATCAGCTGACGGCCCAGGTGCCCGCGCGCGCCTTCGCAAAACAGCGTGTACTTCGCGTGCAGCTCCATGCCGAGCTGGAAGTTCTCGGTCGGTTCGCCGTCCTTGCCGACGCCGAGGTTGCCGGTCGCGACGCCCTTGACCGAGCCGTCCTCGTTGTAGAGGATTTCCGCGGCCGGGAAGCCCGGGAAGATCTCCACGCCCAACGCTTCCGCCTGCTGGCCGAGCCAGCGCGTGACGTTGCCGAGGCTGATCACGTAGTTGCCTTCGTTCTTGAAGTTGTCCGGCAGCGCCCAGTGCGGCACCGACTTCGCGCCGGTTTCGGTCAGGAACAGGAAGCGGTCTTCCGTGACCGGCACGTTGAGCGGCGCGCCCTGCGCCTGCCAGTCGGGGAACAGTTCGGTCAGCGCGCGCGGATCCATCACCGCGCCCGACAGGATGTGCGCGCCGATCTCCGACCCCTTCTCCAGCACGCACACCCCGATCTCCGCGCCTTTCTCGGCGGCGCGCTGCTTGAGCCGGACCGCCGCCGACAGCCCGGCGGGGCCGCCGCCAACGATCACGACGTCATATTCCATCGATTCGCGCGGACCATATTGCTCGATGAGGCTTGCGGGGGTCATGGAGATTCCTCTAACCGTTAGAATGCTTTTATTCGGGAGCGTATTGTCCGCGAAATAAAACGCTTGCCGCAACCGGACGCGGCTAGATTAGCACGATCGTTCTATTTGTGTGATAAGGTGGCCGCGCGCGGGCGCTCGGCCTGGCGTCGTCAAGGAAAGGAACTGGCTATGGGTCGTTCGATCAATCTGGAAGGCAAGGTGGCGATGGTGACGGGCGCGTCGAGCGGGCTCGGCCAGCGCTTCGCGCAGGTGCTGTCGCAGGCGGGCGCGAAGGTCGTGCTGGCGAGCCGGCGCGTCGAGCGGCTCAAGGAATTGCGCGCGCAGATCGAGGCCGAGGGCGGCGCCGCGCACGTGGTGTCGCTCGACGTGACCGATTGCCAGAGCATCAAGGCGGCCGTCGCGCATGCGGAAACCGAGGCCGGCATGATCGATATCCTGGTCAACAATTCCGGCGTCTCGAAGCGGCAGAAGCTGGTCGACGTGACCCCCGCCGATTTCGAATCCGTGTTCGACACCAACACCCGCGGCGCTTTCTTCGTCGCGCAGGAAGTGGCGAAGCGCATGATGATGCGCGGCAAGGGCAACGGCAAGCCGGGCTGCCGGATCATCAACATCGCGTCGGTGGCGGGGCTGCGCCCGTTGTCGCAGATCGGCCTGTACGCGATGAGCAAGGCCGCGGTCGTGCACATGACCCGCGTGATGGCGCTCGAATGGGGACGCCACGGGATCAACGTCAATGCGATCTGTCCCGGCTATATCGATACCGAACTCAATCACGACCTGTGGGAAACCGAGCAGGGCCAGAAGCTGCAGTCGATGCTGCCGCGCAAGCGCCTCGGCAAGCCACAGGATCTCGACGGCCTGCTGTTGCTGCTGGCGGCCGACGAGTCCCAGTTCATCAACGGCTCGATCATCTCGGCCGACGATGGCTTCGGGCTCGCGTAAGGCAGCGTGACACCCGCAAGAAGATTCCAATGAGCGATTACACCCACGTTTTTGAAATGTCGATGCCGATCCGCTGGGGCGACATGGACGCCTTCGGCCATGTGAACAACACGGTCTATTTCCGTTACATGGAGCAGGTCCGGATCTCGTGGTTCGAGCAGCTCGGCGTGGCGGGCGGCAACGGCGAAGGGCAGGGGCCCGTGATCGTCAATGCGTCGATGGAGTTTCTGAAGCAATTGCACTATCCGGGCGACATCATCGCGAAGATGTCGGTCGCGAAGCCCGGCCGCAGCAGTTTCGATACCGGCTTCGAGCTGACCCGCGCGGACGATCCCGAGCACCTGTACGCGCGCGGCAACGCGCGCTGCGTCTGGGTCGACTACGCGCTCGGCAAGTCGGTGCCGATTCCGGACCTGTTGCGCGCGACGATCGAGTCCGCGCTGCAGGTGAAGACCGCCTGAGTCTCCGCCCTGCATGTCTGCGCGTCGGCGTTCTCCGGCGCGTTTTCTTTTCTTGTGGCGCCGCGGTCGGGCGGCTGTTCCGCCAGCGTGCCCGGCGCGCGCGGCTCAGTGCCCGAGCAGGCGCTGCAGCAGCTCGGCGGTGTTGTTCGTGCCGTACTTGCGGATCAGGCGCGCGCGATAGATGTCGACGGTTCGCGAGCTGATGTCGAGCACCCGGCCGATCTGCTTGCTGGTCTTGCCGGTCGCGAGCTGCGCGGCGATCTCGCGTTCGCGCGGCGTCAGTTCCACCGCGACCCGGCGCGTCGCGCTCAGATCCTCGAAGGTCCATACGCCCGCCGCGAGCGGCGCGGTGCGGTCGAGCGCGCGGCCCGTCACGTGGCACCAGAATAGCTCGCCGCTCGCGCGCTTCATGATCCGGTCGTCGGCGTAGCTGCCCTGCGCGATCATCACGGGCGGGATCCGTTCGCCGATCCGCGCGAACTCGTCGGGCGACGGGTACAACACCTGGAACGACTGGCCGATCAGGTCGGCGCGCGCGCAGCGGAAGATCGCGGCCAGTTCTTCGTTGCAGTCTTCGATGACCCGATCGCGCGACAGGACGAGGCCGATCGGCGCGAGGTGGAAGGCGGTCTGGTAATCGAGGGCGGGCATGGGATCGACGGATGCGGACGGATGGGCGCCGCCCGTGGCGGCAAACGCTTATGTACTTTTGCGTATTGTGCCGCATCCGGTCGGCATCGTACCCTTTCAGGCGGATCATGACGTCGCGGCGGGTTTCGCCGGGCGTGCTTAGAATGATGCGGCGGGTTCGTCCGGCACGCATCGCGCGAACCGGTTTGGCTGGTTTCCATAGAGGAAGGGACATACTGATGAACAAAGTCTATCCAAGCGCGGCCGTCGCGCTCGAAGGCGTGGTCCGTGACGGGCAGACCTTCGCGGTCGGCGGTTTCGGCCTGTGCGGCATTCCCGAGGCCTTGATCGCCGCGCTGCGCGACACCGGCGTGAAGGGCATCACCTGCATCAGCAACAATGCGGGCGTCGACGGGTTCGGCCTCGGGCTGCTGCTCGAAACGCGCCAGGTCAAGAAGATGATTTCGTCGTACGTGGGCGAAAACAAGGAATTCGAACGTCAATATCTGGCGGGCGAGCTCGAACTCGAGTTCACGCCGCAAGGCACGCTCGCGGAGAAGCTGCGCGCGGGCGGCGCGGGGATCCCGGCCTTCTTCACGGGCACGGGCTACGGCACGGTGATCGCGGAGGGCAAGGAAACCCGCCAGTTCGGCGATCGCCACTACGTGCTGGAGCCGTCGCTCACGGCCGACGTCGCGCTCGTGAAGGCCTGGAAGGCGGACAAGGCGGGCAACCTGATCTACCGCCGCACGGCGCGCAACTTCAACCCGGTATGCGCGATGGCGGGCAGGATCACGGTCGCGGAGGTCGAGGAGATCGTCGAGACCGGCACCTTCGATCCGGACGAGGTCCATACGCCCGGCATCTTCGTGCAACGGGTGGTGCTCAACACCACGCCGGAAAAACGTATCGAACAACGCACCGTCCGCGCGAAAGGAGAATGACATGGCTTGGAATCGTGACCAGATGGCCGCGCGCGCGGCGCGGGAGCTGCAGGACGGCTTTTATGTGAACCTTGGCATCGGCCTGCCGACGCTCGTGGCCAACCACGTCCCGTCGGACGTCGAGGTGTGGCTGCAGTCGGAGAACGGGCTGCTCGGCATCGGGCCGTTCCCGGCCGACGACGAGGTCGACGCCGACCTGATCAATGCCGGCAAGCAGACGATCACGACGCTGCCGGGTTCGTCGACGTTTTCGTCGGCGGATTCGTTCGCGATGATCCGCGGCGGTCACATCAATCTTGCGATCCTCGGCGCGATGCAGGTCAGCAGGACGGGCGATCTCGCGAACTGGATGATCCCGGGCAAGATGATCAAGGGCATGGGCGGCGCGATGGACCTGGTGGCGGGCGTGAAGCGCGTGATCGTGCTGATGGAGCACGTCGCGAAGGGCGACCAGCACAAGATCCTCGACGCATGCACGCTGCCGCTGACGGGCGTGGGCGTCGTGGACCTGATCATCACCGACCTCGGCGTGATCGAGGTGACGCCGGCGGGGCTGAAGGTGGTCGAGTTGGCCGACGGCGTGAGCGTCGACGAAATCAAGACCAAGACGGGCGCGCCGCTCGACGTGAGCGCCGTGTCTTAACCGCGTCTCGGGCCGCGCCCGGCGCGGCCGCCGAGAAGCGGCGCAACGCCCCGCATGCCTGGAATGCGGGGCGTTTTCATTGATGCGCGGCGTCGGTTGGAGGCTGGCACATCTCACCTCCCGCCTGTCGATGCTGCGCGCCGACGATCTGCAGCGTGCGCAGCAGCAGGCCGAGGCCGCGGCGGGTATCGGCGTCGCGAACCAGCGACCAGAGCGCCCGCGCCGACGGCGCGTCGGTCCGCCGGCCGGCTTCGGCGCTGGCGATGCGCAGCGCGCCGCCCGCCGTCGAGCCGGCCGCGACGAGTTCCTCGAAGGTTCCTGCGAGCCGGCCGACGAGCGCGGGATCGGCGAAGTCGAGCAGGTCGGCGACGAGCGCGAACAGATCGACGAGCGTATCGAGACGCGGCCCGTCGACGAGCGGCTGCAGCCGGGCGAGGAGCGCATCGGCCGGCGCGTCGGCGTGGGCCGGATCGGCGGTGGCAAGGGACATGGTGACGTTCTCCGGAAACGTTGCGCGCCGGCGGTTCGCCGAGCGAGGGCGGGATTCAGGCGAGGCCGCGCGCGACCGCCCAGTAAAGGCCGCGGTTGAAGCCGTGGCGGAGCAGGCCGCCGAGGCGGGTCGGCGGCGTTGGCTGCACATCGCGGCGATAGTCGTACCAGAGCGGCATGCCCGCATCGAGACCCATTTGCGCCACCGCCTGCACCTTGCCGTCGTAGCGCGTGACCGGCGCATCGCCGAGCCGGATCTGCGCGGCGAGGTTCTCGGCGATCACGGGCGCCTGGTTGTGGCAGGCGCCGCCTGCCTTGCTGACAGGCAGGTCCACCGTATCGCCGAGCACATGCACGTTGTCGAGCCCGTGCACCTGCATCGTTTCGTGATCGGTGGGTAGCCAGCCTTCGTCGTCGGCCGCCTCCGAAATGCCGCTCGCGCGCACGACGTCGACCGCGCGAATCGGCGGCGTCGCCATCAGGATGTCGAACGGCTGCTCGGCGCCTTCCTCCGAATACGCGACACGGCGCGCGGGATCGACGCGCGCGAGGGTGAAGCCGCGCTGGTAGCGGATGCCGCGCCGCTCGAACAGCGCGGGCAAGATGTCGCAGGTGGGGCGCTGCAGGAACAGGCAATTGCGCAGCAACTGCGCGACGGTCGGATAGGTGTAGATGATCTCCACCTGATCGCGCACGCCGCGCCGGCGCAGGTAGTCGTCGAGCATCAGCGTCGTCTCGATCGGCGCGATCCCGCACTGATGCGGCACGTTGTGCGATTTCGGAAAGCTCACGGTCACGAATATCCGGCCGCGCTCGATCGCCGCGAGTCGCCGCGCGAGCTGTCGCGCGGGCGCGTACTGGTAGAAATGATCGCCGGCTTCCGCGAGCCCCTCGATGCGCTCGGGCGCGGGGACGCAGCCCGTCGCGATCACGAGATGGTCGTATGCGTGGCGTGCGCCGCCGCGCGTATGCACGCGCCGGGCGGCAAAGTCGAAATGCACGGCCGCATCGATGACGAAGTCGATTTCGGGGCGCAGCAGCGCGCGTTCGGGGCGCACGAGATCCTCGCGTAAGCAGGCGCCGAACGCGACATACATGAATGACGGCTTGTAGTAGTGGTCGGGCGAGTCGGACAGCACGGTGATCCGCACCGTGCCGTCGATGAGTTCGCGGAACAGGCGGGCGGCGAGCTGATTGGCGAGCATCGTGCCGCCGAGGCCGCCGCCGACGATCAGGATCTGTTGGGTAGTCATGGTGAGCCGCTCCTTCGAAGCATGAACCGTCGGCCGCTTCATTCCCGCCGCTGCGCGACGATGAACAGGCGCTTGAACGGGAACAGCGTCTGGCCGTCCGCCCTGCGCGGGTAGAGACCGCGCAGCCGCGGCAGGTATTGCGCGACGAAGCGCGCGCGCTCGGCTTCCCCGAGATGGTCGGTGACCGTCCGCAACCCGGAGGCGCGGATCCATTCGAACACGGGGTCGTCGCCGTCGACGACCTGCAGGTAGTCGGTTTCCCAGATGTCGATGCGGTGTGCGTGCGGGGCCAGCAAGGTGTAGTAGAACGGCGCGCTCTCGACGGGATTGCGCGCGAGCGCCATGCGCAGTTCGGGCGTGCCGAGCGCCTGTCCGGCCGGGCCGCCGGTCGCGAGCACCTCGTGCATCAGCCGATACCACGGCGTGGACCACCAGTCCGGCATGTGCAGGGCCAGGCAGCCGCCGGGCCGCACGTGATGCAGCAGACGCGGCAGCAGCGTGTCGTGATCGCCGAGGAAGTGCAGCACGGCGCTCGCGAAGATCAGGTCGGTCGTGCGCGCGGGCGCCCAACTGGCGATGTCCGCCTGCCGCCAGTCGAGTTCCGGCGCCCGGGCGCGCGCGGTGTCGAGCATGTCGAGGGAATGGTCGACGCCGCACAGGTGTGCGTCGGGCCAGCGTTCGCGTAGTGCGAGCGTCGTGTCGCCGGGGCCGCAGCCGAGATCATGGATCGAGTCGGGTGCGGCGAGCGGTATGCGCCGCAGCAGCTCGAGCGCGGGGCGCAGGCGCAGGTCCGCGTACTTCAGGTAGAGCGTCGGATCCCAATGACGGTGGCCGGGCCGGGCAAGCGTGTCGTCCCACATTGCTGGCACTCCGATGACGGGCGTGACGTACCTGTGCCGGCGGAATTCCCGTCAGCGCCGGGGCGACGCGCTAAGCATGAAATGGAATTAACTTATGAGTCAATCCCGTGAAAATCAAACCGTAGGCTGGAGGTTTTTCGCATGCCGAGGGCGGATCGGTGCAGGGGGCGGCGGGCGGAACCGGTTGATGCAATACGGCTTTGCTCAACGATGGGCGGGATGAGCGATATTGTTGGCGATCACAGTGCTTTCCTGATTGGTTCAATTCTTTGCATTGTTTCGATTTGGGTGGAATGAAAGGCGATGGCGGGGCTGCGCCGCGGCGGGTTGGCGCGCGCGACGCGCGTGCAATCAGGAGGGCGGCGGGATGTGTTTAAATCGGATCGTTGCCGTCGGCGGGCCGACCAGCAGGCGATGTCGCCCGGCCGTCTTCCCCTTCTCCTTTCCTGGGGTGTCACGATGCCTTCGTCCATTTCCCATTCCGTTTCCCCCCGCGAGCGCCGCGTCCAGTGCGCGAGCCCGGCCGGCCTGCACCGGATCGCCTATACGGAGTGGGGTGACCCGGCGAATCCGCGCGTGCTGGTCTGCGTGCATGGGCTCACGCGTTCCGGCCGCGATTTCGACCGGCTCGCGGCCGGGTTGTCGGATGCCTACCGGGTGATCTGTCCGGACGTGGCCGGTCGCGGCCGCTCGGACTGGCTCGCGGATCCGCTGCTGTATGGCGTGCCCCAGTACGCGGCCGACATGGTGACGCTGATCGCACGGCTCGACGTCGAGTCCGTCGACTGGTTCGGCACCTCGATGGGCGGCCTGATCGGCTTCGCGCTCGCCGGGCTGCCGGGCACGCCGATCGCGCGCATGATCGTCAACGATATCGGGCCGCGCATCGAGCCCGCCGCGCTCGGGCGGATCGGCGAATACGTGGGTGTCGAGCAGGCCTTCGCGACCGAACAGGAGGGGGTCGACTACCTGGCATCGCTCGCGTTGCCGTTCGGTCCGCTCACGGCCGACGACTGGCGCGAGCTGAACCGGCCGCTGCTGCGGCGGCGCGACGACGGCGCATGGGTCGCGCGCTACGATCCGCGTATCGGCGTCGCGATCCGCGCGGCGACGCCCGAGCAGACCGCGCTGGGCGAAGCGCTGCTGTGGCGTTCGCTCGAGTCGTTCGCGGGACCGCTGTTGGTGGTGCGCGGGGCGGAGTCGGACCTGCTCTCGGCGGCGACCGTCGACGAGATGGTCGCACGCGGCCGCGCGGTGACGCGGGTCGAGATCGCGGATGCAGGCCATGCGCCGGCCTTCATCAGCGCCGGGCAGATCGCGATCGCGCGCCGTTTTTTCGTCGATGACGCGGGACTCGCGTCATAATATGCAGTTCGGCGCCGCGCGGCCGGAGGCCCGCCGCGCCGTCCTTCGATCCATTATTTCTATCCGGGAATTCTCATGGCAGTTACTCGTCACCACGTCGGCCCCCGCCTGTCCGAAATCGCGATCCACAACGGCACGGTATACCTCGCCGGCCAGATCGCGGAAGACACGGCGCAGGACATCACGGGCCAGACGCGCGAAGTGCTGGGCCACGTCGACCGGCTGCTCGCGGAAGCGAACAGCGACAAGTCGCACCTGCTGTCGGTCCAGATCTTCATCTCGGACATGGTGCATTTCGCGGGCATGAACGCGGTGTGGGATGCATGGGTCGCGCAAGGCGCCACGCCGCCGCGCGCCACGGTCGAGGCGAAGCTCGCGAATCCCGCGTGCCTGGTCGAGATCGTCGTGGTCGCGGCGCAACGGAGCTGAGAGCGGTTCGCGATGACAGCATTCCGGTTGGCGGTGCGATGATCACCGATCAGACGCCTGCGACGGCCGCCGCACCTTCGTTCGACGACGTGCTGGCGTTCGTGCGCGAGCATGCGGGCGACGCGTGCCTGTCGTCGGGCGAGCGGCTCGCCGACCACGCGAGCGGCACCGCGGCGATCATGCGCACGCTGAACGTCGATCCGGAGGCGGTGCGGGCCGCGGCGCTGTTCGCGCTGACGCCGCACCTGGACGATCCGGAAAACGTGATCGCGAGCCGTTTCGGCGACGAGGTGGCGCGTCTCGTCGCCGACGTGCGCAAGCTGCTGCGGCTCGGCACCGTGAGCATGCGGGCCGCGCAGAATCTGCTGCCGGAGGCGGGCCGCGACGCGCAGGCCGCGCGCCGCGCGCAGATCGAGGCGCTGCGCAAGATGCTGCTCGCGTTCGCGCAGGACATTCGCGTGGTGCTGATCCGGCTCGCGTCGCGCCTGCAGTCGCTGCGCTACTACGCGGCCGCGAAGCTGGCGCCGCCGCCGGATGTCGCGCGCGAGACGCTCGACATCTATGCGCCGCTCGCGAACCGGCTCGGCATCTGGCAGCTGAAGTGGGAGCTGGAGGACCTCGCGTTTCGCTTCGAGGATCCGCAGACCTACAAGCGCATCGCGAAGTTGCTCGACGAGAAGCGCATCGAGCGCGAGGCCTACGTCGCGGAGGCGATCGAGCGCCTGCAGCGCGAGCTGGCGGCCGCGCAGATCCCGGCCGACGTGAGCGGCCGCCCGAAGCACATCTACAGCATCTGGCGCAAGATGCGCGGCAAGGAGCTGGATTTCTCCGAGCTGTACGACGTGCGCGCGTTCCGCGTGATCGTGCCGGACATCAAGGATTGCTACACGGTGCTCGGCATCGTCCATCACCTGTGGCAGCCGGTGCCGAAGGAGTTCGACGACTACATCTCGCGGCCGAAGCCGAACGGCTACAAGTCCCTGCATACGGTCGTGATCGGTGACGACGGGCGGGCCTTCGAGGTGCAGATCCGCACGCAGGAGATGCATCGCTTCGCCGAGTATGGCGTCGCCGCGCACTGGCGCTACAAGGAGGCCGGCACGCGCGGCTACGGCGGCCAGTTCGCCGCGAACGACAAGTACGATGAGAAGATCGCGTGGCTGCGCCAGCTGCTCGCCTGGAAGGACGATGTCGAGGAGGGCGGCTCGCCCGGCGCGATGGACGGTCGCGAGGCCTGGGCGCAGCTGCGCGAGACCTCGCTCGACGACGACCACATCTACGTGCTGACGCCGCAGGCGCGCGTGATCGCACTGCCGCAGGGCGCGACGCCCGTCGATTTCGCCTACCACCTGCACAGCGAGCTGGGCCACCGTTGCCGGGGCGCGCGCGTCGACGGCGCGATGGTGCCGCTCAATACGACACTGCAGAACGGCCAGACGGTCGAGATCGTGTCGGTGAAGGAGGGCGGACCGTCGCGCGACTGGCTCAATCCGCAGCTCGGCTATCTGCACAGCTCGCGCGCGCGGCAGAAGGTGCGTGCGTGGTTCAACCTGGTGGAGCATCAGGAGAACATCACGCGCGGCCGCGCGCTGGTCGAGAAGACCTTGCAGCGCGAGGGCAAGACCTCGGTGAATCTCGATCACCTGGCGGCGAAGCTGGGCTTCAAGGCGCCGGACGAGCTGTTCTCGGTGGTCGGCAAGGAAGAGTTCAGCCTGCGCCATGTCGAGCAGGCACTGTCCGATGCGCCGCCGCCGGAACCCGAGCCGGAGGCGCCCGAGCACTTCGAGAAGCGCAGCAGTGGTTCGAGCGTCGCGCACGGCGCGTCGACCGGCGTGCTGGTGGTCGGCGTCGATGCGCTGCTCACGCAGCTCGCGCGCTGCTGCCGCCCCGCGCCGCCCGATCCGATCAGCGGCTTCGTCACGCGCGGCAAGGGCATGTCGATCCACCGCAGCGATTGCGCGACCTTCCAGCGCATGGCCGAGCGCGCGCCCGAGCGGGTGCTGCAGACCACCTGGTCGGCCGAGGTGCTGGGCGGGCGGGGCGCGTCGGTGTATCCGGTGGATCTGATGATCGAGGCGAGCGACCGGCAGGGGCTGTTGCGCGATATTTCCGAAGTGTTCGCGCGCGAGAAGATGAATGTGGTCGGCGTGAAGACCCAGAGCCGGCGCAACGCGGCGTTCATGCAGTTCACGGTCGAGGTGTCGAATTCGGCGCAGGTGCAGCGCGCGTGCACGCTGCTCGGCGAGGTGGGCGGCGTCGTGCGGGCCACGCGCAAGACCTGAGCGGGCCGGGCCCGGCGCGTGCCTGGCGGGTGTTTTGAGAATTTGCATCAAACCACTTGCCAGGAATGAAAGAGGTCCATATAATCTCGTTTCTCGACAGGCTCGTAGCTCAGTTGGTTAGAGCACCACCTTGACATGGTGGGGGTCGTTGGTTCGAATCCAATCGAGCCTACCAACGACATCGGTTCCAGGCCGGATTTCCGGGCTGGGGCGGCAGTAGAAAATTCTACGCAAAAGGCGAATACGGTTATGACACCGCGAACGTTGACCGAAACGATTTCGGAGCGACGCTAGTCGAGGAACCGTTTCGCCTTGCAGTAAGTGAAGTATCGAAATGCGGCCCCTCGAAAGCGGGGCCGCATTTTTTTTATCGCTATTTTCTTAATGTGTTGTTTGCCTGCCGCTCACTGTCGGCATCACGGAGATTGCTATGGTTTCGATACGCCTGCCTGACGGCTCAGTTCGACAATACGAGCATCCGGTGACCGTCGCCGAAGTGGCGGCCTCGATTGGTCCCGGTCTCGCGAAGGCCGCGCTCGGCGGCAAGCTGGACGGCGAGCTGGTCGATACGTCGGCCTTGATCGACCACGACGCATCGCTCGCGATCGTGACGGAGAAGGATGCGGACGGCCTCGACATCATTCGTCACTCGGCGGCGCATTTGCTCGCGTATGCGGTGAAGGAGCTGTATCCGGAGGCGCAGGTGACGATCGGGCCGGTGATCGACAACGGCTTCTACTACGACTTCGCCTATCACCGTCCGTTCACGCCGGAGGATCTCGAGAAGATCGAGAAGCGCATGCAGGAGCTGGCGAAGAAGGACGAGCCGGTCACGCGTCGCGTGGTGTCGCGCGACGAGGCGGCTGCGTACTTCCGCGACATCGGCGAGAAGTACAAGGCCGAGATCATCGAGTCGATCCCGTCGGCTGACGAGATCAAGCTGTATTCGCACGGCGGCTTCACCGATCTGTGCCGCGGCCCGCACGTGCCGTCGACGGGCAAGCTGAAGGTCTTCAAGCTGATGAAGGTGGCGGGCGCCTACTGGCGCGGCGACTCGAAGAACGAGCAGTTGCAGCGGATCTACGGCACGGCCTGGACCCGCAAGGAAGACCAGGACCAGTACCTGCACATGCTGGAAGAGGCGGAAAAGCGCGACCACCGCAAGCTCGGCAAGCAGCTCGACCTGTTCCACATGCAGGACGAATCGCCGGGCATGGTGTTCTGGCATCCGAAGGGCTGGGCGCTGTGGCAGCAGGTCGAGCAGTACATGCGCCGCCGCGTGAACGATGCCGGCTACCTCGAGATCAAGACGCCGATGATCATGGATCGCTCGCTGTGGGAGGCGTCCGGCCACTGGCAGAACTACCGCGAGAACATGTTCACGACGGAATCGGAAAAGCGCGACTACGCGATCAAGCCGATGAACTGTCCGGGGCACGTGCAGGTGTTCAACCACGGCCTGCGCTCGTACCGCGACCTGCCGCTGCGCTACGCGGAGTTCGGTTCGTGCCACCGCAACGAATCGTCGGGTGCGCTGCACGGCCTGATGCGCGTGCGCGGCTTCGTGCAGGACGACGCCCACATCTTCTGTACCGAAGATCAGTTCATCGCGGAATCGATCGCGTTCAACACGCTCGCGATGAGCGTCTACAAGGATTTCGGTTTCGAGCACATCGACATCAAGCTGTCGCTGCGCCCGGACCAGCGCGCCGGCACGGACGAGACCTGGGATCGCGCCGAGCAGGGCCTGCGCGACGCATTGACGGCATGCGGCCTCAGCTGGGAAGAGCTGCCGGGCGAGGGCGCGTTCTATGGTCCGAAGATTGAGTACCATATCAAGGATGCGCTCGGCCGTTCGTGGCAGTGCGGCACGCTGCAGCTCGACATGGTGCTGCCCGAGCGCCTCGGCGCCGAGTACGTGGCGGAGGACAACAGCCGCCGCCGGCCGGTCATGCTGCACCGGGCCATCGTCGGATCGATGGAGCGTTTCCTCGGCATTTTGATCGAGCACCATGCTGGTGCAATGCCGAGCTGGCTCGCGCCGATCCAGGCTGTCGTCCTCAATATCGCGGAGAGTCAGGTCGACTATGCGCAATCCCTTGCTCAATCGTTGCAAAAACAAGGGGTTAGAGTGACGGCGGATTTGCGTAACGAGAAGATTAGCTATAAAATACGCGAGCACACGCTTGAAAAAGTGCCGTATCTGCTCGTCGTGGGCGATAAGGAGCGTGATGCACAAACGGTAGCCGTGCGTGCCCGTGGCGGCGTCGACCTTGGTGTAATGCCCGTCGATGCCTTCGTTGAGCGCCTGCATGAGGATCTGCGGACGTTCAAGTAACCGCCCTGGCAGCGCGGCTCGTTTTTTTAATTTTTAGAGGAAACGTAACATCGCTACTGATAAGTCGTCGCATCGCATCAACGGTGAAATTTCTGCGCCTGAGGTGCGTCTGGTCGGGGTCGAGGGTGAGCCCATCGGGATCGTAAAACTCGCTGAGGCCTTCCGGAAATCGGAAGAGCTGGACGTTGACCTGGTGGAAATCGCGCCTCAGGCGGTTCCGCCGGTGTGCCGTTTGATGGACTACGGCAAGTTCAAGTACCAGGAAGCCAAGAAGCAGCACGAGGCGAAGCTGAAGCAGAAGGTCATCCAGGTGAAGGAAGTGAAATTCCGCCCGGGTACCGATGACGGCGATTACAACGTCAAGCTTCGCAATCTGGTGCGCTTCCTCGAAGAAGGCGACAAGACGAAGATCACGTTGCGTTTCCGCGGCCGCGAAATGGCTCACCAGGAAATCGGCATGCGGATGCTCGAGCGTCTGCGCTCGGATCTCGACGAAGTCGGCCAGGTCGAGCAGATGCCGAAGATGGAAGGGCGCCAGATGATCATGGTGCTGTCGCCGAAGAAGAAGAAGTAACGAACCGGCGCGCTGCGCGCGCCGGTTCGTCGAGTGGTTCGGCGCGTCGCCCGGTCAGGGCGGCGCGCCCGATACGACAGCGGCCGCGCAAGCGGTGCGCTGTACACAAGTGGGCCTGGGTTTCGAAGGGCGGGTCAAGGGCGCAAGCCAACCGCACACCCATGTCCATCTAATAAACTGGAGTTGTTCGTCATGCCTAAGATGAAGACCAAGAAGAGCGCTGCAAAGCGCTTCGTGGTGCGTCCGGGCGGTACCGTCAAGCGCGGTCAAGCCTTCAAGCGCCACATCCTGACCAAGAAAACCACGAAGAACAAGCGTCACCTGCGCGGCGCCACGGCAGTTCATGATTCCGATCTGAACTCCGTCCGCGCGATGCTCCCGTTCGCTTAACCCTCAACCGATACTCATAGGAGAGAAACATGCCTCGAGTCAAACGTGGGGTAACCGCACGGGCCCGCCACAAGAAGATCATCAACCTGGCCAAGGGTTATCGCGGCCGTCGCAACAACGTCTACCGCATCGCCAAGCAGGCGGTGATGCGCGCAGGCCAGTATGCGTACCGCGATCGCCGCAACAAGAAGCGTGTGTTCCGCGCACTGTGGATCACGCGTATCAATGCGGCCGTGCGTCAGCACGACATGACCTACAGCGTGTTCATCAACGGCCTGAAGAAGGCGTCGATCGAACTCGACCGCAAGGTGCTGGCTGATATGGCGGTGTTCGACAAGGCTGCTTTTGCTGCGATCGTGAAGCAGGTGAAAGCCGCCGTTGCAGCCTAATTGCGAAATTAGTACTGCGTGGTCAGTTGCAGCGATGATCCGGTAGTTACGGCCGCTGCAGCGAAAACGGGGCTCTTCCGAGCCCCTTTTTTGTTTGGTCGAGCCCGTCCGCTCGCCGTGAACACTTGACGTTGGAAAATGGGATCAATGGATCTGGACCAGATTGTCGCCGATGCGCAGCAGTCCTTTGAGCAGGCTGCCGATATCACCACGCTCGAAAACGAGAAAGCCCGCTTTCTCGGCAAGTCGGGTGCGCTGACCGAATTGCTCAAGGGCCTCGGCAAGCTCGATCCCGACACCCGCAAGACGGAAGGCGCGCGCATCAATGTCGTGAAGCAGCAGGTGGAAGCCGCGCTGACGGCGCGCCGCCAGGCGCTTGCCGATGCGCTGCTGAACCAGCGTCTCACCGCGGAGGCGATCGACGTCACGCTGCCCGGCCGCGGCGCGGGCGCGGGCAGCCTGCACCCCGTGATGCGCACCTGGGAACGCGTCGAACAGATTTTCCGCTCGATCGGCTTCGATGTCGCGGATGGCCCCGAGATCGAGACCGATTGGTACAACTTCACTGCATTGAACAGCCCGGAGAACCATCCGGCGCGCTCGATGCAGGACACCTTCTACGTCGACGGCCAGGACGCCGACGGCCGCCCGCTGCTGCTGCGCACCCACACGAGCCCGATGCAGGTGCGTTACGCGCGCATGAACCGGCCGCCGATCAAGGTGATCGCGCCGGGCCGCACATACCGCGTCGACAGCGACGCCACGCATTCGCCGATGTTCAACCAGGTCGAGGGCCTGTGGATCGAGGAGAACGTGAGCTTCGCGGACCTGAAGGGCGTCTATACCGATTTCCTGAAGAAATTCTTCGAACGCGACGACATTCTCGTGCGTTTCCGCCCGTCGTATTTCCCGTTCACGGAACCGTCGGCCGAGATCGACATGATGTTCGAGCACGGCAAGAACGCCGGCAAGTGGCTCGAGATCTCGGGCTCCGGGCAGGTGCACCCGACGGTGATCCGCAACATGGGCCTCGACCCGGAGCGTTATATCGGCTTCGCGTTCGGCAGCGGCCTCGAACGGCTCACGATGCTGCGTTACGGCGTGCAGGACCTGCGCCTGTTCTTCGAGAACGACCTGCGTTTCCTGCGCCAGTTCGCATAACGCCGCGCCCGTCCGCATGCTCCGGGCCCGCGTCGCGCCGTGCGCGCCGGGCATCGATCTAACCTGTTTCGAACGTAGACATCCATGCAATTCCCTGAATCCTGGTTGAGAACCTTTGTCGATCCTCAGCTGAGTACCGATCAGCTGTCGCACACGCTGACGATGGCAGGACTCGAAGTCGAATCGCTGCGGCCGGTCGCGCCGCCGACCACGAAGATCGTCGTCGGCCAGGTGCGCGAGGTCGTCAAGCATCCGGATGCCGACAAGCTCAACGTCTGCCAGGTCGACGCCGGCACGGGCGCGCTCCTGAACATCGTGTGCGGCGCGCCGAACGTCGCGCCCGGCATCAAGGTGCCGGTCGCGCTCGTCGGCGCGGAGCTGCCGCCCGCCGAGGAAGGCGGCAAGCCGTTCGCGATCAAGCTGTCCAAGCTGCGCGGCGTCGAGAGCCAGGGCATGCTGTGCTCGGCGCGCGAACTGAAGCTGTCCGAGGATCACAGCGGCCTCTTGATCCTGCCGGACGACACGCCGATCGGCCAGGACATCCGGGCGACGCTGAATCTCGACGACACGATCTTCGAAATCAAGCTCACGCCGAACAAGGCCGATTGCCTGTCGGTGTTCGGCATCGCGCGCGAAACCGCGGCGATCACGGGCGCGCCGCTCAAGCCGCTCGAGATCCATCCCGCGCCCGTCGCGCTGACCGAGACGCTGCCGGTGCGGATCGCCGCGCCGGACCTGTGCGGCCGGTTCTCCGGCCGGGTGATCCGCGGCGTGAACGCGCGCGCGCAGACGCCGCAATGGATGGTCGAACGTCTCGAACGCGCGGGGCAGCGCAGCGTGTCGGCGCTCGTCGACATCTCGAACTACGTGATGTTCGAGCTGGGCCGTCCGTCGCACGTGTTCGACCTCGACAAGATCCACGGCGGCATCGTCGTGCGCTGGGCCGAGCGCGGCGAATCGCTGAAGCTGTTGAACGGCAACACGGTCGAACTCGACGAGACGGTCGGCGTGATCGCCGACGATCATCAGGTCGAGAGCCTGGCCGGTATCATGGGCGGCGACAGCACGGCCGTGACGCTCGACACGACCAACATCTACCTCGAGGCGGCGTTCTGGTGGCCGGACAGCATCCGTGGCCGCGCGCGCCGCTACAATTTCTCGACCGATGCGGCGCACCGTTTCGAACGCGGCGTCGATTACGCCACCACGGTGGCGCACATCGAACGCATCACGCAGCTGATCCTCGAGATCTGCGGCGGCGAGGCGGGCCCGGTCGACGATCAGGCGGTCAACCTGCCGCAGCGTGCGCCGGTGGCGATGCGCGTGTCGCGCGCGAACCGCATCATCGGCGTGGCGATCTCGGCGGATGAGATCGCCGCCATCTTCACGCGACTCGGTCTGTCGTTCGAGCACACGGGCGACGTGTTCTCGGTCGCGCCGCCGCCGCACCGCTTCGACATCGAGATCGAGGAAGACCTGATCGAGGAAGTCGCGCGGATCTACGGTTTCGAGAAGATCCCGGCGCGCCCGCCCGTCGCGGCCAGCGAAATGCGCGGCACGGACGAGACCCGGCGCTCGATTCATGCGATCCGTCACGCGCTCGCCGCGCGCGACTACGCGGAAACGGTCAACTTCAGCTTCGTCGATGCGGAGTGGGAGCAGGACTTCGCCGGCAATGCCCGGCCGGTGCGCCTGCTGAATCCGATCGCGAGCCAGCTGTCGGTGATGCGCACGACGTTGTTCGGCAGCCTCGTCAACGTGTTGCGCCACAACCTGAACCGCCGCGCGGATCGCGTGCGCGTGTTCGAGACGGGCCGCGTGTTCCTGGCGGATGCGTCGATCGCGGCGGGCGAACTCGCGGTCGCGGGGTATGCGCAGCCGAAGCGGGTCGGCGCGCTCGCGTACGGCCCGGTGATCGACGAGCAGTGGGGCGCCGCGACGCGCGCGGTCGACTACTTCGACGTGAAGGGCGACCTCGAGGCGTTGTTCGCGCCCGCCGTCGCGCGTTTCGTGAAGGCGGAGCATCCGGCGCTGCACCCGGGCCGCAGCGCACGGATCGAGCTCGACGGCCGCGCGGTCGGCTGGATCGGCGAACTGCACCCGCGCCTGATGCAGAAGTACGAGCTGCCGCATGCGCCGGTGCTGTGCGAAGTCGACGCGGACGCGCTCGTCGCGCGCGCGCTGCCGGCGCCGACGGAGGTGTCGAAGTTCCCGCCGGTGCGGCGCGACATCGCCGTGGTGGTCGATCAGAAGGTGGAAGTCCAGGCGCTCTTCGACGAAATGAAGAAGGCGCTGGCCGAGGATGCCTGCAAGTTCGTTCAGAAGGTTGTACTCTTTGACGAATTTCGTGCAAAATCAAATACTTCCAGTGGGTTGTCCGCCCACGAGAAAAGCCTTGCGTTCCGGGTTACCCTGCAAGATACTGCCGGGACTCTGCAGGATGAGGTGGTCGATCAGGCCATTCATACCCTGGTGGATCGCATGGCTCGAGTCTATGGCGCGCGTTTGCGCGGATGACGCGCGAAAGCAACCGTTCCGGTTGCTTTCCGCATGTTTTTATCCCGGTTTTACGCGCTAGTTTTGCAGATATGAACGACATGAACTCGAGTGAATTCGAAGCCCTCCTGACCGCGCAACGCAGCGCCATGGCGCGCGACGTTCCTGCGGCCACGCCCTCCGAGGCGCCCACGCTGACCAAGGCCGAACTGGCCGAATTGCTGTTCGACAGCGTCGGGCTCAACAAGCGCGAAGCGAAGGACATGGTCGAGGCGTTCTTCGAGGTGATCCGCGACGCGCTCGAAAGCGGCGAAAGCGTGAAGCTGTCCGGCTTCGGCAACTTCCAGTTGCGCGACAAGCCGCAGCGGCCCGGTCGCAATCCGAAGACGGGCGAGGCGATTCCGATTGCCGCGCGCCGTGTCGTGACGTTCCACGCCAGCCAGAAGCTGAAGGCGCTGGTCGAGAGCGGCGCCGAGACCGATTTCGCGCGCTGATCCCCCGGGTTGACGCCCTTGCGCGGTTGCCGCGCGTGTTACCGACGGTTGACTGACGATGACATCGACGGTTGAGAAAGTCGTGTTGCCTCCGATCCCGGCGAAGCGCTACTTCACGATCGGTGAAGTCAGCGAGCTGTGCGGCGTGAAGCCGCATGTGCTGCGCTATTGGGAGCAGGAGTTTACGCAGTTGCGGCCGGTCAAGCGCCGCGGCAATCGCCGTTATTACCAGCACCACGAGGTGCTGTTGATCCGGCGCATCCGGGACCTGTTGTACGAACAGGGCTTCACGATCAACGGCGCGCGCAATCGCCTCGATTCGCATGGCAGCGGACGCATCGTCGGCGGCGATGAGCGGGAGCAGGAGCAGGCGCCGGAAGGCGCGGCCGTCTCGGCGACGGCCCAAGAAGATGCGGGCGGCGCGGTGGATGTCGCGCAACTGCGCCAGGCGTTGCAGGCCGTCATCGACGGATTGAAATCGCGCTAGGCGGGCGCGTCCGCGTTTCGGCCTGCTCCCACACGAAACCCGCCCGATCGCAGGATCGCGCGGGTTTTTGCATGTCTGGGCTCAGCGGCCGAGCGGATCCGGCTTGCCGAGATCGACCAGCAGCGCGCCGTCCGGCGCCATCCGCACCGAGCCCTTCGAAACCTGATCGCGGTAGCCGTACAGGTCGAAGCGCATCGGGCCGCGCTGCGACGAGTCGCGGATCAGTGCGCGCACGTTCAGTTCGAGCACGTTGAACATCTTCATGTCGCCACCTTCCATCCAGATGTAGCTGCGGGCATCGGTGTCGGGGCGCGTCGCGGGCGGCGCGGGCGGCGCGGCCGGGGCGGGTGCGCGTTGGAACGACAGCCTCAGGCCGGCCGGCTCGATGCGCGCGTCGGCGAGATGGCCGGCGAGCGCCGGCGGCGGGAAGACCGTGTACTGGTCGAGCACCAGCGTGTCGCCGCGCAGTTCCGCGCCGCGCCGCCGGAGCGGCGTGAGCGTTGCAAGCTCGATGCCGAGCGCGCGCAGCAGCGCGGCTTGCGGCACGCCCAGCACCGAGACGCGGGACGGCGTGAAGGCAAGGTGGCGATCGTCGAGCACGCGCAGCGCGCCCTGCATGTCGGTCGGCAGCCAGACGCCGGGCACGTGGTTCCACAGCTTGATGCCGCCCTGCACGCGCAAGTCGGCGCCGTCCGCGCTCAGCTGCAGGTCGTTGAGCGAGCGGGGCGAGTAGTCGAGCAGGTATTGGTTGAAGAGCGCCGACATCGCGGCCCAGGGTGCGACGACCGAGCCGCCGAGAATCCGGATGTCGTACTGGTTGGGATCGTCGAGATCGACCGGCTCGCCGGCGCGCTTCGACACGAGTTGCGCATCGAGTTCGTCGACGTGGAAGCCGATCTCGCCGCTCAGGTAGAAATCGACGTTGCGCAGGTGGAGCGTCGGCATGCGATTCGAGACGTGACGCTCGTTGAAGGCCGCCCCGGCGTCCCGGCGCATCGCGATCTTGCGGAAACCGGGCTGCGACATGTCATCGGCGGGGACGACGCTCGCGGCTTCCCAGCGTGCGCGCGCCTCGCGCAAGTCGGCCTGCTGCGAGGCGAACCAGCGATCGTTGAGGCGCGCTGCGGGCGAACCGAACGCCGTGGCGGCGGCGGGCGCGGCGTACGACGGCATCCGGATCGACATCGCGCCCGATGCGTTGAAGTTGAAGTAGCCGGCCGCGACCTGTTCGCGATAGTGGTACAGGTCGAACACGAAGCGCTCGCCGGCGCGCGGCGCGCGCGCCGGGCTGATCAGGATGTCTGCGTTCATCGGCATCGAGCGCATGAACTTCACGTCTCCGCCACGGATATACATTGCCTGATGCGGCGCGCCGTCCGGTATCGCGAAGCCGGCCTGCGTGCCGTCGTCGAGCGCGAGATCGAGGCCCGCCGGCGTGATGCGCAATGCGACGATCGTCAGCTTTTGGCGTGGCGGCGGCATCAGCCGGTCGACCGCCATCACGAGATCGTCGCCCGCGAGCCGTGCGACCGGCGTGTCGATCTTCAGCAGATCCGACATCCTGACGTTCGCCGCGCGCATGACCGGATTCGCGTCGATGCCCGAGACGTTGATCGCGGTCGGATGGAACACGAGTTGAGTGGCGTCGCGGATCGTCAGCTTGCCGGTCAGCGAGAACGGCACCCAACTGTCGCGTCGCATTTCGCCCTGCAGATGAATCACGCCGTCGCCGGCCGATACGCGCAGCTTGCGCAGCGGCGCGTCGCGATAGCCGAAGATGTAGGAGCCGAACAGGGCGGTCAGCTTGGCGTCGTCGAGCGTGACAATGCCGCGATGCACGTCGATCTCGAAACTGGACGGATCGTCGAACACGACCGGCGCGCCCGGGTGGGTCGGGGTCAGTGTCGCCGACAGTTCGTGCACGTAGAAGCCGAGGTCGCCGACGATCCGGAAATCGATGTCGCGCAGGAAGGTGAGCGCGCCGTTCTGTCCGGAGTCGCGCAGGGTCGTCGGGCGCGGTTGCGCGAGCTTGATCGAGGCGAGGGACGGCACCGTGCGCGCCAGTTGCTGTTCGTGTGCGAGGCGCTCGGCCTTCGCGCGTTCGAGCGCGGGCGGCGTGGGCGACGCGGCGGGGTTCGACGCCGACTCGGCGCAGCCCGCGGCGAGCATCGCGAGCGCGAGCGTCGTGGTCGCGAGCGCATGCAGCAGCCGGCCCGGAACTGAAGCGGCATCGCGCGCCGCGCGCCATGAACGCGCTGCGCGTGACGGGAGTGCGCGATCGGCGCGCGGGGCCGGTGTCCGCATCGTCTGTCTCCATGTGTTGGAATGCACGCCCGTCGGGGCGGCGCACCGGTTGACGCCGGTTTCGCGCAGTGTCGCATGGCGTCGGTAGAGCGTCGGCACCAAACACCGGCGTGCGGTGGTGCAGGGCAGCAGGGTCCGACGGCGCGTGCGGTCCGCGCGGATCGGCGTCCCGGATCAAACGGCACAGGTCGCGGGGGGCGAGTCTGCGTTGTCGGCGGGCCGCGATACAACTGGTTACGCAACTCACAAATGGCGGGTCGGCAGGGGCGTGGCCTATCGCGTTGAGATAGGCAGGCGGCATCGAGCCGCCGACTACCGTACCGGGAGACGATCATGCGCTTGTCCATCTATATGTTTGCCGCCGTGGCGGCCCTTTCCGCCGCCTCGATCGGGACGGCCTCCGCCGAGACCCAATGGGATGCGAATCATCCGCGTCGCGCGGAAGTCAATCACAGGCTGCAGAACCAGGACCGGCGGATCCATGCATCGGTGCGCGATGGCAAGATGTCGCCCGCGGAAGCGGCGAAGCTGCATCGCGACGACCACCAGGTCCGCCAGGAAGAGCGCGACATGGCGCATCAGGACAACGGGCACATCACGCGGCAGGAAGATCGCACGCTGAATCAGCAGGAGAATCAGGTCAGCAAGCAGATCGGGCAGTGACGGCGCTGCATTCGCCGGATCGCGGCGGCGCGCGTGTCATGCGCGCCGCCGCGACATCGCTTGCGAAATGCGGCGCAGGCTGATGAGCGACTTCGCGCATTCGCCGTTATCGATGGGTCGCCGTGATCAGGAGATACGCGAAGTAGGCGACGCCGTTGAAGAGCAGGGCCCAGAGCGCGAGGCCGCGGCGACGCGCATTGAGACGCAGCCATGCGGCCGCCAGCAAGGTGACGACAACGCCGGTGAGCACTTCGGGGCGCGGCTCCCAGGGGGTGAGCAGGATGCCGATCGCGGGCAGCAGGGTGCCCTGGAACACCATGGCGCCCGTGATGTTGCCGAAGGCGAGCGTGTCCTTGCCGCGCCGGATCCAAAGCACGCTGTTCACCTTCTCGGGCAATTCCGTGGCGATGGGAATGATGATGAGCGACAGCAGCAGCGGGGAGACCCCAAGCAGATGCGAGACGCCCTCGACGCCGTGGATGAATCCCTTCGCGCCCGCCACGAGCAGCGCCACGCCGATGGCCAACTGGGCGGCGATAGTGCCGAGATGGGTCGGCAGGCCGAGGCGCGAGAGCAGCATGGCCGCGGGCGCCTCCGTTCCGTGGCCGCCCGCGACGAGCTTGTCCGAGGCGCGGAATGTCGTGACGACATAGGCGATGTAGAGCCCGACGAGCGTGAGGCTCAGCAGGCCGCGTGCGTACCATTCGCGATGCGGGACGAACATGGCGATCGTGGCCAGCGTGAATGCGGCGAGGAAGTAGTTCAGGTCGCGCGTGAACCCGGTGCGCTCGGGCGTGAGGAAGCCGCCGAGGCCGCGCGAGCGGATCACGGCCAAGGTCATCAGGAAGGTTGTCAGGGTGGCCAGCATCAGCGGTGCGCCGAGAATCGCGCCTACGCCGATTTCCTGGTTCAGCGTCGGGTTGGCGGTTCCGCCTGCCAGGGCCAGCAGCGGGACCATGGTTTCCGGCAGGGCCGTGCCGACTGCCGCGAACAGCGACCCCGTGACGCCTTCCGAAATCTTGAGGCGCTCGCCGAGATGTTCGAGTGCATTGGTAAAGATCTCCGCGGCCACCAGGATGATCGCGAGCATGAGCAGCAGTTCGAGAAACATGGCGATCATGCGGCACCTCGACGCGAGGCGGGGCGGATGTGGCGCGGGGGCGTGACGTGGGGCGAAGGACTGAGCAGACGCATCAGGGGACTCCAAGGTCGGACGTGGATGGACCATGGCGCAGGCTTCCCGTCCGACCCAAGACGAAGCGATGCGCCAATGGTCTCGCCAAACCTTGTCGGTCGAACGCGCCACGGCCGAGGCCAAGTATGTTGACGCGTTCTCCTCCGGGCGGAGGAAGGCTACTCCCCAATGATGGGGCGATTGTAGGGGCGACGGGCTCGCAGGTAAAGTGTTTGGAAGACGATGCGCCTCGTGCGCTGTCGGGCGGCGGTTGAATGTTGGGGTATGCCGCGTCGTTCGCGCGAGGCCGTGTTGCTGCGGCGAGCGAGCGGGCGGCCTGTGTCGCGCGCGCTTTCGGTCTCGTGGAGAAATTGCGATCGGATGGTTTTATTCGCTCAAACTGTCTGATATACTTTCCCTCTTTCGGGGCGTAGCGCAGCCTGGTAGCGTACCTGCATGGGGTGCAGGTGGTCGGAGGTTCAAATCCTCTCGCCCCGACCAGGAATCAAGGCCTGGAAGGCTGGCCAGTCAAGGTTCTCCTTGACTGGTTCGGTCTTCCAGGCCTTTCCGTTTATGGGGTGTCGGTCGCGTGCCTCAATGCCGCACGCGAACACGCATAGCGATAACGGCAGCGGCAACGCTTTCGCTGTCGACGCCCGTCCACAGCCGACTCATCGCTGTTTCCCCACCGCATCCGCGCACGGGATCGGCCCGCCCGATCCGTCCATCCTCAGCGTATTTCAACAGCAGCTAGAACGCGTAATACGGTCCCGCGCCCGCGGGCGTCTGCATGCCTTCGATCGCCGTGTAGACGGTCCGTCCGAAGAAGAACGGCAAGCCCAGGTCGACCACGTTGCCGAGCGGTCCCGCGAGATCGTTGAATGCATTGTTGCCGGTCGCGAACAGCGATTGCGCATTGGCTACCGAGAACGAGGTCGTCGCCGTCGCCGAGCCGCCCGCACTGGTCAGGTTGATCCCGAAGGTCTGTGTCGTGGGCGGACAGAACCAGCCGCTGCACTGGGACAGGGACGTGTCCTGGAAGAACAGCCCGTTCGAACCGCTGTCGATGAAGGTGCTGTTGTTGGTCTTGCCGTTGAGCGTACTCGTCACATAGCCCGCCGAAGCCGTCGCGGCGAGCACGGTCGCGGCGCCCAGTGCGTTGTTCGACTGCGTGCCGATGCCGAAGATCAGCGAGCCGGTGACGCTTGGCGACCCCGTGGGGGGGATCGCCGGCAGCGTGATGACCACGCCGTTGTTGTCGGTCGCGAACGCGCTGACGGGATTGGCGATCTGCTGGGCGATCGGCTGCGCGCTGTTCGTGCAACTGCCGCTCGACGTGCAGGTGTAGTACCAGCTCGGCAGCGCGCTGGTCGCGCAAGCACTGCCGCAGTCGGTCTGGAACAGGCCGATGCCGAGGATGCCGTTGGCGCGCAGCGTGCTCTGCGTTTGCATCGACGAGCCGGCTTGCGAGCAGTCGGACGGCGTGTTCGGCGTGCTGGCGTCGGCGATGACCTGGATCGGCTGGTTCGACGCGAGTTCGCCCGCGAGCTTGATGTCGGCGCTGCGCACCGCGCCCCAGGTATAGCCGGTGCCGAATACGCCGCACGCGGCGGTGATCGCGCCGCTCGCCGAGGTGACGGCGGGCAGCGACAGCCCCTGGATGGTCGATGCGAGCAATCGCAAGCCTTGCGAGCCGGTGTCGACCTGCACGTTGTCGATGGTCGTGCATTGACTGGTGCCGGGCGTGCAGATCGTCACGCTGGTGAGCAGGATGTTGTTGACATTGGCGACGCCGGCCGTGACCGACACGGCCTGCGAATTCTGCGTGTTCGACGAGGGCGGGTTCGAATTGCCGGAACCGCCGCCGCCGCCGCCGCTGCTGCCGCTGCCGCCACCACCACCGCCGCCGCCGCCGCCGCATGCGCCCAGCACGACGGCGAAGAGGGCGGCGAGTGCGCGTTTCGCGATCATGTCAGTCTCCTCAGTGCAGATCGTCGATCGACACGCCGGCGGGCAGCGCGTCCGGCAGCCACGCGCGTCCCGTGTAACCGCGCATCCTGCCGCCCGCTTCGACGACGAAACCCGATTGCGCGACCCGTCCCGCATGCAGTCCGGCTTGCCCGCGCGCGAGCGCCGCGCCGTTCTGGTAGTCGGAGAAATGCGCGCCGAGCAATTGGCGCAGATCGGGCGAGGTCGGCCCGCTCCACGTGTAGGCGAAGATCTGGCCGGCGCTCGTCGCGTATTCGTTGATGGTCGTGCCGCCCGCATCAACCCAACTGCGCGTGACGACGGCGCCGTTCGGCATGACGCCCGGCGCGGAGGCGGCGAAGGCGCGCGCCGCGGCGGCCGGCATCGTGCCGCCGAGTTGCGCGCCGGCCGGCGACGCGAGGAAGGCGAGCGCTGCGACGGACAGCGCGGCGGCGTATCTCATGATCCGATTCTCCTGCTGGCCGATGCTATTTAAAGATAGCGGGCCGATCGGGAAACGGGGCCCGGAATCGGCGCGAACCCCACTGATCGTTATCCCTGACCCGGCGCGCAGGCTGGCGGAGCTTGCCCCGCGCGGATCGTAAAGTTTTGTGAACGGAGGGCGGGCATACTCGCGGAGCCGCGTCCGTGGAGCGTTCGGTGCGAATTCATCAGCTTATTGGACGGCTTTTTTTGCCGCGTCGACGCGATATGCGAATCTCGACGGCGCGCTTTTTGCACAGGCCGTCGCCGGGCCGGTAAAATGCAAGGTTGATCCACGGAAAAGTCGCCGTGCCTAAGTGGAAGGATTCCCAGAACATGACTGATCTTCGTCTTACCCAGCGGTTCGCAGCACTGCTCGCAACCGGCGCGTTCCTGGCCGGGTGCAGTTCGCCGTCGCCTACGAAAGTCGACTACAAGAGCGATTCCCGTTCGAAGGAGGTGTCGCTTGCGGTTCCGCCCAACATGCTCGACGAGACGGCCGATCAGCGTTCGCTGCCGCCGCTGGGCGGCGCGACATCCCTCTCCACGCTGCAGCAGGTGCGCCAGGAGGCGCCACCGAGCGATACCGTGGCGCCCGCCGTTACGGGCATGCACATCCAGCGCGAGGGCACCGAGAGCTGGCTCGTGATCGACAACAAGACCCCCGCGCAGATCTGGCCGCAGGTGCGCCGTTTCTGGCAGGAGCAGGGTTTTCTGCTGGTGGTCGACCAGCGTGATCGCGGCGTGATGGAGACCGACTGGAACGAAACCCATCCGCAGGTCAACGACGGCCTGATCCGCGGCGTGATTTCGAAGGCGATGGGCAATTCCTACGTCACCGCCGAGCGCAACAAGTACCGGACGCGCCTCGATACCGCGCCGAACGGCGGCACCTACGTGTTCGTGAGTCAGAAGGGGATGCGCGAGGCGCTGGTCGGTCCGAACAACGATTCGAGCAAGTGGGAGCCGAAGCCGAACGATCCGGGCCTCGAGACCGAGTACCTGAAGCGCCTGATGGCAGTGCTTGCGCAGAACGACGCGCGCGTGCAGGCGGGCGGTACGCCGATCGCGGGCGATGACCAGCTGCCGGCCAGCGGTGCGAAGGCGGCGTCGGGCGGGAAGGGCAAGGATGCGGCGGCGGCGATTGCTGCGCAGAATGTCGCGCGTTCGTCGGCGTCGTCGGCGCAGGGGCCGAACGATTCGGCGGGCGTGGTGCCGGATGCGCCGCCCGAGCTCACGCTCAGCGAGCCGTATGATCGTTCGTGGCTGCGCGTGGGCCTCGCGCTCGATCGCGCCAACTTCACGGTCGATGACCGCGATCGCACCAAGGGGCTGTACTACGTTCGCTACGTTGATCCCAAGGATCTGAGCGCGGAGGAGCAGGGCTTCTGGAGCCAGCTGTTCCACGGCAAGAAGGAAAAGAAGGCGCAGCAATACCAGATCAACGTGAAGGCGCTGACCCAGGACCAGACCCGGATTGCGATCGTCGACGACAAGGGCGCGGTCGATACCTCGCCGCCTGCTCGCCAGATCATGTCGCTGCTCGTGAATCAGATGCGTTGAACATCGCACGACGCGTCGAGCCGCGAACATCGCGGCCGGACTGCGCCAAGCCCGCCATCCGGCGGGCTTTTTTATTGCCTGTCGTGTGGCGCGCGCCCAGTCGAATATGGGCGCAGGTCGTACGTACCCTGTCCGGCGGTGTTACGTAACGTCTGCGCGTTACGGATCGGCCGGGGGCATGGGGCAGTGTTTTTGAAAGAAGAATAATCTATAAAAATCAAATGCTTATGATTGATTTTTGATTGGCATGGAAACTGCTAATACTTCATGTCAAGAGTTATCAGGGGGGAGCCGGACGATACCTCGGGGCCGTGTCCCGGGGGCGTATCGAGACCGGTATCCAGATTCGGGCGCCGCCGTGTGCCGGCTGCCCACACCGATGATGGTCCGCGCCTTGGCGGACCTCGGTGGCCCCGTCGCCTATCCTCGTAGGGCGACGGTTTCGCCCGCGCTTCCCGTGAAGCGCGGGCTATTTTTTTGTCGGTTGCTTTACGTCGGTTGTCCGAGGCGGCGTGCCTCAATACCGGTGCCGGCGGATTCGCGTATGCTGGGGGCTCCATTCTTGAGGCAGGAGTCAGATATGGCCGAGGTTGTCGTGGTGGCGTTGATTGTCGCGAAGTCGGGCGCGGAAGCGCGGCTGCAGGCGCAGCTGGAAGGCATCGTCGAGCCGACCCGGCAGGAGCCGGGTGCGCTGCAGTACGACCTGCACCGCGACCTCGGCGATCCGCGTCGTTTCGTGTTTATCGAACGATGGGAAAGCGAGTCCGCGCTGACTGCCCATCGGACGTCGGCGCATATCCAGGCCTACAAGCAGGCCGCCGAGGACTGGATCGAGCATGCGGATATTCATGTGACCACGAAGCTCGCCTGATGCGGGTGGGTGCCGCGGAGGCGCAAGCGTCCGCGGCGCGCGAGGTCAGTGCGAGGTGTCGGGGACGTCGAGGATCAGGATGATGGTCCAGTCGGCGTCGCCGTCGTGGTGATACTGCCGTTCCGCGACGATGAACGGTTGCTGCTTGCCCTGCGGGCCGAGGAACAGGACGTCGCCCTCCATCGGCAGGCATTCGATCGGCGGCAGCGCGAGGAATGCGTCTTCGGAGGCGCGCGGCATCACTTGCTTGATCTTGCGCGTTGCGGCCTCGGTCCATTCGATATCGAGTTGGATGTTGCTCATTCTGTCCTCCGCACCGGGGTGCGCACGGGTTGGAAAAGTTGGGTGCGCGACTTTAGCACACTGCGCGGCGAAGCCGCCCCATCAACGAAAAAGCCGAACCCGGCGACCCGGATTCGGCTTTTTCGCCGGTGAGCGAAGCGGCTTACTGGCTGGCTGCGTCGGCCTTCGCCTTGGTCTTCTTGGCGGGCTTGTGCCCCTTCTTCATGTGATGCTCGTGCATCGGCTTGGCTTCGGCAGCAGCGCGCTCGGCTTCCTGCTGCTGTTGGATGGCCTGTGCGCGTTGCTCGATTTCGGCGATCTTGGCGGGATCGGTGATCGTCGTGATCGTCGTGCTTTCTTGAGCATAGGCCGCGCCAGCCAGAGCCGACATCGAAACCAGGATAGCCAGGGACATTTTCTTCATTGCTCTACCTCCGCTAAGTGGTGATGGACCCGAGTGTTGCCGATTTGTCTGGCGACTGCAATCGAGTGAGCCGAGTTTAGCAAAAGTGACGGATCAATGCATTCGATTGGCGGTGCCCGGGCGTCTGCGTTGAACGGGCGCAACAGTGCGCGAGCATTCATTGCGGCGCCATGTGCGCGGTTGGTTGCGCGTCGTCAAAGCTTGGGAGTGCGGACGATGGGCAAGGGGGGATGCATTCAGAACCAGCCGAGCGTGCGGTAGAGATGAAATTGCGCGATGCCGAGCAGTTCGTGCAGCGCGAGTTCGGCATCGACCAAGTTGCCCGGGCGCGGCAGCCAGCCTGTCCGCGCGACGCGGCGGTTGGCGTAGACCGGTTGGGGCGTGATGCCGAAATGCGCGAAGTCGAGCAGCGCGCGACGCATCTGATAGGCCGATGTGACGAGAACCACGGCATCGTCATGCCGGGAGCGTAGTATAGAAGTCGTGAACTTGGCGTTTTCGTAGGTGGTGCGGCTTTGGTCCTCGAGCAGTACGTCGGCCGGATCGACACCGCGCGCGAGCAGATCGCGCGCATAGGTGGCGGCTTCGGTGGCACCATGATGCTGTGGATCGCCGCCGGACAGAATCACCGTGCAGCGATTCGCGCGCTTTTTGCAGGACGCGTACAGCTCGGCGATCCTGACGATGCGGGCGAGCCCGTCCGGTGGCGTCGTGGCGATGCCGTGATGCCGCCGGGTGCCGCCGCCGATTAGGATCAGGGCGGTATCGCCTGTCATGATGGGCTGCTCGACCGGGCGTACGCCGGCTTCCGTCCATTCGAGCAGGGGCGTGGTGAGCCATCCCGACGCGAGCAGCCAGAGCAGCATGAGGCTTGCGGCGGCGATTGCCGTGCGATGTTTGCGCCACAGCACGCATGCAACGAAGAGAAGCGTAAATGAATTGAACAGAATCAATTTGATTGGGGTAAGGTATCTTTTTAGAGACAATCCGTGATCTGTCCCTTGTTGTGCAAGGCGCGGCCTGGGCTGAGAGACGGATGAAGGGTGAGCAGAGGGGATTATAAGGACCCCTTTTTAGCTGCGGTGCGGCGTCGGCGGGCGGAAATCCTGGCTGGCGAGGCTGCGCCGCTAGGTCGCTGCACTTTAAGAAAGAATCGAGATGGCCACGTATTCCAACGAAGCGGTGCTCGACGCGCTCCGGCGAGTGCAGTACCGTCAGGTGCCATGGGCACGGCGCCCGGGTGTGTTTGAATATCTGCGCACGCTGGGACTGATGGATACGGTCCGGCAGAAAACCGTCGCGCCTGCGCCTGGTTTTCACGCGCCGGTCGATATCGCGGTACTCACGGATAACGGCCGTGCGGAGTTCGCCCGCTTGGAGCGGGATGAGAAAGGATCGGATTGGGTGGATCGCCGGATGAACGACTATGTACTGAGCGACGCAAGCGCGGTCTCGATTCTCGAGAGCCGCCTCTAGGTTCGGGCGCGTATCACGCGCGCGCAAAAAAAGCCCGTATCGCAAGGATACGGGCGGTACCGGGTACATTGCTGCTGCCACGCTGTGCTCATGGCAAGGATGTGACCTGGCACGCGCCTGGCAGTTCCCGGGCGCGCTCCGATTTTCAGCAAATCTCAGGGCTTGGGTGGGCGATTCCCGCTGGGTGCGCGGGGCGGGTCGCCGTGCGTGCGTGCGTTGCTGGCGATGTCGCCGCGCAAGTCGCCGCGCGGTACGCCGGTCTTGCCCGGAGCCGATTGGGCGCCAGGCGCCTGGGCGGAGGCTTCGTGCGCGGGGTGGGTCGGCTTCGAGCGATGCGGTTCGCCCTGGACGGATGACGCAAGCGCAGCGAACACGACAATGCCGCATAGCACGCGCCATGACATGGATTTCATCGCCGGGCTCCCTTCAGACCATCGACGCAGCCTGTCTGCATATACCGGTTAAGGTAGATGCGCGCACGGTCCGGCGCTGTAAGCAATGGTAAAGAGATGTATCGCCCGGCGACGGGCGAGGCGTGTACGGCCCGGAAATGAAACTGGGCGGCTGTGATGCCGCCCAGTCGGGAGTCAGGCCATCTTGACGGGGGCGCGCCAGGATTCCGGATTGGTCCAGAACGCGCCGCGCAGCCGGTCGCGGCTCGGCGGCGCGGGTGGCTTGACCGCGCTTGCGCCGATGCGCCCGCGCAGCGAGATCTGTCGCCCGCCCGTTCCGAGGCGCTTGACGACCTCGGCGAGCGTGCCGTCGGCCTGCCATTCGTCGAAGCGTCGACGGCAGGTCGGCGGCGACGGATAGCGGCCGGGCAGCTTCGACCAGCCTTCGCCCGTCGACAGCACCCACAGAACGGCGTTCACCACCGAGCGTGCTTCCACGCGCGGACGGCCACGACGCTCATTGCGTGCAGGCTCCGAGCAGAACAGTCCCTCGACCAGCGCCCATTCGTTATCTCTCAAATCGTCGAACAGCATCATGTCCTCACCTCAGCGAAGCTAACTCCGGTGCGCTGCCCTGCGCCGCGCACTCTTCAAGCACCCGGGATGGCGGGTGCCGGGTGGGGGTGCCGAGCGCGTCGCGCAGCGATTGCCGCACGATGCCCGCGACCCTGTACGCCAGCTAATGCACGAAGCGTGCCACGTCTGTGACCACTACCTCAAAAGCCGCTTGGCAGCGGGCCGACTGCTATGTCAGCTAGGGGCGTATAAGACGCCAAAATGACCATCGCGCAAATAAGGAGAATCACCAATCTTGTGCAATAGGGCCCGAGCTGCGTGCGTGGCGGGACCTGCTGCACCGCAGCGAGACATGCGTGCAGGATGGCGGCGGGACGCAATAGAATTGCGCATGGATGAATCGGATTGATGAGGTTAGCCAATGAATATCACCCTTCGGCAGTTGCGGGTGTTCATCGCCGTGGCGCGGCTCAGGAGCTTCAGCCGGGCGGGGGACGAGATCGGTCTGACCCAGTCCGCGGTCAGCCGCTGCGTGCGCGAACTCGAGGGAGAGATCGGGCTCAAGCTGATCGACCGGACGACGCGCGACGTGCAGTTGACCGACGTCGGCTCGAATCTGATCGCGAGCGTGTCGCGCCTGCTCGTGGATCTCGACGACGCGCTGCGGGAGATCCGGGAGATCGGCGAGCAGCGTCGTGGCCGGGTGATCGTCGCCGCGAGCCCGACGATCGCGTGCCGCCTGATGCCGCGGGTCGTGGCCGCATGCGAGCGGCAGTTTCCGTTCGTCACGCTCGGGTTGCGTGATGATGTGCAGAGCGACGTGCTCCACAAAGTGAAGTCGGGGGAGGTGGATTTCGGCGTGGTGATCGGGCCGCTCGCCGTCGGCGAGGTGGTGTGCGAGCCGTTGATGACCGATTCGTTTTGCCTGGTCGCGCGCGCCGACCATCCGCTCGCGGCCCGCGACAGCGTGCCCTGGACCGCGCTCGACGGAGAGCGGCTGGTGCTGCTCGATTACGCATCCGGAAGCCGGCCGCTGATCGACGCGGCGCTCGCGGCCCACCGGGTGGCCGCGCCGGTGGTACAGGAATTGGGGCATTCCGCGACGGTGTTCGGACTGGTCGAGGCGGGGGTCGGCGTCAGCGTGCTGCCGTGGCTTTCGCTGCCGCTGCCGGCCGGTTCGTCGCTCGTCGCGCGGCCGCTCACGCCGCGCGCGGAGCGCACGGTCGAGCTGGTGCGGCGGCGCGACCGCTCGTTGTCGCCCGCGGCCGAGGCGATCTGGGGGCTGGTGAAGGACATGCCGCCGCGTTCGGAGGAGCTCGACTGATGCGGCATCGCGCGGGGCGCGGGCGGCGGCCGGGCGCGGCCCGCCCGCCGCGCCGACGTTCCGGCCTGTCTTTTGACCTATGCACATGATCTTTACGCACTGCGCGATTTTGCGTAAGATGGCGTTCAGTCACGCGATTCCATCATGGCTTCGCGCTGTTCCGTCCGGTTTGGGTCAGGCTTGAAGGTCGTCGTTTCGCCACCCCCGGTTCGTGCTCCCATCAATATGACCGATCAGAATCGGGCGAGCGCGTCTTCTGTTCCTATTCGTCTGTTTTTATTGATCCGGTTCGTTTGACCACAGGGTCTGGCCTAGCTGCATGAATACCCAAGAGGCGAAGATCGTCCTCGAGACTGCTTTGATCTGCGCACAGGAGCCGCTGAAGCTCGGCGATCTGCGCAAGCTCTTTGCCGACAGCGTGTCGGCCGATACAGTCCGAACATTGATCGAAGATCTAAAACAGGAATGGTCCGGGCGGGGCGTCGAGCTTGTCGGCCTCGCATCGGGGTGGCGCTTTCAGAGCAAGCCCGCGATGCGCACGTATCTCGACCGCCTGCATCCTGAAAAACCGCCGAAGTATTCGCGCGCGGTGCTGGAGACGCTTGCGATCATCGCGTACCGGCAGCCGGTGACGCGCGGCGATATCGAGGAAATTCGCGGCGTGACCGTGAATACGCAGGTCGTGAAGCAACTCGAGGATCGCGGCTGGATCGAGGTGATCGGTCATCGCGACGTACCGGGGCGCCCGGCGCTGTACGCGACCACCAAGCAGTTTCTCGACGATCTCGGGCTGAAGGCGCTGGACGAACTGCCTGCGCTCGAGGAGCCCGCGGCGCATCTCGAGGCCAGCTTGCTCGCGCAGCAGTCGATCGATTTCGCGGATGGAGCGCAGGCCGATGCGGTCGAGCCCGCGCCGGACGGCGAACCGGCGGCCGACGTGCCGAGCGCCGCAAGCGGATTGCCGGAAGGCGGGCCCGACGCGGAGGCGCCGGCCGGATCGGAGGCGATGTCGGAAGCCGTCGCCGATGCGAGCGAGGAAGAACACCCCGGCGTCCCGGTCGATCCAGACCGGCAGGCGCCGGAAGCAGCAAACCGCGCACCGGATGTCGCCGAAGCGGCGTCCGGACAGGCGGCGGAGGAAGACCGCGGCGCGATCGGTGGCATCCCGCATGACGCCGGTCCGGACCGGGCGCAGCCGGAGACGTTGGAGGATACCCCCGACAGTCTCGCCGATGCTGTGCGCAGCGCAAGCGAAGCGACCCCCGCGAGCGAGCCGCCGGACGAAGCAGAACCCGCGCAGCGCCGCGCCTGAGGCGGCGAACCCATGCCGCGCCCGCGACGGGCGCGAGACCTGACACTTTGAGGTTGTTTTGACAGATACCCACGACACTGATGCGTCTGAATCCGCGCATGCCGTTCAGGCGGCGCGGGCCGACGGAGCGCCCGAGCAGCAGGCTCAGGACGCCGGCGGCGACGAGCAACGCCCGCGCCGCGGCCTGCGGCGCGGTCCGCGCAGCCTGATCGCACGCCGCCGGGCGGCGGCCAAATCGAAGACCGGCGACGGCGCGGAAGGCGCGGTCGACGCGCCGGAAGCCGGCGACGAGGCGCAGCCGCCCGCACGGGCGCCGCGCAAGGAAGGCGCGGCCAAGGCGCCGCGCAAGCCGGCGGCCGGCAAGCGAGAAGGGGCTGCGCGCCAGGGGCAGGCTGCTCCCAAGGGCAAGCGGGGCGCCGCCGCGGCTGCCGAGGGCGCCGCGGGCGAGGCCGGCCAGGACGATGTGTTCGCCTACGTGACGTCGCCGGCATTCGATGCCGACAACGAGGCGGAAGGCGGCGCGCACGCGCCGATGCTGCGCCGCGGTCGTCAGGCCAGCAAGCGTGTGCTGGCGCCGGACGATGACGCGCCGAAGCTGCACAAGGTGCTGGCGGAGGCCGGCATGGGTTCGCGCCGCGAGATGGAAGAGCTGATCGTGGCCGGCCGGGTGTCGGTGAACGGCGAGCCGGCTCACATCGGCCAGCGCATCATGCCGACCGACCAGGTGCGGATCAACGGCAAGCCGGTCAGGCGCAAGCTGCCGAACAAGCCGCCGCGCGTGCTGATCTATCACAAGCCGACGGGCGAGATCGTGAGCCACGCCGATCCGGAAGGGCGCGCGTCGGTGTTCGACCGCCTGCCGCCGATGAAGACGGCGAAATGGCTGGCGGTCGGCCGGCTCGACTTCAACACCGAAGGTCTGCTCATGCTGACGACCTCCGGCGATCTCGCGAACCGCTTCATGCACCCGCGTTACAGCGTCGAGCGCGAGTATGCGGTGCGGGTGGTCGGCGAGTTGTCGGAAGGAATGCGCCAGAAGCTGCTGCACGGCGTCGAGCTGGAGGACGGTCCTGCGAACTTCCTGCGCATCCGTGACGGCGGCGGCGAGGGCACCAATCACTGGTACCACGTGGCGCTGGCGGAAGGGCGCAACCGCGAGGTGCGACGCATGTTCGAGGCGGCCGGGCTGATGGTGAGCCGCCTGATTCGTACGCGCCACGGTCCGATCGGGTTGCCGCGCGGGCTGAAGCGCGGCCGCTGGGAGGAGCTGGAGGAGGCGGAAGTCCGTCGTCTGATGGCCTCGGTCGGCCTGAAGGCGCCGAGCGAGGACAAGGCGAAGCGGGGCGGTGGCGCCGATCAGGCCGAGCGTCGTCAGCCGGACCCGATGCAAACCTCGATGGGCTTCCTCAACCGCGAGCCGGTGCTGACGACGCATGGCCAGCTCGACCAGCCGCGACGCGGCGGCGGCCGGCGTGGCGCGGCGGGCAGCGCGTTCGGCGTGGGCGCCAGCTATGGCGGCCTGCCGAGCGGCGCCGGCTACGGCAATCGCCCGGGCAATGGCGGCAGCGGCGGCTACGGCAACCGTTCGGGTAATGGTGGCGGCAACGGCGGCGGCTTCGGCAACCGGGCGGGCAACGGCAACGGTGGCGGCAACGCTAACGGCAACCGCGCGGGCGGCCGCGACGTCGACGGCAATCGCATGTCGTACGGCGGTGCGAACGGCAACAAGCGCGGCGCTGCCGGCAAGGGCGGCGGCCGCAACGCAAACGGCAACGGCAACCGCGCCGAGGGCAATGCGGCGGGCGGCGGGCGCGGCGGTCAGCGCGCGCAGCAGCCGCGCAACCGCTCGCGCGGGCGCTGAACCCGTTGCGGGTTCCGGTGTTGCCGAAAGCCCGTCCACGGCCCGCAAAATCGCCGCGCAAGGCGGGTTTTGCGGGCTCCCGCTTTGCGTTCGGGCCAAAAAACGCTATAATCGCGAAGTCGCTGGGCGTGCGGGTTTTTTGATGTGCGGCTCAGGTGCGACCAACGGTAAGAAGATGGGCGTTCCGCCCATTTTTTTTTGCTGAAACGGTTAGGCATCTCGGGTAGCGCTTCCGCGCCAGCTAAGGCGCGCGTCTGCGGGTGAATCGCGAACGGCGGGCGCGAACACCTGAGAGGACACTGTGCAACTGACGGAACTGATAGAAACCACGGTCACCGGGCTCGGTTACGAGCTGGTCGATCTCGAGCGCACCGGGCGCGGCATGCTGTGCGTCTACATCGATCAGCCCGCCGGCATCGCGATCGAGGATTGCGAGAAGGTCACGCGTCAGCTCCAGCACGTATTGACGGTCGAAAACATCGATTACGAACGGCTCGAAGTCTCGTCCCCGGGACTCGACCGCCCGTTGAAGAAGCTGACTGATTTCGAACGATTCGCGGGCAGCGAAATCGTCATCACCCTGAAGAAACCGCTGGATGGCCGCAAGACCTACCGGGGCATCCTGCATGCGCCGAATGGCGAAACGATCGGTTTGGAATTTGAGAGGAAGAAGGGCGAGGCGGCCATGCTGGATTTCACGCTGGCCGATATCGACAAAGCCCGCCTGATTCCGCACGTTGATTTTAGGAGCCGCAAACAATGAGTCGCGAAGTGTTGATGCTGGTGGATGCGCTGGCGCGCGAGAAGAACGTCGACAAGGATGTGGTGCTGGGCGCCCTCGAGGCGGCGCTCGCATCCGCATCCAAGAAGCTGTTCGACGAAGGCGCCGAAATCCGCGTCCAGATCGATCGTGAGAGCGGCGAACACGAAACCTTCCGGCGTTGGCTCGTCGTACCCGATGAGGCCGGCCTGCAAGAGCCGGACCGCGAGATCCTGCTGTTCGAGGCGCGTGAAGACCACCCCGACGTCGAAGTCGGCGAGTACATCGAGCAACCGGTGCCCTCGATCGAATTCGGCCGGATCGGCGCGCAGGCCGCCAAGCAGGTGATCCTGCAGAAGGTGCGCGACGCGGAGCGCGAGCAGATCCTGAACGACTACCTCGAGCGCGGCGAGAAGATCATGACCGGCACGGTCAAGCGGCTCGACAAGGGCAATTTCATCGTCGAATCGGGCCGCGTCGAGGCGCTGCTGCGCCGCGACCAGCTGATTCCGAAGGAAAACCTGCGGGTCGGCGATCGCGTGCGCGCCTATATCGCGAAGGTCGATCGCACCGCACGCGGTCCGCAGATCGAGCTGTCGCGCACCGCGCCCGAATTCCTGATGAAGCTGTTCGAGATGGAAGTGCCCGAGATCGAGCAGGGGCTGCTGGAGATCAAGGCGGCCGCGCGTGATTCGGGCGTGCGCGCGAAGATCGGCGTGGTCGCCTACGACAAGCGCATCGATCCGATCGGCACCTGCGTCGGCATCCGCGGTTCGCGTGTGCAGGCCGTGCGCAATGAGCTTGGTGGCGAAAACATCGACATCGTGCTATGGTCGGAGGATCCTGCCCAGTTCGTGATCGGCGCGCTCGCGCCGGCAGCGGTCCAGTCGATCGTCGTCGATGAAGAAAAGCACTCGATGGATGTCGTCGTCGACGAAAACGAACAGGCCATCGCGATCGGCCGCAGCGGTCAGAACGTGCGCCTCGCGAGCGAACTGACCGGCTGGCAGATCAACATCATGACGCCGGACGAATCCGCGCTGAAGCAGAACGAGGAGCGCGACACGCTGCGCGGCCTGTTCATGGCGCGCCTCGACGTCGACGAGGAAGTCGCGGACATCCTGATCGACGAAGGCTTCACGAGCCTCGAAGAGATCGCCTACGTGCCGTTGAACGAAATGCTCGAAATCGAGGCTTTCGACGAAGACACCGTCCACGAGCTGCGCAACCGCGCGCGCGATGCGCTGCTGACGATGGCGATCGCAAACGAAGAGAAAGTCGAAAACGCCGCGCTCGATCTGAAAAGTCTCGATGGCCTCACGCCGGAACTGCTCACGAAGCTGGCCGAGCAGGGCGTGCAGACGCGTGACGATCTCGCCGAGCTGGCTGTCGACGAACTGGTCGAGATGACCGGGATGGAAGAAGAAGCTGCAAAGGCGCTGATCATGAAGGCGCGCGAACACTGGTTTCAGTGAGATATGAACATGGCGCATTGATTTGCTGGCGGCCGGAAGGCCTGACCCGATGCTAACCGCAAGGAATCGGTCCTTGCACTAAGAGGAATGAATGGCGAGTAACAACGTAGCCCAATTTGCCGCGGAACTGAAAATGCCTGCTGGTGTGCTGCTCGAACAGCTGCAGGCAGCGGGCGTCCAGAAAGCGAGTGAAGACGATGCGCTGTCCGAGACGGACAAGGCGCGTCTGCTCGATCATTTGCGTAAATCGCACGGCGCGACCGATGGCGACAAGCGCAAGATCACGCTGACCCGCCGGCATACGTCGGAGATCAAGCAGGCCGACGCGACGGGCAAGGCTCGCACCATTCAGGTCGAGGTGCGCAAGAAGCGCACGTTCGTCAAGCGTGACGACGTGAGCGAGACCGGTGCCGAGCACGATCAGCAGGCTCAGGATGCGGAAACCGATGCGGATCTGAAGCGTCGCGAAGAAGAGGCGCGTCGCGAGGCGGAACTGCTCGAGAAGCAGGCGCAGGAACTGCGCGAGCGCCAGGAACGCCTGGAACGCGAGGAAGCCGAGCGTCGGGCCAAGGAAGAGGCGGCCGAGGCCGAGCGTCGCCGCGCCGAGGAAGACGCAGCCGCGAAGCGTGCTGCGGAAGCCGCTCAGGTGGCGCAGGTGGCGCAGCAGGTTGCTGCCGCCAAGGAAGAAGAGCAGGCGAAGGAAGCACAAGTGCAGACGCAGGAAGACGAGCGCGCCGCCGCGGATCGCGCGGCGCAGCGCGAAGCGGCGAAGAAGGCCGAAGACGCAGCCCGCGAGGCGGCGGACAAGGCACGCGCCGAACAAGAAGAAATTCGCAAGCGTCGCGAGGCCGCCGAGGCGGAAGCGCGCGCGATTCGCGAGATGATGAATACGCCGCGCAAGGCCCAGGTGAAGGCGCCCGAGCCGCCGAAGCCGGCCGAGCCGCCGAAGGCCGCCGAGGCCAAGGGCACGCTGCACAAGCCGGCCAAGCCGGCTGGCGAGACGGCGCGTCCGGCTGCTGCGAAGAAGCCGGCCGGCGCGGCCGCGCCGGCGACCACCACCACGGCGCCCGCGGGCGACCGCAAGAAGCCGGGTGGCAAGGGCGGCTGGCAGGACGACGCGGCGAAGCGCCGCGGCATCAAGACGCGCGGCGATTCGAGCGGCGGCGTCGACCGCGGCTGGCGCGGCGGCCCGAAGGGGCGCGGCAAGCACCAGGACAACGGGTCGTCGTTCCAGGCGCCGACCGAGCCGATCGTGCGTGAAGTGCACGTGCCGGAAACCATCTCGGTCGCCGACCTGGCGCACAAGATGTCGGTGAAGGCGTCGGAAGTCATCAAGATCATGATGAAGCTCGGCCAGATGGTCACGATCAACCAGGTGCTGGACCAGGAAACGGCGATGATCATCGTCGAGGAACTGGGGCACCGGGCGGTCGCGGCGAAGCTGGACGATCCGGAAGCGCTGCTGGTCGAAGGCGAAACGGGCAGCGACGCGGAGCAACTGCCGCGTCCGCCGGTCGTCACGGTCATGGGCCACGTCGACCACGGCAAGACCTCGCTGCTCGACTACATCCGTCGCGCGAAGGTGGCGGCCGGTGAAGCGGGCGGGATCACGCAGCACATCGGCGCTTACCACGTCGAGACGCCGCGCGGCGTCGTCACGTTCCTCGACACGCCGGGTCACGAGGCCTTCACGGCCATGCGTGCCCGCGGTGCGAAGGCAACCGACATCGTGGTCCTGGTGGTCGCGGCCGACGACGGCGTGATGCCGCAGACGAAGGAAGCCATTGCCCACGCAAAGGCGGGTGGCGTGCCGATCGTCGTGGCGATCAACAAGATCGACAAGCCGGAAGCGAATCCGGACCGCGTGAAGCAGGAACTGGTCGCGGAAGGCGTCGTGCCGGAAGAATACGGTGGCGATTCGCCGTTCGTGCCGGTGTCCGCCAAGGCGGGCACGGGTATCGACGACCTGCTCGAGAACGTGTTGCTGCAGGCCGAAGTGCTCGAACTGAAGGCGCCGGTCGAGGCGCCGGCGAAGGGCATCGTGATCGAAGCCAAGCTCGACAAGGGCAAGGGGCCGGTCGCGACGATCCTCGTGCAGTCCGGTACGCTGAACCGCGGCGACGTCGTGCTTGCGGGCACCGCTTACGGCCGGGTCCGTGCGATGCTCGATGAGAACGGCAAGCCGACCAAGGAAGCCGGCCCGTCGATTCCGGTCGAGATCCAGGGTCTGTCGGAAGTGCCGGGCGCAGGCGAGGAAGTCATCGTGCTGCCGGACGAGCGCAAGGCGCGCGAAATCGCGCTGTTCCGCCAGGGCAAGTTCCGCGACGTCAAGCTCGCGAAGCAGCAGGCCGCGAAGCTCGAAAGCATGCTCGAGCAGATGGGCGAGGGCGAGGTGCAGAACCTGCCCCTCATCATCAAGGCTGACGTGCAGGGCTCGCAGGAAGCGCTCGTGCAGTCGCTCGTCAAGCTGTCGACGAGCGAAGTGCGCGTGCAGATCGTCCACAGCGCGGTCGGTGGCATCAGCGAAAGCGACGTCAACCTCGCGACGGCATCGAAGGCGGTCATCATCGGCTTCAACACGCGCGCCGATGCACAGGCGCGGCGTCTCGCCGAGTCGAACGGCATCGACATCCGCTACTACAACATCATCTACGACGCCGTGGATGAGGTGAAGGCGGCGATGTCGGGCATGCTGGCGCCGGAAAAGCGCGAGACGGTCACGGGCATGGTCGAGGTGCGCCAGGTGTTCAAGGTGCCGAAGATCGGCGCGGTGGCCGGCTGTATGGTCACGGACGGCCTGGTCAAGCGCTCGTCGTCGGTGCGCGTGCTGCGCAACAACGTCGTCATCTTCACGGGCGAGCTCGATTCGCTCAAGCGCTTCAAGGACGATGTGAAGGAAGTGAAGCAGGGCTTCGAATGCGGTATGTCGATCAAGAATTTCAACGACATCGTTGAAGGCGATCAATTCGAAGTCTTCGAGGTCACGGAAGTCGCGCGTACCTTGTAATCACGGCGCGCAGGCTCATGGGCGGGGCAGGCTTGGGCCTGTCCCGCCCATTTTTCATGGCGGCGGCGCATCGAGCGTCGCCGGCCCGCTGCCCGCAGAACGGAATGTCGGATTGATCATGTCGAAGAAACGTACTTCTCCCAATCGCAACGTGCAGATCGCGGACCAGATCCAGCGCGACCTGTCCGAACTCATCATGCGCGAGGTCAAGGACCCGCGGATCGGCATCGTGACGATCCAGAGCGTCGAGCTGACGCCGGATTACGCGCATGCGAAGGTCTATTTCACGGTGCTGACCGGCGATCCCGCCGCGACCCAGGAGGCGTTGAACCACGCCGCGGGCCACTTGCACAACCTGCTGTTCAAGCGCCTGCACATCCATACCGTGCCGACGCTGCACTTCCATTACGACAAGACGACCGAGAAGGCGCACGAGATGTCGCGCCTGATCGACGAGGCGAATGCGACGCGGGCGAAGGACGACTGAACGAGCGCCGCATGACCATGACGACTGCACCACAACGTCCGCGCGTGCCGCGCCGCATGCTCGACGGCGTGCTGTTGCTCGACAAGCCCATCGGGCTGTCCAGCAATGATGCGCTGATCCGCGCGAAGCGCCTCTATCTCGCCAAGAAGGCCGGCCATACCGGCACGCTCGATCCGCTGGCGTCCGGCCTGCTGCCGCTGTGCTTCGGCGAGGCCACCAAGTTTTCCCAGGATCTGCTCGAGGCCGACAAGACCTACGAGGCGACGATGCGTCTCGGCATCCGCACGACCACGGGCGACGCCGAAGGCGAGGCGATCGACACGCGCGAGGTGCGCTGCGACGTCGCGGCCGTCGACGCGGCGCTTGCGCGCTTCCGCGGCGAGATCGTGCAGGTGCCGCCGATGTACTCGGCGCTCAAGCGCGACGGCAAGCCATTGTACGAATACGCGCGCGCCGGACAGACGGTCGAGCGCGAAGGCCGCCAGGTCACGATCCACGCGCTGGAGCGGATCGCGTGCGCGCTGCCTGACGTGAGCTTCCGCGTGACCTGCAGCAAGGGCACCTACGTCCGCACGCTTGCCGAGGACATCGGCGAGATGCTCGGTTGCGGCGCGCACCTGGTCGCGCTGCGGCGCACGGGCGTCGGCGCGCTGACGCTCGAGCACGCGGTGACGCTCGATGCGTTGTCCGATGCGGCGGAGGGCGAGCGCGATGCGTGGCTGCGGCCCGTCGATGCGCTGCTGTCGACGTTTCCGAGCATGACGCTCGCGGCTGACGGCGCGCGGCGCCTGTTGCAGGGGCAGCGCATCCGGCTCGAGGATCTCGGCATGGCGCAGACGTTCGCCGACGGCGAAACGGTGCGCGTCTACGATGAGGGCGGGCGCCTGCTCGGCGTGGGCGTGATCAACAGCGGCGTGCTGGCCCCGAAGCGGCTGCTGGCCGGCGGCGGCGATGCCGCTTGATGCGCCGGCCGGGCGCGGGACGCCGCGGCCGGCATCCTGATGCGTCGCGGGGCGCGCGCCGGCAAGGCGTCCGCGCGAGAAAACGGCCCGTTGGTTCGATGAAACCAACGGGCCGTTCGTCATTTTCCCGCGCAGCTCAGTGCGCGGCCGATGCCGCCGCGCTCGAATCGCCGCCGCCCGAGCGTTCGGGCTTGGTGATCCAGATGAGGCCGATCAGCAGCACGAAGATCGCCGCCGAGATGTAGAACAGGTCGTTCACCCCCAATTGCGCGGCCTGCTGGGTCGCGAGATTGTTGATGAGGCCGTGGGCCTGCTGGTCGGTCAGGCCGAGGCTGCCCATCTGCGTGACGGCCTGGTTGAAGGTCGGGTTGTAGACGTTCGCCTGCTCGACCAGCTGCGCATGGTGGAAGTTGTTGCGATGATCCCACGCGGTCTGGAACACTGACGTACCGATCCCGCCGAACATGATCCGCACGAAGTTCGACAGCCCCGACGCGGCCGGGATCCGATGCCCGGGCAGGCCGGACAGCGTGATCGAGACGAGCGGGATGAAGAAGCCCGCCATCGCGATTCCCTGCACCAGCGTGGGCAGCGTCAGCGACCATTCGTCGACGCCCGTGGTGTAGCGCGAGCGCATCCAGAAGCACAGCGCGAAGGTCAGGAACGACGCGGTCGCGATGTAGCGCGGGTCGGTGCGCGGCAGGATCTTGCCTGTGAGCGGCGACAGCAGGATCGCGAACAGCCCGACGGGCGCCATCACGAGGCCGGCGTCGGTCGCGGTATAGCCGATCTGGGTCTGCAGCCACAGCGGCAGCAGCACGAGATTGCCGAAATACAGCCCGTAGCCGACCGACAGCGCGATCGTGCCGCCCGAGAAGTTGCGCGTCCGGAACAGCGACAGGTCGACGACCGGATGCTCCGCGGTCAGCTCCCATACGACGAAGAAGGCGAACGCGATGACCGCGGTCAGCGCGAGCACGACGATCGTCGTCGAGGCGAACCAGTCGAGATCCTTGCCCTTGTCGAGCATGATCTGCAGCGAACCGACCCAGACCACCAGCAGCGCGAGCCCGACGCCGTCGATCGGCGCCTTGCGGACCGTCGATTCGCGGTTGCGATAGATCATCCAGGTCACTGCCGCGGCGGCGATGCCGACCGGGATGTTGACGTAGAAGATCCACGGCCACGAATAGTTGTCGGAGATCCAGCCGCCGAGGATCGGGCCGGCGACCGGCGCGATCAGCGTGGTCATCGCCCACAGCGCGAGCGCCATCGGCGCCTTCGCGCGTGGGTAGCTCGACAGCAGCAGCGCCTGCGACAGCGGGATCATCGGCCCCGCCACCGCGCCCTGCAGCACGCGCGAGGCGAGCAGGAACGGCAGCGTGGGCGCGAGACCGCACAGCCACGACGAGATCACGAACAGGATGATCGAGGCGAGGAACAGGCGCACCTGGCCGATGCGGTCAGTGAGCCAGCCCGTCAACGGGACCGAGATCGCGTTCGCGACCGCGAACGAGGTGATGACCCAGGTCCCCTGGTCGGACGATACGCCGAGGTCGCCCGAGATGGTCGGGATTGCGACGTTGGCGATCGAGGTGTCGAGCACGTTCATGAAAACGGCGAGCGACACCGCGATCGTGCCGAGCACGAGCTGTCCGCCTTGCAGCGGAGGGTAGGAGGCTTGTGGCTGTGCCATGGTGTCCTTTGGAACGTGCGCCGCTTACATCAGCTTCGACACGTTGCCCGTGACCTTGGCCGGCGCGCTTGCCGCGGCCGGCGCGCCGTTGCCGGCGTTCGCGCGGATGATGCGGGCGATCTCGGCATCGGCCTCGTCGCCGTACTTCGCGAACACATCGGTCTGGTAGATCGTGTTCTGCACGTTGCCGAGCTGATTGCCGCTTTCATCCTTGATGGAGACCTCGACCTGCATCGACAGGCCGATCCGCAGCGGATGCTTCGCCAGTTCCTGCGGATCGAGTTCGATCCGCACGGGCAGGCGCTGCACGACCTTGATCCAGTTGCCGGTCGCGTTCTGCGCGGGCAGCAGCGAGAACGCGGAGCCCGTTCCTGCCGAGAAACCGACGACCTTGCCGTGATACGTGACCGACGAGCCGTAGATGTCGGCCGTCAGTTCGACCGGCTGACCGATCCGCATATGGTTGAGCTGCACTTCCTTGAAGTTCGCATCGACCCACACCGCGTTGAGCGGCACCACCGACATCAGCGGCGCACCCGGCGACACGCGCTGGCCGACCTGCACCGAGCGTTTCGCGACGTAGCCCGTGACCGGCGCGGGCAGCGTGTTGCGCGCATTGTTCAGGTAGGCGTCGCGCACCTTGGCGGCGGAGGCGAGGACGTTCGGGTGATCGGCGATCGTCGTGTTGGCGGTCAGTGCGCGATTCGACGCGAGCTGCTGCTGCGCGGCGTCGAGCGAGGCCTGCGCGCCCTTGACCGCGTCGCGCGCGTGGGAGATCTCTTCCTGCGACACCGCGCCCGTCTGCGCCACCGCGAGGCGGCGGCGCAGGTCGTCCTGCGCGCGCGACAGGTCGGACTGGCGCAGCGCGACCTGCGCGCGGTACTGGTCGTCGTTGACATACAGGCCGCGCACCTGGCGCACGGTCTGCGCGAGATTCGCCTCGGCCTGCTGCAGCGCGACCTGGGAGTCCGCCGGGTCGAGCACCACGAGCGGGTCGCCGGCCTTCACGGTCTGCGTGTCGTCCGCGTTCACCGCGATCACGGTGCCCGTCACCTGAGGCGTGATCTGCACGACGTTGCCGTTCACGTAGGCATCGTCGGTCGACTCGTGGAAGCGCGCGACGAGGAAGTAGTAGAGGCCGTAGGCAATCGCGGCGATCACGACCACCAGGATCAGCAGCGTCATCATCCGCTTGCGCTTGCCGTTGGATTGCGGCTGCGCGCTGGTGGCGTTTTGTTGAGGGTCGCTCATGGCGAGTTTCTCCGTCTTATCTCGAGTAGTACGTGTGTGTATGAATTGGAATCGGTTCGGGCGGCGGGCGGCTCAATCCGCCTCAGTTCGCATTCGATGCCTGCCGCGCGACCACGGGCGCGGCGAGCCGCGTGCCGGTCGCGTCGAAGCCGCCGCCGAGCGCGCGGATCAGGCCGATCTGCAGATCGCGCCGGCGCATCTTCAGGTTCGTCACCGTCTGTTCGGCCGCGAGCCGGTTGCTGTCCGCGTTCAATACCTGCAGCTGCGGCGACAGCCCGCCCTTGTAGCGGATCACCGCCAGCTCGTAAGCCTTCGTCGACGCGTCGAGCGCGCGCTGCGCATCGCCCATCTGCTGGTCGATCGAGCGGATCGACGACACCTGCGTCGCCACCTCGTTCAGCGCGTTCACGAGCGTCTGGTCGTAGTTCGCCACGTCGAGATCGAAGTCCGCATAGCGGCCCTTGAGCTGCGCGCGCAGCGCGCCCGCATCGAAGATCGGCAAGTGGATCGCCGGGCCGAACTGCGCCTGCCGGCTCGCGAAATTGAGGAATTTGCCCCAGCCGAACGCATCGAAACCGAAGCCCGCCGCGAGGTTCACGTCGGGGTAGAACTCCGCCTTCGCTTCCTTCACGTTGTGCAGCGCCGCCTCCACCTGCCAGCGCGCGGCCACCAGGTCCGGCCGCCGCGCGACCAGATCGGCCGGCAGGTTGTCCGGCAGCGCCACCGCGCCGCTCGGGTTCAGCACCGGCTCGGCGATCGACAGCCCGCGATCCGGGCCCTTGCCGAGCAGCGCCGCGAGCTGGTAGCGCGTCGTCGTGATCTGGCCGTCGAGATCCGACAGCGTCGATTGGCTGGTCGCGACGTTGCCGCGTGCGGTCTGCCGCTCGACGTTGGTGTCGAGCCCCGCGCCGACCCGGCCGTCGGTGATCTTGCCCACGGTCTCGCGGTTGCCGATCTCGCGTTGCGCGATGTCGCGCAGCGCGTACAGCTGCGCGAGCTGGTTGTAGGTGCGCGCCACCGACGACGCGAGCGTCACGCGCGCCTGCTGCAGGTCCGCTTCGGCGGCTTTTTCCTGCGACACGGCCATCGCCAGCCGCGCGCGGTTCTTGCCCCACAGGTCGAGCTCCCACGACGCGCTCGCGAGCGCGTTGTTCTCGCTGTACCAGCTGCCGCCGTACGGCGGCGGGAACAGCCCGTTGCCCGAATACAGCTCGCGGGTCCACGAATACTTCGCGTCGGCCTTCGGCAGCAGCGTCGCGCGCGACGACTCGATATACGACGCCGCCTTCGCGATGCGCGCCTGCGCCTGCGCGATCGACGGGCTGCCGGCGAGCGCCTCGTCGATCAGCTTCGGCAGCTGCGGATCGCCGAACTGGCCGGCCCAGTCGAGCGCGGGCCACGGGCCCCCTTCGCCGGGCAGGCTGCGCGCGGTCTCGAACTGCGACGCGGGCGCGATCTGCTTGTCGCTCTTGATGCCGATGTAGTTCGCGCAACCCGCGAGCGCGAACGCGGCCGCCGCCGCGGCCAGCGCGGCGCGGCCGGCGTGAAGGTGCGCGGACGACGGAAGGTTTTTCATCACGGTGTTTCCTGACTCGGACGGGATAGTGGACACTGCAAGGATTTCCTTACATTTATCTGTCTAAAACTATTGATGTGGCAATTATTGCGGTGTGATGCCGCCGGCGTTCTCGCAGGCGTTGCCGAGAATGCGCCGCAACATGCTTTTCAGAAAGCCGACTTCTTCCGGCGTGAAGCCGTCCAGCAGTTGTTCGAGCACGCCGCGGAAGATTTCAGGCATGCGCGCGGCCAGCTCGCGCCCCTCGTCGGTCAGCTCCAGCCGGACCACGCGCCGATCCTCGCTGCTGCGCACCCGCGACAGCAGGCCGCGTTTCTCGACGCGGTCGAGCAGGCGCGTGATCGCGCTCGCGTCGATGCCGTACTCGCGCGCGAGTTCGGCGGCGGTCGAGCAGCGGCCGACCGCGAGCATGAACAGCATGCTCGCCTGGGTGCCGGTGATGCCGAGCTCGGTCTGCGTGCGCTGCGTGACCATGTTCGTCATCAGCGACTTCACGCGCGACATCAGGTAACCGACGCTTTCGTTGATCTGGTACGCAGACAGCGACAGGTCCGACGGGGAAGAAGAGGTGGACGGATCCGACATAATTCTCTGAGGCTGCAATAGTTGACTAGGCAGCAGTATAGGCACGATTAGTTGCCGCGACAAATGTTAATGCAACGGGCGTGGGCGCGCTGGCGGCCGGTTATTGCCCATTCACGGAGTGGGGCTATCGGTGGTGGAACCCGTCCGGGAAGGGCGTGGGTGTTGCGTCGCAGCGAAAGGTCCGGTGCGGACTTGTCTGCGTGCTATAATTTGAGGCTTCCCAGCTGCATGGCGCGCGCATGTGTGAATAGACATGTGCGCGTTTGCGCGTTTGTACCTTCAGGCTCCGATTTCCAGGTTTCTATGACCCGCGCCCTTCGCAATATCGCCATCATTGCCCACGTCGACCACGGCAAGACAACGCTCGTCGACCAACTGCTGCGTCAATCCGGCACCTTCCGAGAGAACCAGCAGATCGCGGAACGGGTGATGGACTCGAACGACATCGAAAAAGAGCGCGGGATCACGATTCTCGCGAAGAACTGCGCGGTCGAGTACGAAGGTACGCACATCAACATTGTCGACACCCCGGGGCACGCCGACTTCGGCGGCGAAGTGGAGCGCGTGCTGTCGATGGTCGACTCGGTGCTGCTGCTGGTCGACGCGGTCGAGGGCCCGATGCCGCAGACCCGCTTCGTCACGAAGAAGGCACTCGCGCTGGGCCTGAAGCCGATCGTCGTGATCAACAAGATCGACCGTCCGGGCGCCCGCATCGACTGGGTGATCAACCAGACCTTCGATCTGTTCGACAAGCTCGGCGCCACCGAAGAGCAGCTCGACTTCCCGATCGTCTACGCATCGGGCCTGAACGGCTACGCCTCGCTCGACGCGTCGGCGCGCGACGGCGACATGCGTCCGCTGTTCGAGGCGATCCTCGAGCACGTGCCGGTGCGGCCGGCCGATCCGGAAGCGCCGCTGCAGCTGCAGATCACTTCGCTCGACTACTCGACCTATGTCGGCCGGATCGGCGTCGGCCGCATCACGCGCGGCCGCATCAAGCCGGGCCAGCCGGTCGTGATGCGCTTCGGCCCGGACGGCGACGTGCTGAACCGCAAGATCAACCAGGTGCTGTCGTTCAAGGGTCTCGAGCGCGTGCAGGTCGAATCCGCCGAGGCGGGCGACATCGTGCTGATCAACGGGATCGAGGATGTGGGCATCGGCGCGACGATCTGCGCGGTGGACACCCCCGAAGCGATGCCGATGATCACCGTCGACGAACCGACGCTGACGATGAACTTCCTCGTCAACTCGTCGCCGCTCGCCGGCCGTGAAGGCAAGTTCGTCACGAGCCGCCAGATCCGCGATCGCCTGATGAAGGAGCTGAACCACAACGTCGCGCTGCGCGTGCGCGACACGGGCGACGAAACGGTGTTCGAAGTGTCGGGTCGCGGCGAGCTGCACCTGACGATCCTGGTCGAGAACATGCGTCGCGAAGGCTACGAGCTGGCGGTGTCGCGTCCGCGCGTCGTGATGCAGGAAGTCGACGGCGTGAAGCATGAGCCGTACGAACTGCTGACGGTCGACGTCGAGGACGAAAACCAGGGCGGCGTGATGGAGGAGCTGGGTCGCCGCAAGGGCGAAATGCTCGACATGGCATCCGACGGGCGCGGTCGCACGCGTCTCGAATACCGCATCCCGGCGCGCGGCCTGATCGGCTTCCAGAGCGAGTTCCTCACGCTCACGCGCGGCACCGGCCTGATGAGCCACATTTTCGATTCGTACGCACCGGTCAAGGAAGGCTCGGTCGGCGAGCGCCGCAACGGCGTGCTGATCTCGCAGGATGACGGCGCGGCGGTGGCCTACGCACTGTGGAAGCTGCAGGATCGCGGCCGCATGTTCGTGAAGCCGGGCGATGCGCTGTACGAGGGCATGATCATCGGGATCCACAGCCGCGACAACGACCTGGTCGTGAATCCGATCAAGGGCAAGCAGCTGACCAACGTGCGTGCATCGGGCACCGACGAGGCCGTGCGCCTCGTGCCGGCGATCCAGATGTCGCTCGAATACGCGGTCGAGTTCATCGACGACGACGAACTGGTCGAAGTGACGCCGCAGTCGATCCGCCTGCGCAAGCGCCACCTGAAGGAGCACGAGCGTCGCCGCGCGAGCCGCGAGACCGCGGTCGACTGAACGCAGCCGCTGCGTCGGCGCCGAACCAAAAAGCCGCCTCCGGGCGGCTTTTTTGGGTGCGTCGCACGGTTTCCGAAAGGGCCGTGAAAAACATTGTTGCCGGGCCTTCGGGGAATCCCTGTGAAAGCCGCGAAAGCCCGTCGCACGGGGCTTTCGGACCCCTGACGAGGTGCGCCGGGAGGGCGGTTCTGTGATATGCTGCGCGCACGAAAGTTTTAGGTCCTTCCAAGCAAGACTTGATTCGCAATCCGCTAAACGGTCAGGCCGTGTCGCGGAAGGTTTGTGCAACCCGCTATTTCTCGAGAAGCTCGAAGAAAGGTGAGCGTAAAATGTCAGATGTAATGAAGCAGTTCCAGCTGAACTCGTATTTGTTCGGCGGCAATGCTTCGTATGTTGAAGAACTATACGAAGCCTACCTGGACAATCCGGCGTCGGTTCCGGATAACTGGCGCGAGTATTTCGACGCGCTGCAGAACGTCCCCGCGACCGACGGCACGAACGCCAACGACGTCGCGCATAACCCGATCGTCGAATCGTTCGCCCAGCGCGCGAAGGCCAATGCCTTCGTGCCGCGCGAAAGCGGCAGCAATCTCGCCACCGCCCGCAAGCAGGTGCACGTCCAGTCCCTGATCAGCGCGTATCGCTTCCTCGGCTCGCAATGGGCCAACCTCGATCCGCTCAAGCGCCGCGAGCGCCCGGCGATCCCCGAGCTCGAACCCGCGTTCTACGATTTCTCCGAAGCGGATCTCGACCAGACCTTCAGCGCCAGCAATCTCTATTTCGGTTTCGACCAGGCATCGCTGCGCGATATCGTGAAGGGCCTGCGCGACACGTATTGCGGCACGATCGGCGCCGAGTACATGTACATCGGCGATCCGGAGCAGAAGCGCTGGTGGCAGGAGCGCCTCGAGTCGACCCGCGCGACGCCGAACTTCTCGCCCGAGAAGAAGAAGCACATCCTGAATCGCCTGACGGCCTCCGAAGGCCTCGAGCGCTACCTGCACACCAAGTACGTCGGCCAGAAGCGCTTCTCGCTCGAAGGCGGCGAGAGCTTCATCGCGTCGATGGACGAAGTGGTCCAGCACGCAGGCTCGAAGGGCGTGCAGGAAATCGTCATCGGCATGGCCCACCGCGGCCGCCTGAACGTGCTCGTCAACACGCTCGGCAAGATGCCGGCCGACCTGTTCGCGGAGTTCGAGGGCAAGCACGTCGACGACCTGCCGGCCGGCGACGTCAAGTACCACAAGGGCTTCTCGTCGGATATCTCGACGGAAGGCGGCCCGGTGCACCTGTCGCTCGCGTTCAACCCGTCGCACCTCGAAATCGTCAACCCGGTGGTCGAGGGTTCGGCGAAGGCGCGGATGGACCGCCGCGGCGACGCGGACGGCCTCCAGGTGCTGCCGGTGCAGATCCACGGCGACGCGGCCTTCGCGGGCCAGGGCGTCGTGATGGAAACGCTGAACCTCGCGCAGACGCGCGGCTACGGCACGCACGGCACGCTGCACGTCGTCATCAACAACCAGATCGGCTTCACGACGTCCGACCCGCGCGATGCGCGCTCGACGCTGTACTGCACCGACGTGGTCAAGATGATCGAAGCGCCGGTGCTGCACGTGAACGGCGATGATCCGGAAGCGGTGGTGCTCGCGACGCAGATCGCGATCGACTACCGGATGCAGTTCCACAAGGATGTCGTGATCGACATCGTCTGCTTCCGCAAGCTCGGCCACAACGAGCAGGACACGCCGGCCGTCACGCAGCCGCTGATGTACAAGAAGATCGCGCAGCACCCGGGCACCCGCGCGCTGTACGCCGAGAAGCTCGTGCAGCAGGGCGTGATCACCGCGGAAGACGCCGACAACTACGTGAAGGCGTACCGCAAGGCGATGGACGACGGCCACCACACGGTCGACCCGGTCCTGTCGAACTACAAGAGCAAGTACGCGGTCGACTGGGTGCCGTTCCTGAACCGCAAGTGGACGGACGCAGCCGATACGGCCGTGCCGCTCGCCGAACTGAAGCGCCTCGGCGAACGCATCACGACGATCCCGGAAAACTTCAAGGTCCACCCGCTCGTCGAGCGCGTGATCAACGACCGCCGCAACATGGCGCGCGGCGATCAGCCGCTCGACTGGGGCATGGGCGAGCATCTCGCGTACGCGTCGCTCGTCGCATCGGGCTACTCGGTGCGCCTGACCGGCCAGGATTCGGGCCGCGGCACCTTCACGCACCGTCACGCGGTGCTGCACGACCAGAACCGCGAGCGCTGGAACGACGGCACCTACGTGCCGCTGCAGAACATCGCCGAAGGCCAGGCGAAGTTCACGGTGATCGACTCGGTGCTGTCGGAAGAGGCGGTGCTGGGCTTCGAATACGGCTACTCGACCGCCGAGCCGAACACGCTCGTCGCCTGGGAAGCGCAGTTCGGCGACTTCGTCAATGGGGCGCAGGTCGTGATCGACCAGTTCATCTCGTCGGGCGAAGTGAAGTGGGGCCGCGTGTCGGGCCTCACGATGCTGCTGCCGCACGGCTACGAAGGCCAGGGTCCGGAGCACTCGTCGACCCGTATCGAGCGCTTCCTGCAGCTGTGCGCGGACCACAACATGCAAGTGGTCCAGCCGACGACGCCCGCGCAGATCTTCCACCTGCTGCGTCGCCAGATGATCCGCCTGTTCCGCAAGCCGCTCGTGGTCGCGACGCCGAAGTCGCTGCTGCGCCACAAGGAAGCGGTGTCGGATCTGTCGGAGCTCGCGAAGGGTTCGTTCCAGCCGGTGCTGGGCGAAATCGACGGCGGCATCGATGCGAAGAAGGTCAAGCGCGTGCTGGCCTGCTCGGGCCGCGTGTACTACGACCTCGTCGCGCATCGTCGCGAGGCGAAGGCGAACGACGTCGCCATCGTGCGTATCGAACAGCTGTATCCGTTCGCGCACAAGCAGTTCGAAGCGGAACTCAGGAAGTACGAGAACGCGACTGAAGTGGTCTGGGTGCAGGACGAGCCGCAAAATCAGGGCCCGTGGTTCTACATCGAACACCACCTGCGCGAAGGCATGAAGGAAGGGCAGAAGCTGGCATACAGCGGCCGCCCGGCCTCGGCCTCGCCGGCTGTCGGCTACTACGCGAAGCACTACGAGCAGCAGAAGGCCCTCATCGAGGGTGCATTCGGCCGCTTGAAGAGCGCATCGATCGCGAAATAACCAGACGCGGCGCGACGGGAAGGCGCACGGCGCCTTCCCGCACCCGCCGGGTGCGCCGCGCGCTGCGCGGCGGTGCGCCGGAACCCGTCATCACCCAGATTAGGCATCCAGGAAAATCACATGGCTATCGTAGAAGTCAAAGTCCCCCAGCTTTCCGAGTCGGTTTCGGAAGCAACCATGCTGCAGTGGAAGAAGAAGCCCGGCGAAGCCGTCGCGCAAGATGAAATCCTGATCGAACTCGAGACCGACAAGGTCGTGCTCGAAGTGCCGGCGCCCGCTGCAGGCGTGCTCGCACAAGTGCTGCAAAACGACGGCGACACCGTGGTCGCCGACCAGCTGATCGCGACGATCGACACCGAAGCCAAGGCTGGCGCCGCTGCTGCCGCCGCCGGCGCCGCCGAAGTGCAGCCGGCTCCGGCGGCTACCGCCGCGCCGGCAGCCGCCGCGCAACCCGCCGCTGCCGCGTCGGCGAGCGCGAGCGCATCGCCGGCCGCCGCCAAGCTGATGGCCGAGAAGGGCCTCGAAGCGGGCCAGGTGCCGGGCTCGGGCCGCGACGGCCGCATCACGAAGGGCGACGTGCTGGGCGCAGGCGCCGCACCGGCGAAGGCCGCTCCGGCTGCCGCTCCGGCTGCCGCTCCGGCTCCGGCGAAGAAGGCTGCCGCGCTGCCGGACGTGAAGGTTCCGGCGTCGGCGACGACCTGGCTGAACGACCGTCCGGAGCAGCGCGTGCCGATGTCGCGCCTGCGCGCGCGGATCGCCGAGCGTCTGCTCGAGTCGCAGCAGACCAACGCCATCCTGACGACGTTCAACGAAGTGAACATGCAGCCCGTGATGGACCTGCGTGCGAAGTACAAGGACAAGTTCGAGAAGGAACACGGCGTGAAGCTTGGCTTCATGTCGTTCTTCGTGAAGGCCGCGGTGCACGCGCTGAAGAAATTCCCGCTCGTGAACGCGTCGATCGACGGCAACGACATCGTCTACCACGGCTACTTCGACATCGGCATCGCGGTCGGTTCGCCGCGCGGCCTCGTGGTGCCGATCCTGCGCAACGCGGATCAGCTGAGCCTCGCCGAGATCGAGAAGAAGATCGCGGAATTCGGCCAGAAGGCGAAGGACGGCAAGCTGTCGATCGAGGAAATGACGGGCGGTACGTTCTCGATCTCGAACGGCGGCGTGTTCGGCTCGATGCTGTCGACCCCGATCATCAACCCGCCGCAGTCGGCGATCCTCGGCGTGCACGCGACGAAGGAGCGCCCGGTGGTCGAGAATGGTCAGATCGTGATCCGCCCGATCAACTACCTGGCGCTGTCGTACGACCACCGCATCATCGACGGCCGCGAAGCGGTGCTGTCGCTGGTCGCGATGAAGGACGCGCTGGAAGATCCGGCCCGCCTGCTGCTCGACCTGTAAGCCCGGCTTCTCCCGCATTGAACCGCCGCCGCGTGCGCTGCGCGCCCATCCGGGCGCCGCGGCGCGGCGCGGCGGCCATAGAAAAGGATTGTCATGTCCAAGGAATTTGACGTCGTCGTGATCGGCGCCGGCCCTGGCGGCTACATCGCCGCGATCCGCGCCGCTCAACTGGGCAAAACGGTTGCCTGTATCGAGAAATGGAAGAACCCGGCGGGCGCGCTGAAGCTCGGCGGCACCTGTCTGAACGTCGGCTGCATTCCGTCGAAGGCGCTGCTCGCGTCGTCGGAGGAATTCGAGAAGGCGTCGCATCACCTGGCCGACCACGGCATCACGGTGGGCGACGTGAAGATGGACATCGCGAAGATGATCGGCCGCAAGGACGCGATCGTCGAGAAGATGACGAGCGGGATCGAGTTCCTGTTCAAGAAGAACAAGATCACCTGGCTCAAGGGCCACGGCAAGTTCACCGGCAAGACCGACGCCGGCGTGCAGATCGAGGTCAGCGGCGAAGGCGAAACCGAAGTCGTGACCGCGAAGAACGTGATCATCGCGACGGGCTCGAAGGCGCGTCACCTGCCGAACGTGCCGGTCGACAACAAGATCGTCGTCGACAACGAAGGCGCGCTGACCTTCGACGCGGTGCCGAAGAAGCTCGCCGTGATCGGCGCGGGCGTGATCGGCCTGGAGCTGGGCTCGGTGTGGCGTCGCCTGGGCGCCGAAGTGACGGTGCTCGAAGCGCTGCCGGCGTTCCTCGGCGCGGCTGACGAGGCGCTCGCGAAGGAAGCGGCGAAGCTGTTCAAGAAGCAGGGCCTCAACATCCATCTCGGCGTGAAGATCGGCGACGTGAAGGCCGATGCGAACGGCGTGTCGATCGCCTACGCCGACAAGGACGGCAACGCGCAGACGCTCGAAGCGGATCGCCTGATCGTATCGATCGGCCGCGTGCCGAACACCGACAACCTCGGCCTGGAATCGATCGGGCTGAAGGCCAACGAGCGCGGCTTCATCGACGTGGACGATCACTGCCGGACCGCGCTGCCGAACGTCTACGCGATCGGCGACGTGGTGCGCGGCCCGATGCTCGCGCACAAGGCGGAAGACGAAGGCGTGCTGGTCGCGGAAGTGATCGACGGCCAGAAGCCGCACATCGACTACAACTGCATTCCGTGGGTGATCTACACCCAGCCGGAAATCGCGTGGGTCGGCAAGACGGAGCAGCAGCTCAAGGCGGAAGGCCGCGAGATCAAGTCGGGCAAGTTCCCGTTCTCGATCAACGGCCGCGCGCTCGGCATGAACGCGCCGGACGGTTTCGTGAAGATGATCGCCGATGCGAAGACCGACGAACTGCTCGGCGTGCACGTGATCTCCGCGAATGCGTCGGACCTGATCGCCGAGGCGGTGGTCGCGATGGAATTCAAGGCGGCGTCGGAAGACATCGCCCGGATCAGCCATCCGCACCCGTCGCTGTCCGAAGTGATGCGCGAGGCGGCGCTGGCCGTCGACAAGCGTTCGCTGAACAGCTGAGCGCGTTGAAGCGCCGGCCGCGCGCGGCCGGCGTCGCGGTTCCATGACAAAGGCGGGCGGGATTTCCCGCTCGCCTTTGTGTTTACCGGCCTGCATGATGAACGTCACCGAATACTACGAGCGCGAACTGAAGACGCGCGGCTACCAGTCCGATTCCGCGCAGCGCGCCGCGGTCGACCGCCTGCAACGATGCTTCGACGAATGGGTTGCCTACAAGGCGCGCCGCTCGAATGCGTTCAAGAAGCTCATCATCCATCCGGATCTGCCGCGCGGCGTGTACATGTGGGGCGGGGTGGGGCGCGGCAAGAGCTTCCTGATGGACAGCTTCTACGCGGTCGTGCCGGTGCAGCGCAAGACCCGCCTGCATTTCCACGAGTTCATGCGCGAGGTGCATCGCGAACTCGAGGAATTGAAGGGGCAGGCCGATCCGCTCGACGAACTGGCGCGCCGTATCACGAAGCGCTATCGGTTGATCTGCTTCGACGAATTCCATGTGTCCGACATCGCCGATGCGATGATCCTGTATCGATTGCTCGACCGATTGTTCAATAACGGTGTGCAATTCGTGATGACCTCGAATTACCGGCCGGACGACCTGTATCCGGACGGCCTGCATCGCGACCGGATGCTGCCCGCGATCGCGCTGATCAATGACAGGCTCGACGTGCTCAATGTCGATGCCGGCGTCGATTACCGGCAGCGCACGCTCGCGCAGGTGCAGATGTATCACACGCCGCTCGGCGCGGAAGCGGACCGCGCGTTGCGGCACGCGTTCGGGAAGCTCGCGGCGGTACCGGACGAGAGCCCGCTGCTGCATATCGAGAAGCGCGAGCTGAAGGCGCTGCGCAAGGCGGATGGCGTCGTCTGGTTCGATTTCGCGACTCTGTGCGGTGGACCACGTTCGCAGAACGATTATCTGGAACTGGCCAGCCGTTTCCATGCGATCGTGCTGTCCGAGGTGCCGCAGATGTCGCCGCGCATGGCGTCGGAAGCGCGTCGCTTCACCTGGCTCATCGACGTGCTCTACGATCACAAGGTGAAGCTGCTGATGTCGGCCGCGGTGCCGCCCGAGGCGCTGTATCTCGAAGGGCCGATGGCCAACGAATTCAGCCGGACCGTGTCGCGCATCGTCGAGATGCAGTCGAAGGAGTATCTTGAAGCGCCCCGGCGCATCGTTGACACCTCGCTCACGTGATGCGCAGCGCTGCCGATCATTCGGAGCGCTGAACACCCCCGTAGCGCGAAGGCGTGTGTAAGAGAGTTAACTTACGTTAATTCGAGATTAACTATTTTTAAATTCGGATCTGTCTTATATTCAAGGTCAGGTCGACTCGATATCGTTGCGTCATGCTTTCTACGAACGGAGAAGTACATGACGCCGTATCGCGACATTACCGATGATGAATGGCAGCGCGTTGCCGCCTTGCTGCCCGAACTGCGCCCGCGCACCGAATTGCGCGGGCGGCCCCTGGCAAACACGCGCGCGGTGTTGAACGGCGTGCTGTGGGTGATCTACAGCGGCGCGACCTGGTCCGCGATACCGCGCCGCTATCCCTCCTACCAAACTTGCCATCGCCGCTTCAAGGTCTGGCACGAGACGGGCGCGCTCAAGCAGGTGCTCGTCGAATTGTTCGGCTCGGCCAGTGACGATCTGTGCGAGGTGATGGGCGCCCGGATGCGCACGCATCCGCATTCGAAGGCGGCCGAGGCGCGCCATGCCGTCGATCACGAGCGGCGGCCGAGCCCCCTGCAAGCGCGTCTGCTGGAGGCGCGCGGCCTGAGTTGAACGATGCCCCAAAAACAAACCGGCCCGGCGATCGATCGCACAGGCCGGTTTTGTTTTGTGTCGCGCGCGCGGCGCGCGATGAGGCATACGCTTACTGCTGGCGAATCCAGGTTTGCGAGCGCCCCAGCAGCGAGATGCCGATATAGCCGCGCACGACGAGCTTCTGCCCGCCATCCTCGAGCGCCATCTTGCAGCGGTACACCTTGCCGTTTTCCGGGTCGAGGATATTGCCGCCATCCCAACCTTCGCCGACCTTCTTCATCGCCTTGATGATCGTCATGCCCTTGATCAACTGATCCTTGCGTTCGTCGGTGCACGCGGTGCAGCGGCGATCGGGGGTGTCACTGGCGCCGAGTCCCTTGAGCACGGTACCCGACAGGTCGCCGCTCGTGTCCTGCGAGATCTGCACCAGCGCCTTCGGCTTGCCGGTGTTGTCGTCGATCGTCTGCCAGGTCCCGATCGGGCTGTCGTTCTGTGCGAATGCCGCGGCCGCGCAGGCCAGCAGCGCACCCGCGACGGTCAGCGAGCGCAGGGAGCGGGTCAATCGAGTCATCGTCGTCCTCCTTGGATTGCGTTGTTGTTTTCCTGGCGTCCACGGGGCTGCCTGCATAGGGCCGCGATAGCGTGAACCTTGCGCAGAATACGTGAAAGCACGGGCGCCGTTTGATAGAAAAGCCTCTAATCGGCGCGGCCCGCGGGCCGCGCCGTCGCGCTTGCTCAGTTCAGTTGATACGAGAACGACGCATTCACGCGCGGGTTGCGCGCGGCGCTTTCGACGGGCGCGTCGCCGACCGGCTTCGCGATCGACAGGTCGATGTTGTAGAAGCGGCTGTCGGAGACCCGCACGCCGATGCCGACCGACGACAGCCGGTTCGGCGACGTCGCGCCCGCGTGCAGGTACACGCGCGCCATGTCGAACGCCACGTAGGGCGTGATCGTCTTCAGGTAGGTGTAGCCGGGTGCGAACGCGCGGTTCAGTTCGACCGACATGCCCCAGCCCGAGTCCCCCGAGGTTTCGCCCGGCTGGTAGCCGAGCGCGAAACGTTGGGCTCCGAAGGTGATCTGCTCGGTGGTCGGCAGCGAATCGGGACTGTATTGTCCGGTCAGCTGAAACGTCGTGCCGATCTTGAGCGGCCACTGGTTGGTCTGCACGTAGGTGGCGCCCGTGCGGACGAAGGTGATCGACGCGGGATTGGTCGCGACCGCACCGGGCACGTTGGTGTCGGCGGATTTCGATGCGCCCAGGATGTCGAAGGCCTTCGCGACATTGAAGCTCAGCTTCTGCACCTGGGTCGGCTGGACGTTCGTGTAGTCGAGTTGCATCTGCAGCACGCGCACCTGCGAACGCATCCCGAGGCTCGCGCCGTTGATCTGGTTCTGGTAGCGATCCTCGTTGTGCGACGCATAGCCGGACACGGTGCCGAGCACGCTGTGCTGGTTGTTGAGCAGCAGCGGATACGACGCCGACAGGCCGAGCTTGTCGTTGATGACGGTGCGCTGCACGTAGGACGGCAGGCCGGGATTGTCGGTCGGGTTGCCGCGGTAGTGGCTCGCGTCGAGGCGCGTCATCAGGCCGCTGCTGCCGATCGGCACCGAGCCGCTGAACGCGACGTAGGTCTGGTTGTTCGGCCCCTTCGGATACAGCGCGGAGATGCTCAACTGTTCGCCCAGCGAGGTCAGGCCGTTCTCGGTCGCGGTGATGAGCCCTTGCACGCCGGGGTTGCTCGTGTTGAGGCCCATGCTGACGTTGAACGGTTTGCGCTGCACGTCGAGTTCGAGCGTGGTCGCGCCGTCGGTGTTCTGGGGCGGCGGCACGTTGGCCTTGACCGTGACGCCGGGCAGCAGGCCGAAGGTGTTGACGTAGCGTTCGAAGGTCGCGCGCCGTAATGGATGGTCGTCGGTAATGTGTGCGGCGATAGCGCGCACCTTCGCTTCCATCGCACCCGGCCGTCCGGTGATCTTCACGTTGGCGACATAGCCCTCGACGACCGTCACGCGCACCACGCCGCCCTCGAAGGTTTGCGCGGGAATGAACGCGAACGACAGCGCGTAGCCGCGATCCTGGTACAGCTTGGTCACGCCGTTGGCGACCTCGATCAGTTGTCCGATCGTGATGTCCTGGCCGACGAGCGGGGTGAAGCGGCGGGAGATCTCCTCGAATGGGATTGATTTCACGCCTTCGACCTGGAAGGTGGCGGGCGTCAGGTGGCGTGCGAGCAACGCTTGTACCTGCAGTTCCTGGGGCGCGACCTGCACGGTCACGTTCGGACGTTGGGGCGGGTTGATCGGGGGCAGTGCTTCGAGCGGGTTGCCGCCCGGGCGATTCTGGGCATATGAGGCGCCGGTGGCCGCGGCGAGCGCGAGCAGCACGATCCACGCATCATGTCTGGATGTCATCGTGATTCCTCGTTGGCCTGCTTTTCGTTTTTCGATGCCGATGCGCGGCCGGTCCCGCGCCGCGCATCGTGGTCTTTTCTTGTGGTGCCGAATCTCGTGAAACCGCGCGTCCCGCTCGGCCAGCGTCGCGCGCGTGACGCGTTACTTGCCGATGCCGCCGAGTGTGCCCAACAGTCCCGTCACCGGCGCGAGCGGGCCGCTCGCGCTGCCGCTCGACGCCGTCGTGCTGCTGACGAGCCCGGTGATCGGTGCGAGCGGATTGCTGCCGCTCGCGCTGCCCGCGCCGCCGACGGTACCCGTGACAGTATTCAGCAAACCCGTGACGGGCGCGAGCGGATTCGCACCGCCGGTGGCGGCGCCGAGCGAACCCGTGACGCTCGATACGATGCCGGTCACGGGGGCGAGCGGGCCGCCTGCGCCCGAGCTGCCGACGAGGCCGGTCACGGAGCCGAGTGGATTCGCGCCGAGGCCGAGGGTCGACAGCACGCCGTTGAGCGGGTTGGCGGGCGAACCGCCGGCCGAGCCGGCCCCGACCGTGGCCGACGAGCCGCCGACGAGGCTCACCGTCAGGCCGGGGATCGGCGCGGCGCCGTTCGGGCCGGCCGGGTTCACGACACCGCCTGCGTTGGTCACGGTGTTGCCGACCGACGACACCAGCTGGCCGACGTCGCCGACGAGCGGCTGGCTAGATGAGCCGCCGACCTGCGCGCCGGCCGAGCCGATCGCGCCGCCGACCTGCGCGAGCAGACCGGAGGCCGGCTGCCCGAGGCCCGAGGTCGTGCCGATCGTCTGGGTCACCTGGCCCGCCGTGATCACGATCGGTGTGATCGCGTTGCTGAGCGGCTGGGTCACCTGCTGGACCGGGCCGGACGACAGCACGGTGCCGAGCGTCTTGCCGCCTGCGTTGGCGCCGTTCGCGACCGTGTCGATCAGCGTGCTGGCGGGGGTCGTGAGCGGCGACAGCGGCGAGAGCGGACCCGTGCCGAGCGCCTGGACCGTGTCGCCGAGGCCCTGCACGGCGGGGCTGGCCGCGCTGACCACGCTGCCGAGCCCGGCGACCGTGGTGCCGACCGGATTCGATGTCGAGCCGGTCTGGCCGAGGCCGTTGCTGATGGCGTCGGCCGCGGCGTTCAGGATGGTGCCGGCGCCCGACACCGTGGTGCCGAGCCCTTGCGTGACGCCGTTGCCGAGACCCGGCACGCTGACCGACCCCACCGTGCTGCCGAGATCCATCGCGGTCTTGCCGAGCGTGTTGATGACGCCCGCGGTGCCTGCGGTGGTCTGGGTCGTGGTGGTGCCGCTGCCCGAGCCGGAACCGCTGCCGCTGCCCGTGCCGGTGCTCGCGGCCGGCGGGGCGGTCACGTCGCTGCCGCCGCACGCGGCGAGCAGGCAGGCGGTGGCGAGCGCGGCGGCGAGCGTGGTGAGCGGGACGCGCCAGGTGTTGAGCGTGGCCGGGCGGATAAGGTGGGGGTGGCTCATGATCGACTCCTCGCTGTCTTAATGAGGCTTGCCGCCGAGGCTGCCGAGCAGGCCGCCGACGAGTGACGTGATCGGCGCGAGCGGATTGTTCGCGCTGCTCGTGCCGCCGCTCGAGCCGGACAGCGAAGCCCCGCCTGCCGCACCCGCCGTCGCGCCTGCCGAGCCGGACACGCTGCCGGTGACGGTCGACACGACGGTGGTGACGGGGGCGAGCGGGTTGGCGCCGCCCGCGCCGCCCGTCGCGCCGCCGAGCGCACCGGTGACGGTCGAGACGAGGCCGGTGACGGGGGCGAGCGGGTTGGCGCCGCCCGCGCCGCCCGTCGCGCCGCCGAGCGCACCGGTGACGGTCGAGACGAGGCCGGTGACGGGGGCGAGCGGGTTGGCGCCGCCCGCGCCGCCCGTCGCACCGCCGAGCGCACCGGTGACGGTCGAGACGAGGCCGGTGACGGGGGCGAGCGGGTTGGCGCCGCCTGCGCCGCCCGTCGCACCGCCGAGCGCACCGGTGACGGTCGAGACGAGGCCGGTGACGGGGGCGAGCGGGTTGGCGCCGCCTGCGCCGCCCGTCGCACCGCCGAGTGCGCCGGTGACGGTCGAGAGGAGGCCGGTGATGGGGGCAAGCGGATTGGTGCCGCCGCTCCCGCCGCCGACGCCGCCGCCGAGCGTGCCGGTCAGGCCGTTGACGATGCCGGTGATCGGCGCGAGCGGATTGGCGCCGCCGGTGCCGGACAGCAGGCCGCCCACCGACTTGACGGTGTTGCCGGTCGCCGACACGGTGCCGCCGAGCCCGGTCGTCACCGGGTTGCCGCCCGTCGATGCGAGCAGGGCGCCGGCCTGATTGAGGCCGTTGCCGATGGTGCCGAGCAGGGTGTTGACCGGCGCGCCGAGGCCGGTTGCGTTGCCGACCGTTTGCGTAGTATTCCCGACCATCGTCGTGATCGGCGTGATGGCGGAGCTGACCGTTTGCGTCAGTTGCTGCACCGGGCCGGTCGACAGCGCGACGCCGAGATTCGTGCCGGTCGTCGTGACCGAGTTGCCGAGCGAGGCGACGAGCCCGCCGACGGCCGAGGTGACGGGCGCGAGCGGTGCGAGCGGGCCGCTGCCGAGGCTGGTCACGAGGGCGCCGGTGCTGGTGACCGCGTCGCCGAGCTGTCCGACCACGTTGCCCGTGCTGGCCAGCGTGGTGCCGAGCGGGTTGGCGGTGGCGCCGAGCTGGCCGAGGCCGCTGTTCAGGCCGTTGCCGAGCGCGCTGACCGCGCCGCCGACATGCTGGACGACGCCGCCGAGCGATTGCGTCGTCTGGGGGCTGACGCCGGGCAGCGATTGATTGGCGACCACGGTGCCGACGCCGGATACCGTTGCGCCCACATTCGTGACGATGTTGCCGGTGCCGGCGAGCACCGAGCCGACTGCGTTGACCGATGCGCCGGTGCCCGAGCTGGTGCCGGAACTGGTTCCCGAACTCGTACCGGAGCTGGTGCCCGAGCTCGAGCCCGACGTGCCCGAGCTGGAGCCGGACGTCCCGGAGCTGGAACCCGAGGTGCCGGAACTGGAGCCGGAGGAGGTGCCCGACGTCGTGGTGGTCACGCCGCCCGACGTACCGGATCTGGAGCCGCCGCCGAGTCCCGAGCTGAGCGTGCCGGAACCGCCGCAAGCGGTCAGGGTAAGCATGGTTGCCACGGTGGCCGCGATCAAAGTCGTCCGGAGCGTGCCATGTACAAAAGTCAGGGTGTCCATATCATCCTCGCGTTGCTGTCATGTGGTGTGTGTGTGGTTACCGCGATATCCACCCTGCAACTGCCGTGCCACACCATTCGACTGTCTGTTCGGAACACGCGAAAAACGGACGATCGTCCTTGTCCAGCAAGGATTTCCCTACCCTGCGGCGCGAGGAGAAAACCAGATGAAATGAACAATACGACGATACGTCGCACGGGGTACGTAACGTAACGCCGAGGGTTTTGCGTTACGCACATCGCGTAACGCAGTCAGTGCTTCGAAATTTGAAACGATTGTTTTATAGATGGATTAGGCTGGCAGATCTAACCTATCGTAAGTCCTATGTGTAAGTGCTACCGAAAAGCCGTACAAATAAGGTGTACGTGACGTTGGATTGTCTGAACGAAATGTATAAAACAAGTTGGAAGGCAAAGAGGTTCGGATATAAGATTCGTCCGTGCAAGGTTTGTACGAATTGGTACACGAGGAGGACGCTATAGCGATGACTGTTAACTTGCTTCAAATTGTGAAGAGCTCCTGAAATACGAGCTATAACGAAATTGTCACGTCGCCGGGGACGACGATGCGGCAAAGTGGGCCGTTATGCGAGGCGCATTAGGGCCAACGAAAACTCCAAGGCACGAGGATCACCATGAAAGCACTGATGAATCGCTTCCTACGGGAAGAAACGGGCGTCACCGCGATCGAGTATGGTCTGATCGCAGGTCTGATCGCGGTCGTCATCGCCACCAGCGTCGGCACGCTCGGCTCATCGCTGAACGCCGTGTTCTCCAGCATCGTTGCGAAGCTGCCGACGGCATAACGCACTGGATTGTTACGCGTTATTACGAATCGCGGATTGCTTCGGCAATCCGCGTACCGTTGCGTGGGCGATTGAGGCTGAAATGGTTCACTTATTCAGTGTTGCTTTCTTTTTCGCCTGGGCTACCGCAGTCGCGATCGACGATTGCCGCGACCGCCGTATTCCCAATGCGCTCGTGATTTCCGGATTGATTGCGGTTTTCATATTTACAGCTGGCCGACATAATCCATTCGGTACCACGCTTTCCGGCGCGTTGTTGGGCGGCGGTATTGGATTGGTCTCGCTGTTTCCATTTTTTGCATTGCGCGTCATGGGCGCGGCCGACGTGAAAGTCTTTGCCGTCCTGGGCGCCTGGTGCGGCATCAGCGCGCTGCCGTGGCTGTGGATTGTCGCAAGCATCGCCGCGGGGCTCCACGCGCTCGGCGTGATGCTGCTGACCCGGACTTCGCTCGTCACGCTGTGGCGGGGCGGCACGCCGACCTTCGCCCTGGGCGCGCGGCGCTCGACGCCGTATGCGGCGTGCCTGGTCGTGCCGGCAGCCTGCTGGCTCGCCTACCTTACTTACACCGGGGGGGCGCAATGAAGCCTGCCATCACGCCACGGCTGTGGAGCCGGCGCCAGCGAGGCGCGACGGCGGTCGAATTCGCGATCCTGTTCCCGCTGTTCTTCGTGATCTTCTACGCGATCGTCACCTACGGGATGATCTTCGCCGCGCAGCAGAGCCTGACGCTCGCCGCGACCGAAGGCGCGCGCGCCGCGCTCAACTACCAGGTGGCGACCACGCCCACGGCTGCGCTCGGCCTGCGCGCGACGGCCGCCTGCACCGCCGCCAACGGCCTGACGGGCTGGCTGTCGACCAATGCCACCTGCACGAGCGTCGCGCAGCAGCCGTGTTCGTTCGACGCGACGATGTACTGCGTGCAGGTCACGATCACCTATCCGTATGCGAGCAGCCCGCTGGTGCCGACGATCGCGCTGTTCACCGGCGCATTGCCGACGACGCTGACGAGCCAGGCGACGGTCGAGATCAATCCCGCCACGATCATATGAGGAGCCCGCCCTTGCGCCGTTAACGGCACGCTCGCCGCGGAACCTGACGCGACCGGTTTGTTTCAGCCTTTCTTTCGCTGTTCCGACAACAACACCATGGCCAACAATCTGACGAAGATCATCGCGGGACTGCTGATCGGGATCGCCGTCCTCCTCGGCATCTATGCGTGGGTGCTCGGCCGCAAGCCGGCGCAGCCGGCCCCGACGACCATCGTGCAGGCGGTGCCTGCGCACAGCTTCCCGCTCGTCGTCGCGGTGCGCGCGTTGCCCGCCGGCCAGCCGATTCCGCTCGATGCGCTGAAGATCCAGCAGGCTGGCGCGTTGCCGCCGGGCGCGTTCGGTGATCCGGCGGCGGTCGCGGGCCGGATTCCGGTCAATGCGATCGCCGCGCAGGCGCCGGTGGTCGAGACCGCGCTGATGTCCGGGCTCGCCGACCAGATCGCGCCGGGCGAGCGCGCGGTCGCGGTCAAGGTCGACGAGGCCAACGCGGTGGGCAGCCGGCTGCGGCCCGGCAATTTCGTCGACGTGTTCGTGAGCCTGAAGCGCGAGGGCGGGTTCGGCATGAGCGGCTCGGAAATCGCCAAGTCACAGGCGCGGCTGCTGTTGTCGCGGGTGCGGGTGCTCGCGTTCGGCGATGCGACCGCCGATCGCGACGGCACCACCGGCCCGACGGGTTCCGCCGCGCGAACCGCGGTGCTGGCCGTGCCGACCGCGCAGGTCGACGCGCTGACGCTCGCCGAGGCGAGCGGCCGGCTGGTGCTTGCATTGCGCAGCCCGCGCGACGAGGAGGTCGCGGCGCAGACGGTCGCGATCCGCGCGGCGCCGAGCCAGAGTCAGTCGGCGCAGGCCGCGCTGGGGCTCGTGCTGGGTGATCTGTCGCACAGCGACAGCGCGCCCGCGCCGAAGCCGCGCGTGAACGCTGCGCCGCGCCAGGGCGGCAGCATCGAGGTCATACGGGGTGGGCGGGCCGAGACGGTCGCCTATTGATCGAGGTGGTGGGCAGTTGAACCAGTGACGGTAGGGAGAAGGCCGCAACGCGGTCTCCGACACAATGAAAAATAAATTGATTGCATTGGTCATTGCGGTATGTGCGCTGCTCGTCGTGTCCGGCGCGGGCGCGGCGGGCGAGAGCACGATCGAGCTGTCGGTCGGCGCGCAGCGTCAGCTTGCCGGCGGTCGCGACCTGCAGCGGGTCGCGGTCGGCGATCCGAGCGTCGCGGACGTGCTGGTCGTCAAGGGCGGACGCGGCGGCGTGCTGTTGGTCGCGAAGGCAGCGGGTTCGACCAATGTCATGGTGTGGGAACGGGGGCGCGAAGAGCCGATGGTCTACAACGTCAACGTCGTCAGCGGCGCCGCGCGCGCATTGTCCGGCCAGGGCGGGCCGAGCGTGAGGTCGTTCAACGGCACCGCGGTGGTGACCGGCTCCGCCGCGTCGGCTGATTCGCACGAGCACGCGCTGGCGATCGCCAGGACCATGGTCAGCAAGGACGGCGCGGTGATCGACGCGGCGACGATCGCGGGCAAGAGCGTGGTGCAGGTCGACGTGCGGGTGGTCGAGTTCAGCCGCTCGGTGATCAAGCAGGCCGGTATCAACCTCTTCAAGCAGAACAACGGCTTCACGTTCGGCTCGTTCGCGCCGTCCGGGTTGCAGTCGGTGACGGGCGGGACCTCGTCGACGGCCTCGATCAACGCGAACATTCCGATCGCATCCGCGTTCAACCTGATCGTCGGCTCCGCGTCGCGCGGGCTGTTCGCGGACCTGTCGATCCTCGAGGCGAACAATCTCGCGCGCGTGCTCGCGCAGCCGACGCTCGTCGCACTGTCGGGCCAGAGCGCGAGCTTCCTCGCGGGCGGCGAGATCCCGGTGCCGGTGCCGCAGTCGCTCGGCACCATTTCGATCGACTGGAAGCCCTACGGCGTCGGGCTCACGCTCACGCCGACCGTATTGAGCCCACGGCGGATCGCGCTGAAGGTCGCGCCGGAGTCGAGCCAGCTCGATTTCGTGCACTCGATCACGATCGACGGCATCCAGGTGCCGGCGCTCACGACGCGGCGCGCCGACACGACGGTCGAGCTGGGCGACGGGGAAAGTTTCATGATCGGCGGCCTGATCGATCGCGAGACGACGTCGAATCTGAACAAGGTGCCGTTCCTCGGCGATTTGCCGATCATCGGGGCGTTCTTCAAGAACCTCAGCTATCAGCAGAACGACAAGGAGCTGGTGATCATCGTGACGCCGCACCTGGTCGCGCCGATCGCGCAGGGCGCGCCGCTGCCCGCGACGCCGGGCGAGTTGTCCGAGCAGCGCGACGGGCCGGTGTGGCGGTCGTATCTGGGCGGCGTGCTGTCGCCGGATATCGGCCCGGGATTTTCGAAATGAGCGCGCTGCGCCGCGATGCCAGGGGCGCAGCGGGATTGCGTGCCGCTGCGCGGGGCGCGGGCGCGCCGCGCGTAACCGGAGGTGTTCAACATGAACGCGAGAACCCAGTCATTGGCTGAACCCGCCGTCACCGACTATTTCGTGTGTGCCTCGTCGCATGACGAGCACGTGCGCTGGCTCGCGCAGACACTGGTCTCGGCGGGCGCGGTGGAGGCGTCGCCGCTCGACCCGGCGGCGCTCGCGCAGCGCATCACGGGGCTCAATCCGGCGCTGGTGTTCATCGACTTCTCGGCCGATCGCGCGGCGGCGGCCAGCATCGCCGCCGCCGCGGTGCGCGCCGCCCACCCGGGCTTGCCCGTGGTCGCGCTCGGTTCGCTCGCGGAGCCGGAGAGCGCGCTGGCCGCGCTGCGCGCCGGGGTGCGCGACTTCGTCGACTTCGGCGCGCCGGGGGAGGATGCGCTGCGCATCACGCGCGGTCTGCTCGACCATCTCGGCGAGCCGGCGATCCGGCACGGCAAGGTCACGGTCCTGCTCGGCGCGCGCGCGGGCATGGGGGTGAGCACGCTGGCCGCGAACCTGTCGGTGCTGCTGCAGAAGCGTTCGGCGAGCCAGGGGCGGCAGACCGCGCTCGTCGATCTCGGGCTGCCCGCGGGCGACGGCGCGCTGTTCCTGAACACGCGCTGCGAGATTCATTTCGTCGAGGCGGTGCGCAATCTGCGCCGCTTCGACCGCACCTTCGTCAATACGGCGCTCGCGCGTCATCCCAGCGGCGTCGCGCTGACCACGTTGCCGCCGAACCTCGCCGACCTGCGCGACGTATCGTATGCCTCGTGCGTCGGGCTGGTGAACCGGCTGCGCGCATTCTTCGATCACCAGATCATCGACCTCGGCGGCTTCTCGAACCGCGAGTTCGTCTCGCAGGTGACCAATGTCGCCGACGAGGCCTGGCTCGTGTGCGATCAGGGGGTGGCCTCGGTCGTGTCGGCGGTTGAACTGCTCGACGGGCTGCGCGAGGCCGGGGTGCACGCCGAGACGATCCGGCTTGTCGTGAACCAGTACGACCCGGCGCTCGGGCTCGCGTCCGCGCAGATCGCCGAGCGCCTGAGCCTGCCGCTCGTCGCGACGCTGCCTGCGCGCCGCGTGCCGATCGGCCATGCGGCGAACCAGGGACGGCTGATCGTCGAGACGGCCGAGCGCGATCCCTATGTGCGCGCGCTCGAGCCGCTCGTCGAGCGCCTCGCGAGCGGCGCCGCGCCGCGCAGCCCGCGTGCGGCAAGCGGTCTGTCCGCGCTCAAGCGTTTCATTCAACTCTCGTCCAAGCGGTCTTAAGCGATGGCACACGACATCCAATTCGCCGACGGCGCCGCGCCGTTCTCGCAGTCGCAGCAGTTCCACGACATCAAGAACGCGGCGCACGAACATCTGCTGACCCGCATCGAGGAGCTCGGCGCGGAGTTCGGCCGCTGGTCGCGGCAGGCGATCAACCAGTTCGTCGACCTGGAGATGGACAGCTTCGTCCGGCTGCGCCGGATTCCGCTCAACGAGAACGAGGTGCGGACGATCGCCGAGGCCCTGACCAAGGAGCTGGCCGGGTTCGGGCCGATCGAGGATCTGCTGGCCGATCCGCACGTCGAAGACATCCTGATCAACGGCTACAACGACATCTATGTGTCGCGCCACGGGATCCTCGAGAAGCTGCCGGTGCGCTTCACCGACAACGCGCACCTGCTGCGGATCGTGCGCCGGATCCTGGCGCCGATCGGGCGCCGGCTCGACGAGTCGAATCCGATGGTCGACGCGCGTCTGCCGGACGGCGGGCGGGTCAACGTCGTGATCGAGCCGCTGTCGATCGACGGTCCGATCGTGTCGATCCGCAAATTCCGCAAGGATCCGCTCAAGCCGTCCGACCTGCTCGGCAACGGGACCTACAACGACGAAATCGGCGCGCTGCTCCAGGCGGCCGTCGCCGCGCGCTGCAACGTCCTCGTGTCGGGCGGCACCAGCTCCGGCAAGACTTCGCTCCTGAATGCGCTCGCCTTTCATATCCCGGAGGTCGAGCGGGTCGTGACGATCGAGGATACGGCCGAGCTGTCGCTGAACCACCCCCACGTGGTGCGGCTCGAAAGCCGGCCGGGCGGCTTCGACGGCAGCGGCGTCGTGACGATTCGCGACCTGCTGCGCAACACCTTGCGGATGCGGCCCGACCGGATCATCGTCGGCGAAGTGCGCGGCGGCGAAGTGCTCGAAATGCTGCAGGCGATGAACACCGGCCACGACGGGTCGATGGGCACGGTGCACGCCAGCTCGCCGCGCGAATGTCTGTACCGGCTCGAAATGCTGGCGGGCTTCGCGGGCTTCCAGGGCACCGAGTCGAGCCTGCGCCGGCAGATCGCCAACGCGATCGATTTCATCGTCCAGATCGGCCGGCTCTCGAACGGGCGGCGTCGCATCCTGTCGGTGACCGAAGTGACGGGCCTGTCCGACAACATCATCGCGACCCAGGAGCTGTATCGCTACGAGCCGCGCGTGATGGCCGACGGCGAGGAAGTCGACGCCTGGGAGTCGCTCGGCATCCATCCGCATTCGCCGAAGCTCACTCGCTTCCGCCAGACGCTCGCGCCGGCGGGCGGCGCGGCCGCGGGCGACGGCTTCGGGCGCGGCGGCGGCGGAGGCTTCAATGTCTAGCGCCGCCCTCTGGGTGCTGGTCGTCGCGCTGGTGCTGGCGGCCGGCGCGCTGGCGCTGTGGCGGCGCGGCGACGCGCGCCAGGAGCGCGCGCATACCGCGCGCTTCATCGACAGCCGGCTCGAACCGATGGCGCGTCCGGTCGACAAGCCGGGCGCGGCGGCCGCTGCCGCCGCGCCGAAGGCGGCGGCGCGCCCCGCGAGCGCGGGCAAGACGCTCGCGGGCTGGGCGCGCTGGCGCGAACAGCTGCTCGAATCGTGGCTCAATTTCTCGAATCGCGCGGGTCTCGACGAGGTCCGGGGGCGGATCATCCTGCTGCTCGTGGTGATCGTCGTGCTGTCGCTGTGGGCGTGGGCGGAAGGGGGCCTGCTCGCCGCCGGCGCGACGCTGATCGGCGGCGTGACGCTGCTGGTGTTCTGGCTGGTGTCGCGCATGCAGCGGCGCCGGCTGCAGATCGTCCGTCAGCTGCCGTCGTTCCTCGACGGCATCGTGCGGCTCGTGACGCTCGGCAACAGCGTGCCGGCTGCGTTCCAGGCCGCGCTGCTGGTGACCGAGGCGCCGCTGCGCGGCTGTCTCGACCACGTGTCGCGGATGCTCCGCTCGGGCGTCGAGATCGATCGCGCGATGGTGTACATCGCGCAGCTGTACCGGGTGCGCGAATTCGAACTGGTGGGCTCGGTGCTGCGCCTGTCCGTGAAGTACGGCGGCCGCGCCGACGTGATGCTCGATCGCATGGCCGTGTTCATGCGCGATCTCGAACAGGCGGAGCGCGAGCTGATCGCGATGTCCGCCGAGACCCGGCTGTCCGCCTGGGTGCTCGGTTTGCTGCCGGTCGGGATCGGCTGCTTCGTGATCGCGACCAGTCCGCAATATTTCGGTGCGATGTGGTTCGACGAGTTCGGTCGCCAGCTGGTCTACGTGGCGTTCCTGTTGCAGATCGCGGGCGGCTACTGGCTGTACCGGCTTGCCCGCCTCAGGTGATGACGATGGATTCCAGCCGTCTTGGTGCGATTGCCCTCGGTCTCGGCGCGTTCGGCGTGCTGTTGCTGGCCGTGCTCGCCGTATTGCGGGCCGTGCTGGTCCAGCGCAGCGAAAAGGCGCTGGTCGAGGCGCTCGATCAGCGCGCGGCGGCGGTCGAGGCCGCCGCCGCGCGCGCCGTGCAGGCAGGTGCGCCGGCCGCGCGCGCGCAGCCGGCCGACGAACCGCCCGCCGGGCGGCAGCGCTTCGCCACCTTGCTCGATCGCGCGGGCAAGATCGGCATGGACCTGCTCGATACGCGGATCGGCCAGCGGATCGTCGCGGAAGAGGACCGGCGGCTGCTCGAACAGTGCGGCTACGTCGACACGCGCACCCGCGGCATCTTCCTGAGCGCGCGGATCGTCTGCGCGCTCGCGCTGCCGATCGTGGTCGCGGTGCTGATCAGCGGGCGCGTGCAGGAAAGCCGCTGGACCCTGTGGGTCGGCGTCGCGATGATCGTCGGCTTCATGCTGCCGAAGGTCTATATCCGGCGCCGCGCGAATGCGCGCCGCCAGTCGGTCGTCGACGAACTGCCGCTGCTCGTCGACATGCTGCGGCTGCTGCAGGGCGTCGGCCTGTCGCTCGACCAGAGCATGCAGGTCGTGATCAACGACTTCAAGGGCATGCTGCCGGTGCTGTCGTCCGAGCTGGGGATCGCGCAGCGGCAGTTCGGCGCCGGGCGCACGCGCGAACAATCGCTGCAGCGGCTCGCGACGAGTTTCGGCAACGAGGATCTGCGCGCGATCGTGCGGCTGCTGATCCAGGTGGATAAACATGGCGGCGCGGTACAGGAGCCGCTCAAGCAGTTCGGCGACCGGCTGCGCGACGTACGGCGCTCGATGCTGCGCGAGCGGATCGGCCGGCTGACCGTGAAGATGACGGGCGTGATGATCCTGACCTTGCTGCCGGCGCTGTTCATCGTGACGGCCGGCCCCGGGATGCTCGCCGTATTGCATACGCTTGGCCAGGCGGCGAGCCATTGAGCGCGCCGCGCAACGAGAGGACATCATGAAACGATCCGCTTCATCGCCCATGCTCGCGGGACTCGCGCTGTGCGCGCTGGCGCTGGCCGGCTGCGCGTTCAAGGAGCAGGGCTACGGGATCGGTCCGCAGGCCGAACGGGCCGCGCTGATGCAGGCGGCCGCGGACAAGAATGCGACGCCCGACACGCCCGGCATGTACCTCGGGCTGATCGGGCGGATGCAGGCGCAGGGGCTGTACTACGCGTCGCTCGCGCACATCGACGCCTACGAGAAGCAGTACGGCGTGCTGCCCGACACGATTCTGCTGCGCGCCGACGCGCTGCGCGCGACCGACCAGCCGGTCGCGAGCGCGGCCGCCTACCAGCAGCTGCTGAACACGCCGCTCGCCGCGCGCGGATATCGCGGGCTGGGATTGCTGGCGGGCGCGTCGGGCGACTTCGCGCGGGCCTCGCGCGAACTGGCGCAGGCGTCGGTGCTTGCACCGACCGACCCGCTGACGCTGTCGGATCTCGCCTATGCGCGGATGCGCGAGGGCGATGTGGCGGGTTCGCGGGTGCCGCTGATGAAGGCGGCGGAGCTGGACCAGAGCAATCCGAAGATCCTGAGCAACCTCGCGTTGTTCCTGAGCGCGAACGGACATGCGCGCGAGGCCCTCGGGCTGATGAACGAGCAGAAGCTGGCGCCCGAGGTCCGCGCGCAAATCCGCGACGACGCGGCGAAGATCAGCGCGGCCATGCGCGCACGGGAACGCGCCACCGCGCCGCAGGCGCCGCTGGCCGGCGCGCCCGCGGCGGCCGGGGCTGGGGCAAGCGGGGTCAGCACGCAGGCCTTCGATCCGACGGTGCCGCTGTTGCAGCGGTTCGCGCGCTGAGAGGGTGGCCATTTACCGGGGGATGATCATGACGCACGTATTCGACCATGCGACGAACCGGGCCGCGACGCGGCGCCGGTGGATCAGTGCCATGCTGTTGGCGGGCGCACTCGGCGCGTCGGGCGCGCAGGCGCAGGCTCAGCCCGCCCAGGCCGCGCCCGTCAACGCGACGCCGCCCGCCTCGGAAATCGGCCACGCGACGCTGGCGTGGCTCGACCTGCAGGGCAGCAACCGGGCCGCCGTGCAGGAACAGCCGATGCTCGGCGCGGCTGCGTCGCTGGCGTACCAGCGCTATCTCGATTCGTTCAAGAACAAGATCCCGGAATTCTTCGGCTCGGCGGCGTCCTCGAGCGGCGGCGGAGGCAGCAGCAGTTCTTCGCTGACGCCGGCGTCCTCGTCACAGTGAGGCGATCATGTCCCACGCCCGCACCTTGAAACGCCGGCCGCCACGCGGCAGCCGGCGTGAACGCGGCTCGCTCGCGGTGATGGCGGTGTTGTGGCTGCTCGTCGCCACCATCGTGCTTGGTGTCATCGACATCGGCAATGTGTTCTACGTGCGGCGTAATTTGCAAAGGGTCGCCGACATGTCGGCGCTTGCGGCCGCGCAGAAGATGGACGACCAGTGCATCCAGCCGACCGCGACCGCACAGCAGAACGCGACCGCGAACGGCTTTTCCAGCACGCTGCAGGTCGCGTGCGGGCGCTGGGATATCCAGAACAACGCGCCGCCCAGCTATTTCTCGGTGGGCGGGACGCAGCTGAATGCGGTCCAGGTGACCGTCTCGCAGAACGTGCCGTACTTCTTCATGGGGCCGGCCCGCACGGTGCAGGCGGTGTCGACCGCGCGCGCCACCAACACCGACCAGTTCACGATCGGCACGACGCTCGCGAGCCTGCAGAACGGCGCGGTCAACCAACTGCTCAACGCGCTGCTCGGCACGAGCCTGAATCTGAGCGTGGCGTCGTATCAGGCGCTCGTCGGCTCGACGATCAAGATCCAGGATCTGATGGTGGCGGCGGGCGTGGGGACGGTCGATCAACTGCTCTCGCTGCCGGTGACGGCGGGGCAGTTCATGCAGTTGATGCTGAACGCGCTGACGCGCACGCAGGTCGTCAATGCGAACCTCCAGGCTGCGATCGGCGCGATGCAGACGATCGTCAATGCGCAGGTTCCGGGCGGCAACCTGATCAATGTCGGCAGCAGCAACGGCGGATCGGGCGTCATCGCAGTCGGGCTCGCGAATACGCAGGCGGCGGTCGATGCGCAGATCAACGTGTTCGATGCGATCATGGTCTCGGCCGAGGTGGCGGCGGCGGGCAAGCCGGCGGTGCAGTTGGCGACAGGGCTGCAGTTGGCGGGGCAGGGCGTGACCTTGCAGGTGCAGATCATCGAGCCGCCGGTACTGGCAGTGGGCGAGGCTGGGATGAATCCGTCGACCGGCCAGTGGCGGACGCTGGCCCGGACGGCGGCGGTGCGGCTGTACCTGAATATCGGGCTGGGGACGGCGAATCTGGCGACCGCCGGGTTGGGCTTGCTGGGAGCGATAGTCGGCAACTTGCTCCCGATCAGCGTCCAGCTGCCCGTGGCCTTGCAGATCGCCCCGGGTACGGCCTGGTTGCAGTCGACCAACTGTGCGACCACGACCGCCGCCAGCACGGCGGTGGTCGGCGTGCTGCCCGGGCTCGCGAACCTCTGCATCGGCACGCCGCTCGGCCTGAATGCGAGTCAGGCGTTTGGCTGCAACAGCGCAACGATCGTCTCGATTCTCAATTTGATCACGATCCAGGCGAATATCCAGGCGATCGCGACCTTGCCGCAGTCGAGCGCGGCCACCTTGACGTTCAATGGGATCACGGGCGATTCGGATGATTACCAGACGGCGAACTCGAACGCGGTGGGTTCCGTGCTGGGCAACGCGGTGCAGAGTCTTGCTCAGGGCTTGAGTTCGCCAAACGGCCTGACGGTGACGATCCTGGGACTGCCGCTCGCCTTGGGGGCGCAGGGCTTGGGTTCGATCATCAGCGCCCTGACGCCGCTGTTGACGCCGCTATACAGCACCCTCGACGCGCTCGTCGTCCCGCTGCTCAACCTGCTCGGCGCCCAGATCGGCTCCGCCACGGTCCACAACGAGGCGCTGACCTGTCGCGCATCGCAAACGGTTTATTGAAGATAGTCGCTTACGATGAGAAACACGAACGCAATCGAAGAGCTTGATCTGTATGTCTGGGAAGGCAAGGCCGATATCGTCGACCGGGTCGCCCGCTGCATGGCGAGCTTCGATGTCGAGGTGATCCGCGCGGACAGCGTCGTGCTGTCGCCGGAGCGCACCGCGCTGCGCCCCTCGCTCGCGATCATCAGCGTCAGCATGATCGAGAGCGGCGCGGCGTTCCTGCGCGACTGGCAGGCCAACATCGGCATGCCGGTCGTGTGGGTGGGCGCCGCCCGCGGCCACGACGCTTCCCAGTATCCGCCCGACTACTCGCACATCCTGCCGCTCGATTTCACCTGCGCGGAACTGCGCGGCATGATTTCGAAGCTCGCGACCCAGCTGCGTGCGCACGCCGCGAAGACGCTCGCGCCGAGCGCGCTCGTCGCGCATTCCGAATGCATGCAGGCGCTGTTGCAGGAAGTCGACATGTTCGCCGACTGCGACACCAACGTCCTGCTGCACGGCGAAACCGGCGTCGGCAAGGAGCGCATCGCGCAGTTGCTGCACGACAAGCATTCGCGCTACCGGCTCGGCGAATTCGTGCCGGTCAATTGCGGCGCGATCCCCGATGGCCTGTTCGAGTCGCTGTTCTTCGGCCACGCGAAAGGCTCGTTTACGGGCGCGGTTGTTGCGCATAAAGGGTATTTCGAGCAGGCGGCGGGCGGCACGCTGTTCCTCGACGAAGTCGGCGATTTGCCGCTTTACCAGCAGGTCAAGCTGCTGCGGGTGCTGGAGGACGGCGCGGTGCTGCGGGTCGGCGCGGTGACGCCCGTGACGGTCGATTTCCGGCTGGTCGCGGCGAGCAACAAGAAGCTGCCGCAACTGGTCAAGGACGGGCTGTTCCGCGCGGATCTCTACTACCGGCTTGCGGTGATCGAGCTGTCGATCCCCTCGCTCGAGGAGCGCGGCGCGGTCGACAAGATCGCGCTGTTCAAGTCGTTCGTGGCGTCGGTGGTCGGCGAGGAGCGGCTCGCCGCGCTGCCGGATTTGCCGTACTGGCTCGCCGACGCGGTCGCCGATACCTATTTCCCGGGCAACGTGCGGGAGCTGCACAACCTGGCGGAGCGGGTCGGGGTGACGGTGCGGCAGACGGGCGGTTGGGACGCGGCGCGGCTGCAGCGGCTCGTCGCGCACGCGCGCAGCGCCGCGCAGCCGGTGCCCGCCGAGAGCGCGGCGGAGGTCTTCGTCGATCGCAGCAAATGGGACATGACGGAGCGCAGCCGCGTGATCGCCGCGCTCGACGCGAACGGCTGGCGGCGCCAGGACACCGCGCAGCAGCTGGGCATCAGCCGCAAGGTGCTGTGGGAGAAGATGCGCAAGTATCAGATTTTCGACGAAGAGCCCGAAGCCCGCGAAAGTGAGTGATAATAGGAAGCTTGTAGGCAGAATTAAAATTAATCTGTGCGGGAATCTCTAAATGAGCCATAAAAGGGTATTGGGGAGCGCATTCATTGCGCTGGCAGCGATGGGAGGGATGCAAGGCGCTCAGGCGCAGGCATTGGACAGCGATTCGGCAGCCGCGCCCGCAGCGGCCGCGGCGCCTGCCGCCGGTGTGCTGAACCTGTCGACGGCCGCCCCGCAACCGTTGCCCGCGACGAACCCGCAGCCCGTGCAGCCCGACGCGAGCGCGCAGAGCACGATCGACGATCTGCAACGCCAGATCCAGTCGCACGACCTGACCGAGATGCGTACTGCGTACAACGGCAGCTACGGCGCGAGCCTGTTGTTCAATATCAAGGAAGGCACCTATTTCGTCGCGCTGTTCCAGCAAAAGGCATTCTGGCGCGTGATCAAGACCACCAACGAGGTGCGCGCCGAGGCGATCTACCGCGATTTCTCCCGGCAGGCGGAGTCGTTGGCCACGACCGAATTGCAGTCGGCCCGGCTGGAATCGCAAAAGGCGCAGACCGATCGCCAGATCGCGGTCGTGCAGCAGCGGGCGAGCCGCCTGCAGGCCGACTTGAGCGTCGCGCGCGAGCAGCAGACGGCGGTCGCGAACCGCCAGAAGGCGACGCGCAACGAAGCCGCGGCGTTGCAGGCGCAGAAGGAAGCGTTGCAGGCGCAGTTGCGGCAGTTGCAACAGCAGGTCCGTTCGCTGCAGCGGCAGGCCGACGCGGGTTTGCCGAACACGCACTGAGCGGGGGCTGAAAACGGGGAACGAAGCCTGCGGGTTTCGTTTCATCGGACCCGCGGCAAGCGAAACAGCCGGACAAAAAGAAAAGGCAGGCCCGATGGCCTGCCTTTTTTGCTGCCGCGCGCGGCTTATTCGCTGTCGGTCGGGCCGAGCGGGCGGCGGCGGCGCGTGACGATCACGGGGCCGGCGCCGTTGTTGCTGCGCTCCGGCGCGGACGGGGCGCCGCCCGCGCCATCGTGCGGCGCGCCATACGAGGTGTCGCGGGGCTCGCGCGGGGTGTAGTCGCCGCGCGGCTCACGGGGCTCGCGCGGGGCGTAGCCGTCGCCGCGGGATTCGCGCGGCGGGTAGCCGTCACCGCGCGATTCGCGACCGCCGCCATGCGAGCCGTACGGGCTGTGGCCACCGCCTTCGCGGCCGCCGGGGCGGCCACCGCCGTGACCACCCGTGCGCGGCCCGCGCGGGCCGCCCGGGCGGGAACCGCCGGTGTCGAGCTGGATCGTCGAAATTGCGCGCTTGTAGATGCCTTGCAGACCGACGGGCGTGCGCAGCATCACCAGGTACTGATCGAACGACTCGATGCATCCCGTGAGGCGAATGCCGTTGACGAGATAGATTTCGACGCGTTTGCGCTCCTTGCGCGCGGCGTTGATGAAGTCGTTTTGCGGATGGGATTCTGCAGGATTGGCCATTGAGAAGCGGCAGGAGCCGGCGTCAGATGAGAGTTATGCGTTAGCGCGGCGCGCAAAGCGCACCGTGTTTGGCGGGATTTTACCCTGTTCGACCCAGGTGCGTGCGCGTGTGTTTGTGTCTAACCGTTACCCACTATAGACGCTTGGGCCGGTTTGCGCGATTTGTCCGTTCGGCCGAACGCCGTCCGGCGGGGCGCGACGGCGATGTGACCGTGGCCGCGACGGCGCGGGCTGCGCGCGCCCGTGACAGGGGCGTGACGGCGAGGCGGACCGGCTGCGCCGTGCTTGCGCCGGGCGCGACGCGCGGGGGCGAACGGGCGCGGGCGGCCCGCCTCGCGGCGTGGGCGGCGGCGCGGCCCGATGTCGCGTCGCATGGCGGCGGTCAGAACTTGTACTCGGGATTCTTCGGGTCGAAGGTCGCATCGTCGAAGGGGTTCGGCGCGATCTTCTCGAACACGATCCGCTCGAAGATCCGTCCGTCGTTGTCATAGGACTCGACGGTCCGGAAGTAGGGCTGGCGCAGGTCGAGCCCGAGCGTTTCCTTCTTCGCATAGAACTGCGGCCGGCCGGTCGGCGTCTCGTAGGTCAGCGCGACGACGCGCACGCCGCCGAGCGTCTTCACTTCGACATGGGTCGGCCGGCTCACTCCGGCTTCCAGGTACTTCTTCCCTTCGGTCAGGTATTGGTTGGCGATGTACTCGGTGCCGAGGTCGCGAACCTGATGGTTCGACTGCGAGCGCGCGAGTGTGCCGTCGATCGCGGTCCACATGGGGATCTTGCCGAGCAGGCCGCCCAGGTGCCCGTACATCTCGTCGCTGCGCTTGGTGGCGTCGTAGATCGTTTCCTGGCCCGCGTGCGCGCCGTCCGGCAGCCATTTCGCGTAGATCCGCAGCGGCTCGCGCGTGGTCCGCACGAGCATGTGGTCCGGCGTATCCGGCCATTTGCCGCGGATCCGCTCCTCGCGCCGCATCGTGAATTCGTAGGACGGGTAGCCATTCGGACCCGCGGCGATATAGCCGGGCACAGCGAGCGGATCGAGCGCGGTGAACAGGGCGGTCAGCGTCGCGTCGTCGAGTTTTTCCAGCGTGCCCTGGCGAGCGGCCGTGCGCAGCCAGCGCGATTGCTGCTCGACCGGCAGCTTCACGACCTTCGCGAGGTCCGGCGGCAGGGCGGCCGCTTCGGCGGCGGGCGTTGCGTCCGCCGCCGCCGGGCCTGCCGCGAGTGCGAGGGCGCCCGCCAGCGCCGTGGCCGCGAGCCGCTTGCGCAGCCGTTGCGCGGACGTGCCGCGTGCTTCGATCTGTGTCATCCCTGCCTCCCGGAAATAGGCCGACAAAACTGCTTAGTGCTCCTTTCGGCTCGCAAGTTTCGCCAGCGCCTCATCGCGCAGCGCGCGGCGCAGGATTTTCCCGACGTTGGTCTGAGGCAGCGCGTCGCGGAACTCCACCAGTTTCGGGGTCTTGTAGCCGGTCAGGTTCTTGCGGCAGTGGGCGAGCACCTCGTCGACCGTCAGCGACGCGTCGCGCGGCACCACGAACACCTTGACCCGCTCGCCCTGCACCGGGTCCGGCACGCCGATCGCGGCCGCTTCCCGGATGCCGGGGTGCATCACCAGGACCTCCTCGATCTCGTTCGGATAGACGTTGAAGCCCGACACCAGGATCATGTCCTTCTTGCGGTCGATCAGGCGGACAAAGCCCTTGTCGTCCATCACGCCGATGTCGCCGGTCGAGAACCAGCCCTCGGCGTCGATCACCTTCGCGGTCTCGTCGGGGCGCTGCCAGTAGCCGCGCATCACCTGCGGCCCCTGCACGCACAGCTCGCCCGGTTCGCCGAGGTTCGCCCAGCTGCCGTCCTCCTTGCGCAGGCGCACCCGGGTCGACGGCGCGGGCAGGCCGATCGAGCCGCTGAAATCGTGCATGTCCTGCAGGTCGACCGGGTTCATCGTGACGATCGGCGAGCACTCGGTGAGCCCGTAGCCTTCGACGATCGGGCAACCGGTGACCGTCTTGAAACGCTCCGCGACCGAGCGCTGCATCGCCATGCCGCCCGCCATCGCGAGCTTGAGCTGCGAGAAGTCGCGGCGCCGGAATTCCTCGTTGTCGAGGAACGCGTTGTAGAGCGTGTTGATGCCGGTGATCCCCGTGAAGGTTTCGTTGCGCAGGATCTTCATCACCATCCTGGTGTCGCGCGGATTGGCGATCAGGATGTTGCGGCCGCCCAGGCCGATGAAGATCAGCGCGTTGAGGGTCAGCGAGTAGATGTGATAGAGCGGCAGCGGCGTCAGCACGGTCTCGACGTCGCCCGTCATCTGGTCCGAGACCCACGACTTGGCCTGCAGCAGGTTCGCGATCAGGTTGCCGTGGGTGAGCATCGCGCCTTTCGCCACGCCGGTCGTGCCGCCCGTGTACTGCAGGAACGCGAGCGCGTCGCGGGTCAGCGGCACGGGCGTGGCCGGACGGCGCGCGCCCTGCGCGAGGGCCGTCCGCAGCCGCACCGCCCCGGGCAGGCGATAGGCCGGCACGAGCTTCTTCACGCGCTTGAGCACGAAGTTGATCAGCCGGCCTTTCGCATTGAGGCCGTCCGCGAGCAGGTCGCCGAGCGCGGTCACGAGCACGTTCTCGATCACGGTGCCGGGCAGGGCCTCTTCGAGCGTCTTCGCGAAATTCTCGAATACGACGATCGTTCGCGCGCCGCTGTCCTTCAGCTGATGCGCGAGTTCGCGCGCGGTGTAGAGCGGGTTCACGTTGACCACCACGGCGCCGGCCTTCAAGGCGCCGAACAGCGTGATCGGATACTGGAAGGTGTTGGGCAGCATGATCGCGACCCGGTCGCCGGGCCGCACGCCGATGCCTTGCAGGTACGACGCGAACGCGTCCACCTTGCGCGCGAGCGCGCCGTAGCCGAGCTTCGCGCCCGCGCTGAGATAGGCGGTCCGATCCGTGTAGCGCGCCGTGCACTCGTCGAAATACTGGACCAGCGATTCGTACTGCGTGAGATCGATCTCATGCGGCACGCCGCGCGGATACGAGGCATACCAGACGCCATCGGTGTTCGGCGTCTGGGCCGCGGCGGATACGACGGGGGCGGTCATCGGAGTCTCCTGGCTGATGATCTCGACGCGCCGGCGCGCGACGGCGCCGGGCTGCGCGGCGTGCGCCGCGCGCTGCGGGGTGGGGTGGGTCAGGTCGTGTGCGGCTCGGGCGTATCGGCGGGGGCGCTCTGGCGAACCGGCGCGATGCTCTGGGCAAGCGGGCACAGATCGGGCGGCAGCGTCGCGCCGGCCGCCGCCGCATCGCCGAGCACGGCGGCGAAGATCGCGAGCTGGGTCGCGTCCGGCATCGGCGCCTTGAGCGCGGCGACGATCAGCGACGACAATCGCGCGATCAGCTGCACGTCGTTCATCGTGCGGCCCTGCGAGAATTCCTCGATCAGGCTGTCGGTCTCGGCGCCCGCGAGCGCGCCGGACAACGCACCGATCGCGTAGTGCAGCCGCCAGCCGAGTTCGGCGCGCGGCAGGTTCGGCAGCGCGCGCTGGAACGCATCGAAGAAGCGGCCCGCGACGCTGGCGTAATGCGCGGTCAGGAAACTGCGCACGAACGTCGACGGATCGGTGTAGGCGCGCCCGATCAGCCGCAGGAACGCGCGGCCGCCGCGCTGCGGATCCCGCGAGGCCTGCAGCGCGGGAATGAACATCGCCCCGAGCACGTGCTCGCAGGTCACGTTCGCGCCGAGCTGCGCGTCGAAGCGATCGAGCAGCCGCAGGCGCTCCTCGTTGAGCTGATCGAGCCGCCGCGACAGCATGGCGTGGATCAACGCCTCCTTGCTGCCGAAGTGATAGTTGACCGCGGCGAGATTCACCGCGGCGCGCGAAGTGATCTGCCGCATCGACATCGCCTCGAAGCCATGTTCGATGAAGAGATCTTCGGCCGCATCGAGGATGCGCGCCTTCGTCCCGCCGGATTGCCGGCTGGCTTGACGAACTGCCATGTTCCGCCTCCCATGCCGGTTTCCCGGCCCGCGAACAAGCGATTCAAATATGTAATTGAAACAACCGTTTTTATTAAGATAAAAAGCGTCGAGGGTCGGCGGCAAGCATCTTTGTCGATAGATTCCTCTAGAGTTTGAGGTGCGTTGCAGCATGAAAAGGCGCGGGGCGCGCCGTGGCGCGCCCCGCACGATGATGCACTGCACTTCGTGTGGCTAGGCGGCGGTGCTGGTCGCGGCGGACTGCGTCATGTCGATGCCGCGCCGTTCGCGGCTGAACAGGATCAGCACGGCGATCACGACCGCGACGATGCCCGCGACGATCGCGAGCGCGAGCCCATAGTTGTTGTCGTGGCTGACCGCGATCTGCGCCTGCCAGGTGGCGTTGCCGGCCGCGAGCAGATTGCCGAGCTGGTAGACGAAACCGGGGAAGGTCGCGCGGATCTCGTCCGGCGAGATCTCGTTCAGGTGGACCGGGATCACGCCCCATGCGCCTTGCACCGAGATCTGCATCAGGAACGCGCCGATCGCGAGCGCGACCGCGCCGCTCGAGAAGGCCCACAAGGGCAGCACCGGCAGCGCGATCAGGGCTGCGATGAAGATCGCGCGGCGCCGGCCGATTTTTTCGGAAAGCGAACCAAAGGTCAGCCCGCCGACGATCGCGCCGATATTGAGCACGATCGCGATCAGCGACACCGTGTGCGGATCGAACTGATGCTGTTCGCGCAGGAAGGTCGGGTAGAGATCCTGGGTGCCGTGCGAGAAGAAATTGAACGCGGTCATCAGCACGACCGCGTAGACCGACAGCTTCCAGTTCTGCCGCAGCGTGGCGACGAGGCTCGGGCGCGGGCGCTTCTCCATCTGCTTCCAGGCGGGCGATTCGGGCACGTGCGAGCGCACGTAGAGCACGAGCAGCGCGGGCAGCACGCCGACCATGAACATGCCGCGCCAGCCGATGTACGGGTAGAGCACCCCGAACACCACCGAGGCCAGCAGGTAGCCGCTCGGATAGCCGGCCTGCAGCAGCCCGGACACGGCGCCGCGCGAATGGGTCGGCACGGTTTCCATGGTCAGCGCCGAACCGACGCCCCATTCGCCGCCCATCGCGACGCCGAACAGCGTGCGCAGCACGAGCAGCGCCGCGAGGCTCGGCGCGAAGCCGGACGCGAGTTCGAGCAGCGAGTAGCAGGCGATGTTGACCATCAGCGTCGGCCGGCGGCCGAACCGGTCGGCGAGACGCCCGAAGATCAGTGCGCCGATCGGACGGGCGGCGAGCGTGAACGTGACCGCGAGCGCGACGGCCGGTATTTTCGTATTGAATTCGGCTGCGATATCTTTCAGCACGAACACCATCAGAAAGAAATCGAATGCATCGAGTGTCCAGCCGAGATAGGCCGCAATCGTGACGTTTCGTTGTTCTCGGGTCCAGCTCATGACTGCGGTCTCCTGGTGAGGCGCGCCGGAATCGCTTGCGCCGTCCCGCTGCGCGCGCGGCGGGCGGTACGTCGAGTGTACGCCGCCCATCGCACGGTCGTGGCTTTTGCCGGTTCCGATCGGGATTAATCCCTATGAAAATAAGCCGGGTGATATGCGAGAGCTTAAATCGGGCGATCGCGAATGAAAGAAATGTATTTTTAAATTAATATCGAGTTAATTTAATTGAAAGAATTGGAATGCGTGGACCAGGAATGCAAGGAGCGCGACATGCACGCTGTTGAAGGGCCGGCGCTGCCGGTGTTCGAGACCGGGCGCCTGTGGCTGTGCCCGAGGCGGCTCGCCGATCTCGAGGCCTGCCTCGCGATGGACCGCGATCCCGAGGTGACCCGGCACATCGCGGGCCCGTGGGCGGATCCCGTCGAGCATCGGCGCTTCGTCGAGCATCGAATCCTGCGCGACTATCCGGCCGGGCTCGGCTACTGGTCGATCTTCGAGAAAGCCGACCCGGCGCGCTTCGTCGGCTGGGTCCTGCTGATCCCGGATTATTCCGAAGGTGGCCGCGAGGTCGAGATCGGCTGGCGTCTCGTGCGCGAGGCCTGGGGGCGCGGCATCGCGAGCGAGGCCGCGGCGCGGATCGTCGCGCACGCGTTCGGGACGGTGCGGCTGCCGCGCATCATCGCGGACATCGCGGCCGAGAACGCAGGCTCGCTCAAGGTCGCCCGCAAGCTCGGCATGCGCCGCGTGGAGATCGTGCAGGACGGCCGGCCTTACGTCCGGCATCGCCTCGAACGCGGGGATCTCGCGCAAGATTGACGTCCCCGGGGCCACAACGGATTAACGGCCGCGCGATTCCGCTGTATCGTTGCCGGCATTCTCGTTTCGGAAGGACTCCATCATGGCGCTTGGCAACGATGTGCACCTGGTTCCCGCAAAACTCGAGGCGCTGCGGCCCACGCAGATGACGGTGGGCTATCGCGAGGTGAAGGCGAAGCGCAAGCACTGGAAGAGCCTGAGCAAGAAGGCGCGCAAGGCGGCGATCGAATCGCACTGGTTCCCGGCGGTGCTCGGGCCGGACCAGCAGTACTTCATCGTCGATCACCATCACCTCGGCCTGGCATTGATCGAGGAGGGCGTGACCGACGTCAAGGCGATGCTGCTCAAGGATCTGTCGTGGCTCGACGAGACGATCTTCTGGCGCATCATGGAGCACAACCAGTGGGTGCATCCGTTCGGCATCGACGGGCAGCGCCATGATTTCACCCGGCTGCCGAACGTGCTGACGGGCCTCAAGGACGATCCGTATCGCAGTCTCGCCGGCGAGCTGCGCACGGCGGGCGGCTATGCGAAGGACGCGACGCCGTTCAGCGAATTCCTGTGGGCCGACTACCTGCGCCCGAAGATTCCGCTGGCCAGCATCCGGAAGGATTTCGCGAAGGCGCTCGAGGCGGCGCTCAATCACGCGCATGCGCAAGACGCGCGCTATCTGCCCGGCTGGTCCGGACTGATCGTGCCGAAGGCCTGACGCTCCCTGTTCCTTTCGTACGCCGAGGCCCGCATGGACACTCCGAACCGCCCCGATGCCGGGCCGCAGCATGTCACGCATTTCGCCGCGCTCGATACGCCGCCGGCGCCGCGCGGCGAGCAACTGGCGCGGGACGCGCTCGCCGGCGTGTCGATCGCGGGCTTGCTGATTCCGGAGGCCGTGGCCTATGCCGGCCTCGCGAACCTGCCGCCGCAGGCGGGCCTGATCGCGCTGCTGGCGGGGCTCGTGGTCTATGCGCTGACAGGCAGCAGCCGGTTCGCGATCGTGTCGTCGACCTCCTCGTCGGCCGCCGTGCTGGCCGCGACCGTGCTGTCGGAGTCGGGCGGGGGGGCGGCGGCGCAGCTTGCGCTCGCCGCGGCCCTCGTCGCGACGACCGGGGTGCTGTTCATCCTGGCCGGGGCGGCGCGGCTCGGCGGCATGTCCGATTTCATCGCGCGCCCGGTGTTGCGCGGCTTCACGTTCGGCCTCGCGCTGACGATCGTCATCAAGCAATTGCCGAAGATCCTCGTGGTGCCGGTCAGCCATAGCGACACGCCGCATGTCGCGCTCGATCTGCTGACGGGCCTCGCGCATGCCAACACCTACAGTCTCGCGCTCGGCGCGGCGGCGTTGGCGATCCTGTTCGTGCTCGGGCGCCGCTCGCGGGTGCCGGCGACGCTGATCGTCATCGTGCTCAGCATCGCGCTCGGCTACTGGATCGACTGGTCGCGCTATGGGATCGCGGTGGTGGGGCACATCGACCTCCAGCATCTCGCCTTCGGCGTGCCCGCGCTCGACCGGGCGGCATGGATGCAGACCGCCGAGCTGGGCTTCGCGCTGATGCTGATCCTGTACGCGGAATCCTACGGCTCGATCCGCAATTTCGCGCTCAAGCATGGCGACACGGTATCGCCGAATCGCGATCTCGTCGCGATCGGCTGCGCGAACCTCGTCTCGGGCCTGTGTCACGGGATGCCGGTCGGCGCAGGGTATTCGGCCACGTCCGCGAACGAGGCCGCGGGCGCGCAGACCCGGGTGGCGGGGCTGTGCGCGGCCGTGGTGATCGCGTTGATCGTCTGGCTGCTGTTGCCGCAGCTCGCGCGCACGCCGGAAGCGGTGCTGGCCGCCATCGTGATCTTCGCGGTCAGCCATTCGCTGCACCCGGCGGTATTCCGGCCATACTGGGCGTGGCGCCGCGACCGCCTCGTCGTGCTCGCGGCCCTGCTCGCGGTGATCGTGCTCGGCGTGCTGCACGGCCTGCTCGCCGCGATCGGCGTGAGCCTGCTGCTGACCCTGCGCAAGCTGTCCGAGCCGAACGTGAGCGAGCTGGGCCGGCTGCGCGACAGCCACGACTTCGTCGATATCACGATGCATGCCGATGCGAAGCCGATCCCGGGCGTGCTGATCGTGCGGCCCGAGGCGCAGTTGTTCTTCGCGAACGCCGAGCGCGTGCTGAATCGGGTGCGGCAACTCGCGCACGAGGCCGCGACGCCGGTCGACACGATCCTGCTGAGCCTCGAGGAGTCGCCGGATGTCGACGGCACCACGATCGAGGCGCTCAAGACCTTCGCGGCCGAATGCGACGCGCGCCATTGGCGGCTGGCGCTGGTGCGGCTCAAGCCGAGCGTGCTCGAGGTGCTGCGGCGCGCGGGCGACGACACGCTGAAGCCGACGTCGCTGTCCGAGCTGAGCGTCGACGAAAGCCTGCAGATATTGGCGCGCGCGGGTGCGGCCGGCTGAGGCGGCCGCGGCCGCTGGACCCGCGGACGGCCCGCCGACGGGGCGTGCGACCGGCTCGTGCGGCGCCCGGGCAGACGGCGCGGCGCCTTGATTACGGTTGACCGGCGCGTCGGGATGCGCATAATCCAAGGCGGGGCGGCCCGCTAGGCGTAGAATGCGCGCAGCCGTTGCGGCAGGCCGGTTGCAGCGGGCGATCCGGATGAGAAACGCGCAGGGATACTGTACAGTGCTGTTCCGTGACCGTGCATCAGGCACGGGACGGGTGGCGCTTCCCACATGCGCTTCCGGCGATATGAACCAAACAGACTGAATTGCACGATGGGTTTTGAACAACTTGCCGAGTTGAAAAAGCAACTCGCGGCGCAAGCCAAACAGACGAAACAGGCGAAGCAGGGTCAGTCCACCGGGCAAGCCCGGCCGGCTGACGGCAGGCCGAAGCGGCCGGCCGAGAGCAAGCCGAAGGCTGCCGCGCCGCGCGCGAGGGCGCGCGAACCGCGTGAGCCACGCGAGCCGGTCGATCCGCTGGTCGAATCGATCTGGCACCTGCAGAAACAGTTTCCGCAAGCATTCCCGAAAAAGCCTGCCGCCAAGGTGCCGCTCAAGCTGGGCATCCTGAAGGACGCCGCGCAGCACCTGGAAGCGCTGGGCATGACGGAGGCCCAATTGCAGCAGGCGATCGCGACCTGGTGCCAGGGCAGCCGCTATTGGGCATGCCTCGTCGAGAATGCGGTGCGCGTCGATCTGCAAGGGCAGGCCTCGGGCACGGTGACCGCTCAGCAGGCCGCGCACGCGCGGCGGCTCGCGTCGCGCCGGCCGCAGGGCAAACGGCCCGCCGGCCAGCGTCCGGGCACGGACAAGGCTGCTGCACCGGCTGCCGCTGCGGCCCAGCCGGCGAACGAAGCCGGCGTGGACGCACCGCAAGCGGTCGACGCAAGCGCGGCATCGCCCGCCGACGCAAGCTGAACCGCCGCTCGGGGAGCCGTGGCGCGTGCCGCGGCTCGTCGGACGGGCCGCATGCGTCCTGGAGCATCAGGGGGCTTCGACCCTCTTGCCCGTCTGCTCCGCGAATTCACACCGATCGTTGCCTTGCGTGCGTCGTCACGTCCGGCGCCGCTTCGTCGCGCGCCGGCCATGCTCAGCCCAGCGCCGCATGCGCGACCCGGCAAGCGGCCAGATCCCAGGCCGCGCAGCCCACGCTCTTGAAAAGCCAGGGCGCGCGCGTGTCGATATCGCTCTCCTTCAGTCGCTCCGCAAGCGCGGCGACCTTGCTCCATGCCACGTCGGCCTGGATCAGGTCGCCGGCCTCGTGCCGCGCGCCGTCGGGATCGTCGACCACGATGCGGCTGCCGCGCACGGTGTGCGACGCGATCTCGGCCGCATCCGGCGTGAACGCGCCGACGCCGACGACCAGCCGTCCCGGGCGGGCGTCTTCCGTGTAGACGGGCGTCTTGCTCGTCGTGAGCGTCACGACGACGTCGACGGACGCGGGGATCCGCGCCGTTTCCAGCGCGCGCAGGCCCGGCGCCGCTGCGCGGTGGCGCGAGACGAAGGCGCGCGCGTCGTCCGGGGAGCGGCTGTGCACGTACAGGACCGCATCCGGAAACAGCGCGCCGAGTGCGTCGGCGTGACAGGCGGCTTGCCCGCCGGCGCCGATCAGCAGGATCTCCCTGGGCGACTGAGCGCACAGTGTGTCGATGCCGAGCGCCGTCATGACGGCCGTGCGGCGTCCGGTGACCGTCGGGCCGTCGAGCGCGAACGCGATCTGTCCGCTGTGCGCATCGCAGGCGACGACCTGACCGTGAATCGTGGGCAGCCCGCGCGAGGCGTTGCCCGGGCAAACGTTGATGAGCTTGTGGATCGCGAGGTCGTCGCCGCGAGCGGGCATCGAGAGCATCACGCCGCCGTCGTGCAGCGGGACGACGAGCCGGGCGGGGCTGACGACGCGGCCGGCGTCGTATTCGAGAACGGTATCGCGCAAGGTGGCGAGAAGTGCGTGGTGGTCCAGCAGTGCGGCGGTTTCCTGGGCATCGAAGTTGCGTTCGGAACGAGGCATGGTGTTGACCTGGGGCGGAGTGGGGGGCGCACGAGCCGACCGCGCTCATGCGAGGCTTGCGCTGAATTTAGGCCACTTCTGGTACGAGAATAATCCAGATTACTCCTGATGGTTAGGTGTTGGTATCGTCTGGAGTCCATCGGCGGCATCCAGGCGCGCTGCATACGATCGACTGATGCGCGCGCGTTCACCATCGGGGCTTTGCGTTAAGATTTCGCCATAATTGGTTGTGTCTGGAACCAATGTCACAACCCGTGCGTTTCCGGTTGCGACGTGGCTTGCCCCTCTGTTTCCCGTCCGGTCAAACACCATGACTCCATCTAGCTCTTCCGTCGACGCGGCGTTCCGCCCCTTGCAGATCTACGAACAGGTCGCGGCGAAGCTGCGCGCGGAAATCCGCGCGGGGCATGTCGAGGCGGGCGCGCGCCTGCCTTCGGAGCGCGAGCTTGCGACGCGCTTCGGCGTGGGCCGGCCGGCGGTGCGGGAGGCGCTGGGCGCGCTGGCGAACGAGGGGCTCGTGCAGACCCGGCGCAACTCCGGGACCTACGTGGCCGACGACGCCGTCAGCCGGCTGGCGGCGGGAAGCGCCGCCGGGCGCGTCGAGGCGGCGGACTACAGCCCCACCGCGACGCTCGGCGTGCGGCTGATTCTCGAGCCCGCGATCGTGCGGCTCGCGGCGGCCAGGCGCAAACGGGACACGCTCGCCGAGCACTATCTCGAACAGATGGAGTCGATCGTCGACGTCTCGGATCCCGTGCAGCAGGCGCTGTGGAATGAGAGCGATCGCCTGTTTCATCGGCAGCTTGCGATCATGACCGGGGATGCGCTCATCGCGAAGATCGCCGACGAGATCGCGGCGACCATGGACCAGCCGCTGTGGCGACGGCTCAAGGAAGACGGCATCTACGATCCCGCGCGCATCCGCTTGTACGTGGCCGAGCATCGGTTGATCTACGAGGCGATCCTCGACGGCAATGCCGACGCCGCCGCGTTTTACGTCGAGCAGCACATACACCGGGTGCAGCGAGATATCGCGCCCAAGTGAGGAGGCGGGCGCGCAGGGGCTTCACGCTGCGGGGCTATCGATGTTGGTAAGAACGGATCCAGTTTTCATGAAATTGGATCTTTTCTTATCCAGATTGTCGAGGCAATTTCCTTGATCTTGCGGCTATTTTGAGATTTATTCGTGGATATGGCCTGGCGGCGGTTGGCGAAGTGGTATAAATAAAAACCACTATGGTTGGCTTGATCGGTCTCCCGTACAGTGTCCGTGACGTCACCTCGCGGAGGTGAGGCGAATCGGACACCACGGGACGGCCAGATGCTTCAACTGAGCGGGCGCGACAGCGCAATGCTGGACGGTGCGCACGGCGAGGGCGTCGCGCGGGCGATGCGGATCGTGGCGCGTACGGCGGATGTCATGTCCGCCCCGCGCTTGATCGACGTGAGCGCCGCTCATATCGACGGTTGTCTGTATCACGGCCAGGCGAGTCTCGATTTCGTCGAGTATTTCGTCGCCAGCGGCGCGCGCGTTGCCGTGCCGACGACGCTCAACGTCGGCTCGCTCGACCTCATCCATCCCGAGCTGTATCGCGGCGACCAGCAGGTGCGACGCGACGCGCAGCGGCTGATGGATGCCCATCTGCAGATGGGCTGCGAAGCGAGCTTCACCTGTGCCCCTTACCAGCTTGCCCGGCGTCCGGCGCGCGGCGACCAGATCGCATGGGCGGAATCCAATGCGATCGTGTTCGCCAATTCGGTGCTGGGCGCGCGCACCAGCCGCTACGGCGATTTTCTCGATCTGGCGGCCGCGATCACGGGCAGGGTGCCCTATGCGGGGCTGCACGTCGAAGCGAATCGCGCCGCGCAAATCGTCGTCGAGGCGCCGGACTTCGCGCGGCTGCCGTCGCGCGACATCTACTTCGCGACGCTCGGGCTGTGGCTCGGCAAGCGCGTGGGGGCGACCGTGTCCGCGATCGTCGGCCTGCCGGCCGACACGACCGAAGACGAACTGAAGGCGCTCGGCGCCGCCGCGGCGTCGAGCGGCGCGGTCGCACTGTTCCACGCGGTCGGCCTGACGCCCGAGGCCCCCACGCTGGACGCGGCGCTGCAAGGCCGGGCGCCGCTGCAAACGGTGGCGGTCGCGATGGCCGATCTCGTCGACGTGCGGCGTCGGCTGAACAGCGCGTCGCCCGGCGATCCGCTCGTCGCGGTGGCGCTCGGCACACCGCACTTCTCGCTGGCCGAATTCGAGCAGCTCGCGGTCTTGCTCGCGCCGCTCGACGGCCCGCTCGGCTGCGATTTCTATGTGAACACGAGCCGCTTCGTGCTCTGGCAGCTGACCGAGGCCGGCATGCTGGCCGGCTTCGAGCGCCTGGGCGTGCAGATCGTCGTCGACACCTGCACCTACATCACGCCGGTGATGAAGCAGATGTCCGGGCGGGTGATGACCAATTCGGGCAAGTGGGCGTCCTACGCGCCGGCGAATATCGGCGTGAGCGTCGCATACGGCAGCCTGCGCGAGTGCGTGCGGTCCGCGATCAACGGAAGGGTGTGGTTCGATGACGAAACGATTCGATAACGCGGGCGCCGGCGCGGCGTGGTCGGGTGCCGCGCTGGTGGCGGGGCGCGCCTGCGCCGACCTGATCGTGCTGGCGCAGCCGCTCAGCTTCTGGGGGGGATACGACTCCGCCTCGGGGTTGATCATCGATCGGCAGCATCCGCTCGCCGGACAGAGCCTTGCGGGCAGGATCATCGTCATGGCGCGCGCGAAAGGCTCCAGTTCCAGCAGCAGCGTGCTGGCGGAGGCCATTCGCCATGGCACGGGGCCGGCGGGCATCGTGTTGCAGGAGCGGGACCTGATCCTGGCGATCGGCGCGATCGTTGCGGCCGAGTTGTACGACCTCCACGTGCCCGTGGTCTGCCTCGATGCGACGGACTTCGAGCGGCTCGCGGCAGCGTCGGGGCGGCTCCGGATCGATGCGCCGGCGGCGCCGGGCCGTGCGTGGCTCGCGCTCGACGCCGGGCCGGTATAGCCCGCGAATCAGCCGCGAGATCGGGATCGGATCTCGCGGCTTATGTTTCGTCATCCATATCGATTCGATCCGTCGATGCCGCGGCGACGGGTGTCGCGACATCCGCATCCGCGCGGTGTCGCGAGGGCCCCTTTGTCCTGGGCCGGCCGGCGGCGCGCAAACCTGGAGGGGTGTGATGGGGAAGACGCCGATTGTCGTGGCCTGCCTGCTGATGGGGGCGATAGGGAGCGCGGCCCGCGCGGAGCAGGTCGTGAGCATTGCATTGTCCGGACCGCTGACGGGACCGCAGGCGGTCAGCGGCAAGGACGACGAGAATGGCCTGCGGCTTGCGATCGAGGGGCTCAACCGGAATCCGGTGGTGGTCGGCGGCCAGCCGGTCCGGTTCAGGTTGTTGTCGGAGGACGACCAGGCCGATCCGAAGACGGGCGTACAGGTCGCGCAGCGCCTGCTCGACCAGGGGCCTGCCGTGTTCATGGGGCCGCAGAACTCGGGGGTGGCGATTCCTGTGGCGCGCCTCACGAGCGCCGCGAGCGTGCCGATGCTGTCGGTGGCGTCGAATCCCCAACTGACGAAGCTCGGCTACCGGAACATCTTCAGAACGGGCGCGACCGACCGGACGCTGGGCGCATCGATGGCGACCTTCGCGGTGGAACGGCTGCAGGCGCGGACGGCCGCCGTCGTCGACGATCGCACGGCCTACGGTCAGGGGCTGGCCGACGAGTTCGTCGCGCAGGCGAAGCGCCTCGGGCTCGCGATCGTCGCGCGCGAATTCACGCATGCGCAGGCGAGCGATTTCATGGGCGTGCTCACGACGATCAAGGGCCGGAAGCCGGACGTGATCTTCTTCGGCGGCTACACGCCACAGGGCGCGCCGATGGCCCAGCAGATGGCGCAGCGCGGCGTGACCGCGAAGCTGCTGGGCGGGGATGGCATCTGCGCCGACGACATGGGCAGGATCGCCCGCGACGCGTCGGCGAATGTCTTTTGCGCGATGAGCGGGACGGGGCTCGCGGCCACGCCGGCGGGGCGCGACTATGCCGCGCGTTATCGGAAGCGTTTCGGCAGTGACCCGCAGGCTTATGGGATCACGTACTACGATGCCATGATGCTGGTCGCGCACACGATGGCGGCGGCGCAGACCGTCGAGCCCGCGAAGCTCCTGCCCGCCTTGCGCGCCGGGTCGTATCGGGGTGTCGCGGCGACCTATGCGTTCACGCCCGAAGGCGAACTGGCGCAGGCGCCGACGACGGTGTTCACGTTCCGGGACCAGCGGCTGGTTCCGGTCGAATGATCAACCGGCCGGCGGCGCGCGCGGTTGCGTGCCGTCCGTCGGCCGGATCTGAAGGAGCGATCGCATGAAGACGTTTTCGACCGTCGAGCTGCACACCGCGGGGGAACCCTTTCGTCTCGTCACGGAGGGGCTGCCGCGCATTCCCGGCGCGACCATCGTGGAACGGCGGCGCTGGTTGCGCGCGCACGCGGATCCGTTGCGGCGCGCACTGATGCACGAGCCGCGCGGACATGCCGACATGTACGGGGCCTACCTGACCGAGCCGGTCAGCGCGCACGCGGATTTCGGCGTGATTTTTATCCATAACGAGGGATACAGCGATCACTGCGGTCACGGCGTGATCGCGCTGGCGACGGCGGCCGTCGCGCTGGGCTGGGTGACGCGCGTCGCACCGGAGACGCGCGTCGGCATCGACGCGCCGTGCGGGTTCATCGAGGCGTTCGTGCAGTGGGATGGCGAGCGCGTCGGCGCGGTGCGCTTCATCAACGTGCCTTCGTTCATCTGGCAGCGCGATGTGACGGTGCGCACGCCGTCGTTCGGCGCGGTGACGGGCGATATCGCGTTTGGCGGGGCGTTTTATTTTTATGTGGACGGGCGCGCGCATGGGCTGCCGATCCGCGAATCCGCGCTGGGCGGCCTCGTGCGCTTCGGCGCGGAGGTCAAGGCGGCCGCCAATGCGACGTTCACGCTCGCGCATCCGGAGATGCCGGACCTCAACCACATCTACGGCACGATCATCGACGGCGAGCCGCGTCATCCGGGCTCGACGCAGGCGAACTGCTGCGTGTTCGCGGACAGGGAAGTCGACCGTTCGCCGACCGGGTCGGGCACGGCGGGGCGCGTGGCGCAGCTTTATCTGAGGGGGCGTCTTGCGCGCGGCGAGACGCTGGTCAACGAATCGATCATCGGCACGGTGTTCAAGGGGCGCGTGATGAGCGAGACGACGGTGGCGGGGAGGCCGGCCGTGATTCCGGAGATCGAGGGGCGGGCGGCGATCTGCGGCCACGCGCGCTGGACCATCGACGAGGACGATCCGCTTGGTTATGGGTTTTTGCTGCGATGAGCGCGGGCTGCGTGCGTATGCGCTGAATAGCGAAAAAGCCGCTGAAGAAATAAATGGTGCCCAGGAGAGGACTCGAACCTCCACGGTGTTGCCACCGCTAGGACCTGAACCTAGTGCGTCTACCAATTCCGCCACCTGGGCACGTCTTGCATCAATCAAGCAAGACCGCAATTGTATATGAGTGATGGAACATGTCAACAGTATTTTAGGGTGAGACCACAAAAAACTTGGCAAGGGCATATGCGGCGTTGATCACGGAGGTTCCGGCGGGCGTTCCCGTGCAATCGCCGAGGCGAGGGCGGGGCGGCGGTAACCGATCCCATTGGCCGCGAGGATCGGCGGACGCGCGCCATGCCGTGCTCGCGCGGACTTCCCGTGTTCAGGCGTAAGGCGTGCCGGCCAGGGCCGCGTTCAGGCCGGCGCTGCCCTGGTCGACCAGGGCCAGAAAGGTCGCTTCGGCTTGCGCCGCATCCTGCCCGTCCCGAAAGGCGCGATGCGCTTCGATGAGCGCGACGGTCCATGTCGCGAGCAGCAACCCGGCCGCCAGATGCGCTGCAGGATCGCCGGGCGCCCGTCCGACGCACTCGGTCAGCGCCGCCGCGACGGTTTGCGCGATCTCGCCGCGGATCGCGCGGGCCCGGGCCTTGAGGGTTTCACTGCCTTCGATCGTCGCCACGAAGCCCTGGCTTTCGGGCGAGAAACGCACATAAGGGCTGCGCTCGGCCACGAGCCGATGCGCGAGCAGGCGCAGCACCTCGATCGGCGCGACCCGCGGGTCGCGCGCCCGCAGCGTTTCGAGCAGAACCGCACGGCCTTCCTCGTCGCGATCGAAGAACATGTCCTCCTTGCGCGGGAAGTGATTGAACACGGTCATCCGGCCGACGTCGGCGGCGGCCGCGATCTCGTCCACCGTGACGTGCTCGAAGCCCCGTTCGAGAAAAAGCCGGGTCGCGACATTGGAGATGCCTTGCCGCGTGGCGAGGCGCTTACGGGATCGACGATCAGGTGGCATTGACATGGCGCTGACGATAGCATAGTTTGTATACTCAGTACATATTTTGATTAAGTATATGAACGAGACGATCGACGTGGTGATTGTGGGCGCGGGGCCGGTCGGACTGTTGACCGCGATCGAACTGACCCTGGGCGGTGCACGTGTGCTGGTGCTGGAGCGTCTGGCCGCCGCGAGCCGGGCCATGAAGGCCTTGTCGCTCGGCGCGCTGGGATGCGAAGCGCTGGCGCGGCGTGGCATGACGGAGGCGATCGCCTCCGCCGAGGCGCGCAGCATGGCGACGATGGAGGCGTTCGCGGCGCAAAGCGGGGTGGATCTGCGCAGTCGCGCGTCGAAGTTCAGCGGTCATTTCGCGGGCCTGGCCTTGATCCGCAGGGATGCGCAAAAAGAGCCGCAGCGGCGCGGGCGGGCCGTGGATCAGCCCGACCTCGAAGCCATGCTGGCCGACCGTGCGCGGTCGCTCGGGATCGAGGTGCGGCGCGCATGCGAGGTCACGCGCCTCGCGCAGCGGGCGGACGGCGTCGAGGTGGCGTGGTCCGCTCCGGCAGGCGGCGGCCGGGCGCACTGCGCCTATCTCGTCGGCTGCGACGGCGGGCGCAGCCTCGTGCGCAAGCTCGCCGGTTTCGATTTCCCCGGCACCGCGCCCACGATGACCTTCTATCAGGCCGTCGCCGAGATCGATCCGCCCGGATGCCTGCCGTCGTTCGGCTGGTATCGCACAACCGGTGGCGTATTCGCCTATGGGCCGCTCCCAGGGCGCTTGTTCATGCTGGACTTCAGCGGTCCCCCGGCGGATCGGCAGGCAAGCGTCACGCGCGAGGAAATCGAGGCGGTCCTGCGCCGCGTCAGCGGCGTCGACGTCCGGGTGAATGCGCTCGAAAGCGGGAGCCGATGGGCGGACAACACGCGGCTCGTCGACCGCTACCGCCGGGACCGCGTGCTGCTTGCCGGCGATGCGGCGCATGTCCATTCGCCGTTCGGCGGCCAGGGCCTGAGCCTCGGTCTCGGCGATGCGGCGAACCTCGGCTGGAAGCTCGCCGCCGTCATTCGCGGCGAGCAGCCGGACAGCCTGCTCGATACCTATACGAGCGAGCGCCGGCCGGTGGCCGAGGCCGTGATGGCGAACACGCTGGCCCAGGTCGCCATCCTGCGGCCGGATCCGCAGGCCGGCGCGATGCGGGACCTGATGGCGCACCTCATGCAATTCGATGAGGTCAATCGTTTTGTCGGCGAGATGATGAGCGGCCTGTCCACCCGCTACGATCTCGGGTCGGCGCTCGACGAGGTCGGGCGTTCGATCGGCGACCGGCCGATCGAACGGGGCGACGGTGAGGGTTCGCTCTACGCGCTCATGCAGGACGGCCGCGGCGTCTTTCTCGATGCGTCGCTGGACGGGGCGGCGTCCGGACGTGTTGCGGCCGCGACCGGACGGGTGCGTTGCATCGCCGTCGAGCGGGGGGCGTCGATGCTGATCCGCCCCGATGCCTGCGTCGCCTGGGCCGGCGACGAGAACGACATGGACGGGCTGGAGGCCGCGCTTCGTCGCTGGTTCGGTTCGCCCGCGGTCACGGCGTGAGCGGTTCACCCGGCGGGCGAACGCCTCGTGGTGGCCGCCGGGCGAGGTCCCTGCGCACGTCACGCGACCGGATCGACCTCGATCTCGGCGGCAGGCGCGAGCGCGCGCTCGGCCAGGACGACGCAGTCATCGCTCGCGGTGCGCTCGATCCGTGCCTCGACCTGATAGGCGCGCCGCACGTGCTCGACCTGCAGCACCTCGGCCGGGCTGCCGCAGGCGAGCAGGCCGTGCGGCCCCAGCAGCGCCATCCGGTCGCAGAAACGCGACGCGAGGTTCAGGTCGTGCATCGCGACCAGCACGATCGCGCCGCGCCGCCGCGCCGCGTCGCGCATCGCTTCGAGCGCGAGCAATTGCCAGCGCAGGTCGAGCGCGCTCGTCGGTTCGTCGAGCAGCAGCAAGGGCGTGTGACGGATCAGCACCTGCGCGAGCCCGACCATCTGACGCTGGCCGCCCGACAGCTGGTCGAGCGACTTCATCGCGAGCGGATGCAGGTGCAATTGCGCGAACACCGCTTGCACGCGCGCATCGTGCTCGTGCTCGCCCAGGCCGCCGCAAGTGGCGCGCAACGCGCCGCTCACGGCTTCGTAGACGAGCAGCGACGAGGCTTGGGGCAGGCTTTGCGGCAGGTAGCCGACGCAGCGCAGATGGTCGCGCCGTGCGCAGCGCAGCAGGTCGGTCGGCCCGAGCATCGCCTCGCCGCGCGCGGGGAGCAGGCGCGCCAGCGCGCGCAACAGCGTGGATTTTCCGACGCCGTTCGGGCCGAGCACGGCGACCATGCAGCCCGGCGCGATGGGCGGCAGCGCGAGGCGCTCGACGATCGTGCGCGCGCCGTACGCGACGCTGACGCCGGCGATGCGCAGTGTGGGGTCGACGTTATGCATCGCGCCTCCGGCGTCGGGTGATCAGCAGCATGAACAGCGGCACGCCGACGAGCGCGGTGATGATGCCGATCGGCAGCACGACGCCGCTGATCAGCGTCTTGCTCAGGATCGACGCGCCCGACACCATGATGGCGCCGGCCAGGACGCTGCCCGGCAGGTAGTAGCGATGATCCTCGCCGACCAGGAGGCGCGACATGTGCGGGCCGACCAGCCCGACGAAGCCGATGGTGCCGACGAACGACAGCGCGGTGGCCGACAGCAGGCTGATGCGCACGAGCGTCAGGAGCCGCAGCCGCTCGACCGCGATGCCCATGCTGCGCGCCTGTTCCTCGCCGGCGCGCAGCGCCGTCATGGTCCAGACCTGGGTGCCCGACCAGAGTCCGCACAGCGCGAGCACGCACGACAGGATCGCGATCTTGCTCCAGCTCGCGCGGGCTAGGCTGCCCATGCTCCAGAACACGATCTGCTGGAGCGCGTTGCTGTCCGCGATGAACTGGAGCAGCCAGAGCAGGGCCTCGAAGCTGAACATCAGGCCGATGCCGAACAGGACGACGGTCTCGGTGGTCGCGCCGTGCCGCCACGCGAGCCAGATGATGAGCAGCGTCGCGCCGACCGCGCAGCCGAACGCGCCGAGCGACAGCGCGAGGTTCTCGTTCCACAGCACGAGCTGCCAGCCGCTGATCACGACGAGCGACGCGCCGACGCTCGCGGCGGCCGACAGGCCGAGCGTGAACGGGCTCGCGAGCGGGTTGTTCAGCACGGTCTGCATTTCCGCGCCGGCCAGGCCGAGCGCGCTGCCCACGAGCACGGCGAGTACCGCGTAGGGCAGCCGCACGTCCCACAGGATCACGTGTTGTTCGAGCGCCAGCCGTTCCGGATGCAGCAGGCCGGCGACGAGGTCGCGCAGCGGGAACGGCGAGGGGCCGGTCGCGAGATCCGTGGCGAACAGCGCGGCGAGCGTGACCGCGAGCAGGCCCAGCGCGGCGAGGCGCCGCAGCGCGACGGCGCGATAGCGGCCGCGCAGCGAGCGCTGCGCGGCGACGGCGGGCGCGCTCATGCCGATGCCTCCGTAGGGGCGCAGGCGACGCCGAGCGCGAGCGCCGCGCTGCGCGGCATCACGCCGCCGTGGTCTTCGCCGTCGAGCAGGCGGAACGTCGCCCGCAGCTGAGGCACGCGCTGCAGGCTCCGCACGAGTTCGCGCGCGGAGCTGACCTGCCGGCGCTCGGCCTGGCGCCGCGCGCGTTCCGGATCGGGATGCGGCGCGCCTTCCTCGAGACCGCCTGCGGTCACGAGCACGGTGGTCGGGGCGGCGAGCGGCGCGGCCTGCTCGATGAAGCGGTCGCGGTAGGGCAGCAAGGCGCGCTCGCCCCACCAGATCGACGGGCTCGCCGCGACATGGCGGCTGAACAGCGCGGGGCGCGTGAACAGTGCGTACAGCGTGAACAGTCCGCCGTACGAATGGCCGAACAGCGTCTGGCGATGCGGATCGAGCGACGCCTGCCGGGCGAGCCAGGGGCGCAGCCCGTGTTCGAGGAAATCGAGCAGGGCATCCGCGCGCGGGCGGCCGGCGTGCGGCGCGAGCGTGTAGTCGTCGGTGCGCGCGTCCATGTCGTAGGCGGCATCGGTGGCGTAGCCGAGGCCGACCACGATGGGCGGCGCGCCCCGCAGCGCGCCGGGGCGCGCGGCGTACTGGCGCGCGAGCGGCGCGAGGAGCGGGAACGACGCATTGCCGTCGAGCGCGTACAGCACGGGATAGCCCTCGGGCGGCGCGGGCTGCTCGGGCAGCGCCACGAAGATGCGCCGCATGCGGCCGTCGAACGCGATGTCGAACTGATGGCTGCCGGGGATCGTCACGGGGCGGGCGGCGCTCAGCCCGGGCCAGTCGCCGGTGCCGGCTGAGCGCGGCAGGGACGCCGCGGGCGCGATGCAGCCGGACAGGGCGCCCGCGCTCGCGAGCAGCAGCGCGCGGCGCGTCGGATGGACGGGATGCGGCATCTCAGCGCCCGACGCTCGTCCAGTATTCGCCTTGCAGCGCGATCGGCTGGAAGCGGCGATACATCTCTTCCTGCGTGCGGCGCGGATCGAGATCGGCGAACAGATCGGGATGCAGCCACTTGGCCATCGCCTGCACCGCCACGACGTTGAACGGCGAATTGTAGAAGTGATGCCAGACCGCATGGGCGCGGCCCTCGCGCACGGCGCGCAGCGACGCGATCTTCGGCCGCTGCAGCACGTGTTCGAGCGAGCGCCGCGCGACGTCGGCCGGGACGCCCGCGCCGAGCGCGATGCGTTGCGGCGCGCTCTGCACGGTCTGCATCGAGCCGACCGCGGTGCCGATGTAGACGTCGGGCTGCTTGGCGAGCAGGAATTCCGGATTGAGCGTGCCGTGCTCGCCCGGGATCAGCGGCTTCGCGATGTTGTTGCCGCCCGCCGCGTCGAGCAGGCGCCCGAGCATGCCCGTCATCGTGTCGCAGCAGCCGCTCGACAGGCCGACCCGGCTTTCGAGGAACACGGTGGGGGCGGGCGCCTTTGCCTGCTTCAGGCGCTGCTGGACGAGATCGAGCTGCTGCTGCCAATAGGTGTTGAACGCCGCCGCCTGCTTGGGCGCGCCGAACACCTGGCCGAGCAGGGTCATGCTGCGCGGCGTGTTGCCGAGCGGGTCGTGACGGAAATCGACGAACACGATCGCGACGCCGGCCGCCTCGAGCCGCGCGAGTGTTTCGCGATCCCGCTCGCTGGGGCCGTGGCCGCCGCCGAGCCCGAAGATCGCCACTTGCGGCCGCAGCGCGAGCGCGCGTTCGTCGCTGAAGCTGCCCGACTGCGAACGCCCGATGCGCGGTACGTCCTTCAGATGCGGAAAGCGGGCCTGCCATTGCGCGTAGCCGGCCGCGTCGAGTTGTTCGAAATCACCCATCATGCCGACGAGGCGGCGGCTCGGATCGCCGCTTTCGACGATCGCGAGCGCGGGCAGCATGCGGCCCTCGCCGAGCAGCACCCGGTCGACGCGGTCGGGAATCTTGACGGTGCGGCCCGCCAGGTCGGTAACGGCGACGTCCGCGTGGGCCGCGGCCTGGAGGAACAGGCTGCCCAGCATCCACGCGCAGGCCGCCAGCCAAAATTTGCTTGTCTTTATCACGCCAATCCCGATACGATAAATGATAATGATTCGCATTTTATTTTAACCGGACAAGCGTGTCGCAGCGATGCGCTTTTGTTTGGCAAAACAACGAAATGATTTGCGCCAGCCCTATTGACGGGCGCGGCGCGAACGTAGCCGGGGGCTGGAAAAATGGGTGTGCAACGGGAAATCAACGGGAACCACGAGCCGGGCCATGCCGCGCATGTCGCGAAGCTGCGCGAGGTGCGGCCGGGCTTGAGGGTGCATGCGGACGACGCGATGGACGAATTCGATGCGACGGTGTCCGGGCAGTGTTCGCCCGGGCTGCATCTGGTGCTGTTGCTGGAGGGGCGGCTCGACGTGTCGTACGGCGACCGGCGCGTGGTCCTGGCCACCGCGGCGCGGCGCGGCGCGGCCGAGCGCTCGCAGTCGTTCCTCGTCAATGCGGTCGAGCCCGAGATCTTCCGGCGCCGGATCAGCAAGGGCGGTTATGCGCGCCGGCTGAGCCTCGGCATGTCGGGCGAGTGGCTGCGGCACCTGCAGGCCGCGAGCCACGCGGCGATGCCCGAGCGGCTCGGCTCGCTCCTGTCCGGGCATCTGTCGATCGAATTCTGGCGACCGACGCCGCGCGCGATGGCGCTCGCGGAACAGATCGTCCGTCCGCCCGCCTACGCGCCGATGCTGCAGGCGATCTATCTCGAGGGGCGCGTGCTCGACCTGCTGGCCGAAGCCTTCTCGTCGCTGCAGATCGAGGCGGTCGCGCCGGCCGCGGAGCGGGACGCGCCGCTCGACTCGCGCGCTTACCGGCGCATGGCGGAATTGCGCGTGTTCCTGGGCAGCGACGCCGCGCACGCGATGTCGCTCGACGACATCGCGCGCCACGCCGGCATGAACGCGAACGCGATGCAGCGGCAGTTCCGCCGCGCCTACGGCACCACCATCTTCGATTTCCTGCGCGAGCAGAGCCTGCAGCGCGCGCGGCTCGCGCTCGAGCAGGACGCGATCAGCGTCAAGCAGGCGGCGGCGCTCGCGGGCTACACGAGCGCCGCCAATTTCGCGACCGCCTACAAGCGCCGCTTCGGCGTGACGCCGAAACTCGCGCGCAGCAGCGGGCGGCACTGAACGGCGCGGCTTACGGCAAACAAATTCGTTTCTTACGCAAACATTCCGGCTGCTTTCATCTTCGATAATGTAAATGAGAATCAATTTTATTTATCGTTATCGAAAGCACCGTCATGTCGAATCATGTCTCAAGCTTTGCCTTGAAGCCGGCCGTCGTGGCCGGCTTGTGCGCGCTCGGTGCGTCGGGCGTCGCCGCGCAGGCGGCCGATCCGGCGCTGCCTGACCACGCGCTCGGCACCGTCGTCGTGACGGCCAGCCAGCGCGAGCAGGCGATCAAGGACGCGCCCGCCAGTATTTCCGTCATCACCCGCGAGGACATCGAGGCGAAGCCGTACACCTCGGTCGCCGAGATCGTCGGCAAGGTGGAGGGCGTGAGCGTGGTCGGCGCCACGCCGAACGACCAGGACATCTCGATTCGCGGGATGCCGGGCGAATACACGCTGATCCTCGTCGACGGCCGCCGCCAGAACACCCGCGAGACCATGAATCGCGGTTCGTCGGGTGTGCAGGCCAGCCTGCTGCCGCCGCTCAGCGCGATCGAGCGCATCGAGGTCGTGCGCGGCCCGATGTCGTCGATGTACGGCGCGGATGCGATGGGCGGCGTGATCAACATCATCACCCGCAAGGTGCCGAAGAAGTGGGGCGGCACGGTCACCGCCGGCAGCGTCTGGCAGCTGGAGTCGGATCAGGGCGATACGCAGAGCGTCGATTTCTGGGTGGGCGGTCCGCTCAAGGCCGATGTGCTCGGCCTGCAGGTGTCGGGCCGCGCGCTGCATCGCGGCGAGGACCACATCTACTATCCGCTCAGCGCGACGGGCGGCGCGAACGGCCAGCGCATCGGCAGCTTCGACGTGAAGCTGACCGCCAAGCCGGCGCGCAACCAGGATCTCAGCATCAATGCGGGCCGCGAGCAGCTCACCTACCTGAGCACGCCCGGCGAGAGCATCGCGCCCGTCACGCCGCGCACGCTCGCGACGACCGTGACCGAGACGCGCCACGTGCGCGACTACTGGGGCATCACGCACAACGGTCGCTGGGACTTCGGCCAGTCGACGCTGTCGCTGTACGGCGAGCGCGGCACGCAGGACCAATGGACGTCGCTCGCGCGTTCGCCGATCAAGCCGGCGATCACCGATACGGTGCTCGAGGGCAAGCTCGAGGTGCCGTGGTGGGGCGAGCGCAACATCCTGACGGTGGGCGGGCAGCATATCTGGTCGAGGCTGTCGGGCGCGGGCATGCAGGACGCGGTGCCGAAGGGGTACGCGGGGAACTCGGACAGCATCAAGCGCAATGCCTGGGCGCTGTTCGGCGAGAACGACTATTTCTTCAACAGCCGCTTCACGCTGACGACCGGCGTGCGGCTCGACCACGACGAGCGCTACGGCAGCCATGTGAGCCCGCGCGTGTACGGCGTCTACAAGCTGACGCCGACGGTGACGGTGCGCGGCGGCGTGTCGACCGGCTTCAAGCCGCCGACGCTGCGCCAGAGCACGGCCGGCTACTGCATGACCTCGGGCGGCGCGGCGGGCGCGGTGGCGGGCACGCTGTGCGGCAATCCGGCGCTGAAGCCCGAGACCAGCCTGACGGAAGAGCTGGGCGTGCGCTACGACAGCGGCGAGAGCCACGCGAGCCTCACGCTGTTCAACAACCTGTTCAAGAACAAGGTGGTCAGCTACGACACGGGCGTCGCCGACAGTCGTTCGCCCGGCCGCAACATCTATGTGTACGACAACGTCGATCGCGTGAAGCTGTACGGGCTGGAACTTGGCGCGGGCACGCGCGTCGCGAAGCAGTTCCGGATCTCGGGCACCTACACGCTGACGCAGTCGCGGCGCGAGGGCAGCGGCGAGCGCGCGTTCAACGGCGGGTCGCTGAACGGCTATCCGCTCGACAAGACGCCGCGGCACAAGTTCAACGTGGAGCTGGGCTGGACGCCCACGCCGCAGCTGGATCTGTACGCGGACATCAATTACATCGGCAACGAATACTGGGCGGCGTTCCGCAACGGTGCGCAAGGCGTGCGCGAGCGGCCGTCGACCACGACCTTCGATCTCGGCGGCCGCTACCGGATCTCGAAGCATTTCTCGCTCAACGTCGCGCTGCTCAACGTCACGAACCGGATGGTGCCGGTGGACGACCGCAGCCGGGCGAGCGGGTTGAGCGGCAACTGGCTCGTGGATCAGGGGCGCCGCGTCGCAGTCAGCCTGACGGCGGAGATGTGACGCGTCCGCCGGCCGCTGTTCGGGGCAACCGGCAGCGGTCGGCAGGGCGGGCGATTCCATCCCGGTGAATTTCATTTTTTTGGAGGTGCATGGCATGAACGCCGTATCCGATATGCCTTTTTCATTGGCAGAACTGAATATAGACGATGACTATCATCCCGCGACGCCGCTTTTTCTCGCGACGCCCGCGCATGTGCTGTTGGCGCGGGACGTCGTCGCGGAGGTCCCGCACTCGGATGCGCCGCTCGGCGAGCGTGTGCGGCAGGCGCTGACGCGCGCGCGCGAATCCGGGCATGCGGACGCCGCCGTGGTCGGCGCCGTGCCGTTCGATGTCGAGCGGCCGGCGGCGCTGCGGGTGGCGCGCTCGCTGGCGCGCGCGCGGCCTGCCGTCACCGCGGCCGCGGCCGCGCAGCCGGCGGGCGCCGGCCGCTACCGCACGCGGCCGGTGCCCGCCGGCAACGATTACGCGGCAGGGGTCGCGCGGGCGGTCTCGAACATCCGCGCGGGCCATCTCGACAAGGTCGTGCTGGCGCGCACGCTGGAGCTGACGGGCGAGGCGCCGGTCGATGCGCGCGCGCTGCTGGCGCGTCTCGCGGCGCGCAATCCGCATGGCTATACGTTCTCGGTCGATCTGGGCGGCGGGCGGACCTTGCTCGGCGCGAGCCCCGAACTGCTGGTCAGCCGCTTTCAGGGCGTGGTGCGGGCCAATCCGCTGGCCGGCTCCGCGCCGCGCAGCAGCGACCCCATCGAGGACCGGCGGCGCGCCGAGGCCTTGCTCGAATCCGCGAAGGACCTGGACGAGCATCGCGTCGTGGTCGACGCGGTGCGCGATGCGCTCGCGCCGCTCTGCCGCACCCTGCATGTGCCGGCGCGGCCGTCGCTGGTCCATACGCAGACGATGTGGCATCTGTCCACGGAAGTGACGGGCGAAACGGACGCCGACGCGCTGACGCTCGCGCTCGCGCTGCATCCGACCCCGGCCGTCTGCGGCTACCCGCGCAGCGTCGCGCGCGAACTGATCCTGCAGACCGAGCCGTTCGACCGGGGCTTCTACACCGGGATGCTGGGCTGGGTCGACACGCGCGGCGACGGCGAATGGATCGTCACGATCCGTTGCGCGGAAGCGGAAGGCGCGGCCTTGCGCCTGTTCGCCGGCGCGGGCGTGGTCGGCGATTCACTGCCGGACAGCGAACTGGCCGAAACGAGCGCGAAGTTCCGCACGATGCTCGACGCGATGGGCGTCGCGCACGGCGCGGCGGACCAGCAGGAGGCGGCATGACGCTGGCGCTCGGCACGCCGTGGCCCACCGCTTGCGCGGACGCGTATCGACGCAAGGGCTATTGGCAGGGGCAGTCGTTCGATCAATGGCTCGCGCAGCAGGTCGAGCGTTTCGGCGCGCGCACCGCGCTCGTGCACGGCGGGACCCGCTGGAGCTACCGGCGGCTGGCCGACGAGGCGGAGCGGCTGGCGCGCGGCTTCGTGTCGCTCGGCATCGGGCCGCGTGATCGCGTCGTCGTGCAGTTGCCGAACCGGGTCGAGTTCTTCGCGGTCGTGTTCGCGCTGTTCCGGATCGGCGCGCTGCCGGTGTTCGCGTTGCCCGCGCATCGGCGCCAGGAGATCGGCTACTTCTGCCGTCATGCGGAGGCCGTCGCCTACGTGGCGGCCGATTGCCACGACGGCTTCGACTATCGCGCGCTCGCGACCGAGGTGCGGGCCGAGGCGCCGACCCTCGCGCACGTGCTGATCGTCGGCGAGGCGGGCGAGCACCGCGCGCTCGACAGCCTGCGCGACGCGCACGCGCCGCTGCCCGCGAGTCCGACGGCGGGCGAGGTCGCGTTTTTGCAGTTGTCGGGCGGCAGCACGGGCACGCCGAAGCTGATTCCGCGCACGCACGACGATTACCTGTACAGCGTGCGCGAAAGCGCGCGCATCTGCGGGCTGGACGAACGCAGCGTCTATCTGTGCGTGCTGCCCGCCGCGCACAACTATGCGCTCAGCTCGCCGGGCTCGTTCGGCGTGCTGCATGCGGGCGGCACCGTCGTGCTGTGCGACGGCGGCAGCCCCGAGGCGGCGTTCGGGCTGATCGCGCGCGAACGGGTGACGATCACCGCGCTGGTTCCGCCGCTCGTGCCGGTCTGGCTGTCGGCCGCGGCGCGCGGGCCGGCCGCGCTGACGAGCCTGCGGCTCGTGCAGGTCGGCGGCGCGCGCTTCGACGAGACGCTCGCGCGACGCGTCGACACCATGTTGGGCGCGCGCCTGCAGCAGGTGTTCGGGATGGCCGAGGGGCTCGTCAACTACACGCGGCTCGACGACCCGCGCGAGGTCGTCGCGCAGACCCAGGGCCGGCCGATTTCGCCGGACGACGAGATCCGCATCGTCGACGACGAGGACCGGCCGGTCGCGCCGGGCGCGATCGGCAACCTGCTGACGCGCGGCCCCTACACGATTCGCGGCTATTACCGCGCGGAGGCGCACAACGCACGCGCGTTCACATCCGATGGGTTCTACCGGACGGGGGACCGGGTGCGCATGACGGAAGACGGCTATCTGGTCGTCGAGGGGCGCGCGAAGGACCAGATCAATCGCGGCGGCGAGAAGGTGTCGGCGGAAGAGGTCGAGCATCTGCTGATCGCGCATCCGGGCGTCGTCGATGCGGCGCTCGTCGCGATGCCGGATCCGTATCTCGGCGAGAAGAGCTGCGCCTACGTGATCCGCGCCGACGCGGCGTTGCGCGCGCCGACGCTGCTGGCATTCCTGCGCGAGCAGGGGATCGCCGCCTACAAGATCCCCGACCGGATCGAATTCGTCGACGTGTTTCCGAAGACCGCCGTCGGCAAAACCAACAAACAGGTGCTGCGCGCCGACATCGCGGCGCGCCTCGCCGCGTTCGAGCACGCGGCCGGGTGAGCGTCGGGCGGGCCGCGCCCGCGCTTGCCATTCCTACTTTTCCTTGTGACGACCATGGCTATTCCCAAGATCCTTTCCTATCCGATGCCCGCCGCGCTGCCCGAGAACCGGGTGTCGTGGCCGTTCGAGCCGCGTCGCGCGGCGCTGCTCGTGCACGACATGCAGGACTATTTCGTCGATTTCTACGATCGCGCCGCCGCGCCGATTCCCGAGCTGCTCGCCAACGTCGCGCGCTTGCTCGTGTTCGCGCGCGCAGCGGGGATGCCGGTGTACTACACCGCCCAGCTGCCGGAGCAGACCGCCGAGGCGCGCGCGCTGCTCAACGACATGTGGGGCCCGGGCCTCACCGCACACCCGGAGCGCGCGGCGATCTGCGAGGCGCTCGCGCCGCAGCCCGGCGACCAGGTGCTCGACAAGTGGCGCTACAGCGCCTTCCAGCGTTCGGCATTCGACCAGCTGCTGGGCGATGGCGGACGCGACCAGCTCGTGATCTGCGGCGTCTATGCGCATATCGGCTGCCTGATGACCGCGTGCGAAGCGTTCATGAAGGACATCCAGCCGTTCTTCGTCGCCGATGCGCTGGCCGATTTTTCCGCGCATGAGCACCAGATGGCGCTCGACTATGTCGCGCGCCGCTGCGGGATGGCCGTGCGCACGGCGGACCTGACCGACGCCGCCGCGCGCGACGCGGGCGCCGCGCCGAATTCGCTCGACGCGCTGACGGCCGAGGTTGCGCGCAGCCTGCGGGTCGCGGCAAGCGAGCTGCGCCCCGACGACAACCTGATGGATTGCGGACTGGACTCGGTGCGGCTGATGGCCTTCGTCGAGGCGTGGCGCGGCGCGGGGCGCGACGTCGAGTTCGTGCAGCTCGCGCAGACGCCGACGCTCGCTGCGTGGTGGGCGCTGCTGCGGCGTCCGGCCGCGGTGCCCGCGTGATCCGCGCCCGGGCGGAACGATTGTCCTCACCCTCTTTGCCAACCCTGATCCCCATGCTCGTCAGTACCGCTGAAATCACCGTGCCACAGGCCGACCGCGTGCTCTTCAAGATGTGCAAGCACTACGCAATCAAGGTGCCGGTCGTGTTCGACGACACGCGCGCCGCGATCGATTTTCCCTATGGCAAGTGCCACGTCACGCGCGCGGACGACCGGCTGAGCCTGCGCTGCGAGGCCGACTCGACGGACAAGCTGGAGCAGATCCAGTACGTGATGGACGAGCACCTGGCGCTGATGGCGCGCAACAAGCAGCTCGTGATCGATTGGCAACGCGGCTGACGGACGTGGCGCGCATGTTTTCCCTCTTACTTCGCGGATACCTGTCCCATGCAGCACATCACTGAACGTCTGCGCGCGACCTCGGCGCAATACGGCATCTGGGTCGCGCAGCAGGTCGATCCCGACGATCCGGGCTACCTGACGGCGGAAGCGATCGAACTGGACGGCGCGCTCGACGCGGCCGCGTTCACACAGGCCGTGCAAGCGGTGCTCGATTGTGCGGACAGCCTGCACATGCGCTTCGAATGGGGCGACGACACGCTCTGGCAATGCCGCGTGCCGGCCGCGGCGCAGGTGCCGCTGGTCGACCTCGGCGCGCACGCCGATCCGCGCGAGGCCGCGCTTGCCTGGATGCAGGCCGCGCTGGCGGTGCCGTGCGACGTCACCTCGGCGCCGCTGTATCGCACGGCGCTGCTGAAGCTCGGCCCCGCATGCCATTGGTGGTACCTGCAGGTGCACCACATCGCGCTCGACGGCTTCGGCTACAGCCTGGTCCAGCAGGCCGTCGCCGCGCGCTACAACGCACGGGCGACGGGCGTCGCGCCGCCGGCGCTGCCGGACTGGCGGATCGATCCGGTGGTGGCGGCGGAAGAGGCTTATCGGCGCAACGGCGGATTCGACCGCGACCAGGCATTCTGGCGCGAGCGGCTGCGCGACGTGCCCGCGCCGCTGCGGCTCGGGCCGCCGCAGCCGGCCGCGCCGACCGCGCTGCGCCAGACCTTGCAGTTCGACGTCGCGACGGTGGCGCGCTGGCGCGCGGCGGCCGAGGCGCTCGACGTGGACTGGGGCGCGTGGCTGCTGGGCGCGCTGGGCCTGTGGCTCGGCAAGACGGGCGGCCAGCGCGAGCTGACGCTGGGCCTGCCCGTGATGAACCGGCTCGGCACGCCGGCGCTCGCGGTGCCGTGCATGGCGATGAACATCGTGCCGATCAGCGTGCGCGTGCGCGAGGACGCGACGCCGCGCGCGCTGGCGGGCGAGATCGCGCGCGCGCTGCGCGAGATGCGCCCGCATCTGTATTACCGCTACGGCTGGATTCGCGGCGATCTGGGCCTGCTCGAACGCAACAAATTCCTGTTCAACCAGGCGGTCAACCTGATGCCGTTCGAGCGACAGGTCGCGTTCGCCGGCGTGACGAGCCGGATGCGCGCCGTCAGCGGCGGGCCGGTGAAGGATTTCAATCTCACGCTTGCCGTGCGCGAACGCACGTGGTGCCTGACGCTCGAGGCGAATCCGCACGCCTACGACCGCACCCGCCTGGCCGGGTTGGCGGCCAGCCTGTCGGACTGGCTGCACGCATTCGCCGCCCATCCGGCCGACGCGCCGCTCGCGGCGCTGCTCGACGGCCTTCCCGCGCCGTCGATCTGCGCGGGTGCGCCGCTCGCGACGCCGCCCGTCGACGTGCTGGCGTTGCTGCGGCAGGCTGCGGCGCGGACGCCGGCCCAGCTCGCGATCGAGTCGCCGGACGCGCGGCTCGACTACGGGACGCTGCTCGCGCGCGTCGAGGCGCTCGCCGCGGTGCTTGCGCAGCGCGGCGCGGGGGCGGGCCGCCGGATCGCGATCCTCGCGCCGCGCTCGCCGGATGCGGTGGTCGCGATGCTCGCGGTGCTGTGGGTGGGCGCGGCGTTCGTGCCGGTCGATCCGGACGGGCCCGCGCAGCGCACGGCGGCGATGCTGGCCGATGCGGCGCCCGACTGGGTGCTGACGCGCGCAGCCTGGCGGCGGCAGGCCGGCGCGCTGCCGGTGCTCGATCTCGACGAGGCGGCCGCCGCGCCGGCGCCGCGCGTCGCGTGCTGCGGCGCGCCGCCGGCGGACCAGCCCGCGTACCTGCTGTACACCTCGGGTTCGACGGGCGCGCCGAACGGCGTGCTGGTCGGGCGCGGCGCGCTCGCGCAGTTCGTCGCGAGCACGCGCGGACTGTATGAGGTCGAGCCGGCGGACCGGGTGCTGCAGTTCGCGCCGCTGCATTTCGACGCGAGCCTCGAGGAGATCTTCATCGCGCTATGCCACGGCGCGACGCTCGTGTTGCGCGACGACGCGATGCTCGATTCGGTCGCGTGCTTCGCCGAGGCGGTCGAGCGGCTCGCGATCACCGTGCTCGACTTGCCGACCGCTTACTGGCAGGTCGTCGCGCATGCACTGGAGACCGACGCGGCGCGACGTCTCGCGCGGGTGCGCCTGACGATCATCGGCGGCGAGGCGGCGTTGCCCGAGCGGGTCGCGCGCTGGCGCGAGCTGCTGCCCGCGCAGGTGCTGCTGAACACCTACGGGCCCACCGAAGCAACCATCATCGCGACCACGGCGCAGCTTGCCGGGCCGCGGCCCGACTGGACCCCGGGCGAACCCGTGCCGATCGGCGCGCCGCGTCCCGGGCTCTTCGCGCGGGTCGTCGACGAACGCCTGTATCCCGTCGCGGCCGGGCGGGTCGGCGAGCTGGTGCTGAGCGGTCCGGCGCTCGCGCTCGGATATCTGAACCGTCCCGAGCTGACCGCCGCGCGCTTCGTGAGCCTGCCCGACGGCGGCGAGCGCGGCTATCGCACCGGCGATCTCGCGCAATGGGAAGCGGGGCAGTTGCGGTTTCACGGGCGCATCGATCATCAGGTGAAGATCAGCGGCGTGCGGATCGAGCCGCTCGAAATCGAGAACCTGCTGCTCGGCATGCCCGGCGTGCGCGAAGCCGCGGTGGTGGCGCTCGCGCGCGGCGCGGGGCTGTACACGCTGGCTGCGTTCGTCGCGGGAACCGATGATGTGCAGGCGCTGCGCGCGCGGCTCGTCGAGGCGCTGCCGGCCGCGGCGATCCCCGACGTATGGCGCGTACTCGACCAACTGCCGCGCAATCCGAACGGCAAGACCGACCGCAAGGCGCTGCAGCAGGCGGCGCAGCCGGAGGCGCGCGCGGCGGAGGGCGCGGACGACGCGCAGGCGCCGCTCGAACGGCAGGTCATGCATGCGTGGCGGCAGGTGCTGGGCGATTTGCCGCTGACGCCGATGTCGAACTTCTTCGACCTGGGCGGCAAGTCGTTGCAGGCGATCCAGGCCGCCGCGCAGCTTTCGGTTGCATTGCGACGCGACGTGCCGGTGTCGCTGCTGTTCCGGCATGCGACCGTGCGCGCGCTGGCCGCCGCGCTGTCGACCCCGCTGCCGTATCGGGCGGGCGGGGCGGCCGAGCCGTTCGCGCCGTCGCTCGCGATCCAGCACGGGCCTGCCGGCGCGCCGTCGCTGATCTGTATTCATCCGGCCGACGGGCTCGCGTGGAGTTACCTGCGGCTTGCCCGGCACCTGCCCGACGTGACGGTGCACGGCTTGCAGCTGATGGTCGACGAAACCCGCGGCGCGGCCGATTTCGAGGCCCTGGTCGAGCACTACGTGCAGCGCGTGCGCGCGGTGCAGCCGGACGGCCCGTACCACCTGCTCGGGTGGTCGCTCGGCGGCGCGCTCGCGCACGGCGTGGCGGCGCGGCTTGCCGCGCAGGGGCGCGAGGTCGGCCTGCTCGCGCTGATGGACAGCTATCCGCCGCCCGCGTGGGCCGCACGGCCCCAGCCGGCGCTGCGCGATGCGCTGCAGATCCTGCTGACCGTCAACGGCGACTTCGATACCGCCGAGGCGACGGACGACACGCTGCGCCAGCGCCTGCTGCGCCCGACGAGCCCGTTCGCCGCGCTTGGGCCGGACGGACTCGACGCGTTCGTCGGCCAGACCCTGCGTCAGATGCGGCTGTTCCGCGCGAGCGCGACGCCCGCGTACGACGGCGAGCTGCTGCTGTTCCGCGCGGCGCGCAATCCCGCCGAGGCACCGGCGCCCGACAGCTGGCTGCCGCATGTGCGCCCGGGCCGCCTGCACTGCCGTGTGCTCGACTGTTCCCATGACGGCATGTCCGATCCCGCGCCGATGGCCGCGATCGGCGCCGAGCTGGTCGCGCGCCTGACGCGCGCGAACGGCGCTCAATAATCGATGGAGTGTTTGCTATGAATCGCATGACTGATGAATTTCCCGGCGCCGTGGCGGTGGTGAGCGGTGCGGCGCAGGGTATCGGCGCGGCCGTGGCGCGCGCGCTCGCCGCGCGCGGCGTGGCCGTCGCCGCGCTCGACATGCAGGCGGACGGGCTGGCGCGCCTCGCGGCCGAGGGCGCGGAAGCCGGGCAGCGCATCCAGCCGTATGTCCTCGATGTCTCGGACGGCGCGGCGGTACGCGCGACGATCGAACGGATCGAAGCCGAGCTGGGCCCGATCGGGATGCTCGCGAATGTCGCGGGCATCCTGCGGCTCGCGACCGTCGACACGCTCGACGACGACGCCTGGCTGCGCAGTTTCGCGGTCAACACACATGGCGTATTCCACCTGTCGCGCGCGGTCGCGCAGCGGATGACGCCGCGCCGCGCGGGCAGCATCGTGACGGTCGGCTCGAACGCGGCGCTCGTGCCGCGCATGCAGATGGCCGCGTATGCGGCGTCGAAGGCGGCCGCGCACCAGTTCACGCGCTGCCTCGGGCTCGAACTGGCCGGCCACGGGATCCGCTGCAACATCGTCGCGCCGGGCTCGACCGACACCGACATGCAGCGCCAGCTGTGGCGCGACGAGACCGGCGCGGCCGCGGTGATCGCGGGCTCGCTGCCCGCGTACCGGACCGGCATTCCGCTCGGCCGCATCGCGGCCCCCGACGATGTCGCGTCGGTCGTGCTGTTCATGCTGTCGAACGCCGCGCGGCACGTCACGCTGGACAGCGTGACCGTCGACGGCGGCGCGACCTTGGGCGCATGACGTGACCTACCCGAGGCAAGCAGCGATGAAGAATCTTGAGTTGTATCTGGATGACGGCGGCAGCGGCGCGGTATGCGCGCCGAGCCGAGCGGAGCGGGCGGGGCGCCAGCGTGTCGGCGCGCCGCTGCCGACGCCCGAGGCGCTGCGCGGCCGCCTGCCGGCGACGCCGGTCGTGCGGGCGAACGTCGACAGCGGGCGGCGGCAATTGCAGGCGATTCTCGAACGGCGCGATCCGCGCCGGATGGTGATCGTCGGGCCGTGCTCGATCCACGACCCCGATGCCGCGCGCGATTACGCGCGGCGGCTCGCGGGCCTCGCGCGGCGCGTGCGCGACGTGTTCTGCGTGGTGATGCGCGTGTACTTCGAGAAGCCGCGCACGACGGTGGGCTGGAAAGGGCTCATCAACGATCCGCGGCTCGACGGCAGCCACCGCATCGAGGAGGGGCTCGCGACCGCGCGCCAGTTGCTGCTCGACGTCAATACGCTCGGCCTGCCGGCGGCGATCGAGGCGCTCGATCTCGTGACGCCGCACTATCTCGGCGATCTCGTGAGCTGGGCCGCGATCGGCGCGCGGACCACCGAATCGCAGGTGCATCGCGAGATGGCCTCCGGGTTGCCGATGCCGGTCGGCTTCAAGAACGGCACCGACGGCGGGCTGGAGGTGGCGGTCCATGCATTGCAGAGCAGCCGGCGCGCGCATGCGTTCATCGGCATCGACCAACGCGGCGGGCCCGCGGTGCTGCATACCGAGGGCAATCCGCACGGCCATGTGGTGCTGCGCGGCGGCAACGACGGTCCGAACCACGACGCGGCGAGCGTGGCGGCGGCCGAGGCGGCGCTCGTCGCGCGCGATCTGCCGGCGAATCTCGTGGTCGACTGCTCGCACGCGAACTGCGCGAAGCAGCACGCGCTCCAGGTGGCGGTGCTCGACGACGTCGTCGAGCAGATCGGCGCGGGCAACCGGTCGATTCGCGGGGTGATGATCGAGAGCTTCATCGAGGCGGGCAACCAGCCGCTCGGGGCGGATCCGGCGTCGTTGCGCTACGGCTGCTCGATCACCGATCCGTGCCTCGGCTGGGATGCGACCGAAGCGGCCCTCGTGCAGGCGCGCGAACGCCTGCTCGCCCATTCGCGGCGCGCCGGCTGAGCCGCGCCCGCTTCACTTACCAGGAAATCCATGTCCACGACTTCTGTTGAATCCGCGCCAACCCTGAGCCGTTCCAGCCGGCAGTTGCGGCCGCTGCTGCTCGCGAACTTCGCGATGATGGCGGGCACCTATGCGTTCGTCGCGGTGGCGGGCCCGATGGCCCGCCTGATGCATCTGCAGGCCTGGCACGTCGGCTTCGTCATCGGCGTGGTCGGCCTCGTGTGGATCGCGACCTCGCAGCGCTGGGGACGCGCGGCCGACGTGCTCGGCCGGATTCCCGTGATGCGGATGGCGATCGTCGGCTTCAGCCTGTCCTTTCTGTGTCTCGCCGCTTACGTCGGATGGGCGTTGCGCGGCGGCGCGCAGCATCTGCCCGCGCTCGGGCTCAATCTCGCGGCGCTGCTGATCACGCGCGCGGCGATGGGGGGCTGGTTCGCGGGCCTGCCGGTCGGCGCGACCGCGTGGATTGCCGATCACACCGACGTCCGCTCGCGCGGGGCCGTGCTCGCGCGCTTCGGCGCGGCGGGCGCCGTCGGCATGGTGCTCGCGCCGCCGCTCGTCGGCTGGATCGGCCGTCATGACCTGGCCATCGCGCTGCTGGTGTTCGCCTTGCTGCCGCTGATCGGTCTGCCGGGGCTCGGCCGTCTGCACGATGCGAGCGCGCGGCAGGCGCGCCGCGCGCCGCCGGCGCGGCTGCGGGTCGGCGACGCACGGATCCGGGTGCCCTGGCTGAGCGCGCTCGCGCTCTACAGCGTCGTGATGATCGCGAACAGCGCGCTGGGCTTCTATGTCATCGATCGCCTGCAGGTGCCGGCGCGGGAGGCGGCCGCCGTGGCCGGCTATGCGCTCGGCAGCGCGGGGCTCGGCTTGATCGTCACCCAGGCGCTGGTCGGCCGCCTGCCGCGCGTCGCGCCGCTGCAATGGCTGCGCTGGGGCGCGCTCGTCGGCGCGCTCGGATTTGCATCGGTGCTGCTCGTCGAGCCGGCGCAGCCGGTCCTGATCGGCGTGAGCTATCTGGTGGCGGCGTTCGGGATGGGCGCGTCGTTCCCGGCGGTCGCGGCGCTGGCCAGCACGGCGGTGGAACCGGCCGAGCAGGGCGCATGCGCGGGCGCGATGTCGATGGCGCAGGGGGGCAGCATGGTGATCGCGCCGCTCGTCGGCAACGCGCTGTACGACCTGCAACCGGTCGTGCCGTACGCGCTGATCGGCGTGCTGCTGGTGATGGTGTTCTGCGCGACCTGGCTCAAGCGTCGCGCGCCGGCCGCCTGAGCGGTCGGCATGCGGGCGCGCGGCCGATCCGCGAGGATGGGTCGCGCGCAGGAGGGAAAGAAGACCGCGGAACGCAGGGCGGATTCGGAAAGCGACGCGGAAAACAAAAAACCCCGTAAGACAGAATCTTGCGGGGTTTCTCGTTACCATCGACTTACGCCGAAACAGCTGATGGTGCCCAAGAGAGGACTCGAACCTCCACGGTGTTGCCACCGCTAGGACCTGAACCTAGTGCGTCTACCAATTTCGCCACCTGGGCCGGTGTGTTTGCTGCGAAGAACGTAATTATAGCTGGGTTGAAACACCTGTCAACACCTTTGTTTCCGTTTTGTTTTGTTTCGTGGGTTGCCGGTCGTGCGCCGGGCCCGCTGCCGCACGACCGGCGTTCGCCGCGACGGCGGGTGATAGAATGGGGCGGCATTCGGCGTCTGCCGTTTCAACGCAAGCCAACGCAACGAGAACAACCATCGACAAGCCCTTGAGCAAGTATCCGTATCCCATCCCTAGCCGTGAAGAGATTCTCGGCGCGCTGCGGACCAGCGACGTTCCGCTCGCCGCGAACGACATCGCCGAAGCGCTGTCGATCAAGCGCCAGGAGCGCGAAGGGTTTTTCCGGCGGGTCGCCGCGATGGAGCGCGACGGCCAGATCCGGCTCGACAAGCGTGGTCATTACCAGCTCACCCATCCGTCCAACTTCGTCGCGGGCCGCGTACAGGGCCATCGCGACGGTTATGGCTTCGTGATTCGCGACGACGGCCAGGACGATCTGTTCCTGCCGAACGGCGAGATGCAGAAGGTCATGCACAACGATCGCGTGTTGGCGCGGATCGTCGGCTACGACCGGCGCGGCCGTCCCGAAGGTCATGTGGTCGAGGTGACCGAGCGCGCGAACAAGCGCGTGATCGGCCGGCTGTTGAACGAGAACGGCGCGCTGATCGTGGCGCCCGAGGACAAGCGCATCAGCCACGACATCCTGGTCACGCAGAACGCGAAGAAGGCCAAGGTCGGACAGGTGGTGGTGGTCGAGCTGACCGATTTCCCGAGCCGTCATTCGCAGCCGATCGGGCGCGTGACCGAGGTGCTCGGCGATATCGACGATCCCGGCATGGAGATCGAGATCGCGGTGCGCAAGTACGGCGTGCCGCACGAGTTCAGCGCGGCCGCGCTCGGCGAGGCCGCGTCGCTGCCGGACAAGGTGCGGCCGATCGACCTGCGCTACCGGGTGGACCTGCGCGACGTGCCGCTCGTCACGATCGACGGCGAGGACGCGCGCGACTTCGACGATGCGGTGTACTGCGAGCCGGTCGCGGTCGGTCGCGGCGACGGCTTCCGCCTGATCGTCGCGATCGCGGACGTGTCGCACTACGTGCAGCCGGCCAGCGGCCTCGACGGCGACGCGGTCGAGCGCAGCACGTCGGTGTATTTCCCGCGCCGGGTGATCCCGATGCTGCCGGAGAAGCTGTCGAACGGCCTGTGTTCGCTGAACCCGCAGGTGGACCGCTGCGTGCTCGTGTGCGACATCGTGGTGACCGCGCGCGGCGAGATCAAGGCGTACCAGTTCTACCCCGCGGTGATCCATTCGGCCGCGCGCCTGACCTATACCGAAGTGGCCGCGGTGCTCGGCAACACCAAGGGGCCGGAGGCGGCGCGCCGCGCCGCGCTCCTGCCGCACCTGCAGAACCTCTACGGCGTCTACAAGGCGCTGCTCGCCGCGCGCCAGAAGCGCGGGGCGATCGACTTCGACACCACCGAGACCTACATCGTCTGCAACGCGCAGGGCAAGATCGAGCAGATCGTGCCGCGCCAGCGCAACGATGCGCACCGCCTGATCGAGGAATGCATGCTGGCCGCGAACGTGTGCGCGGCCGACTTCCTCAAGCGCAACAAGCATCCGGGCCTGTATCGCGTGCACGCGGGGCCGACCGCCGAGAAGCTCGAGAACCTGCGCACGTTCCTGCGCGGGATGGGGCTCACGCTCGGCGGCGGCGAGACGCCGCACGCGAGCGACTATGCCGCGCTGATGGCGCGCATCCGCGATCGGCCCGATGCGCAGATGCTGCAGCCGATGCTGCTGCGCTCGATGCAGCAGGCGGTGTACAGCCCCGACAACATCGGCCACTTCGGGCTCGCCTACGAGGCCTACGCGCACTTCACGAGCCCGATCCGCCGCTATCCGGACCTGCTCACGCACCGCGCGATCTACGCGATCCTGGCCGGCAAGAAGTACACGCCGAAGGCGCCGGACGGCGTCGAGCTGAACACCGCGCTGTCGCCGCGCGCCCGCGCGATGCAGCAGGCCGACGACGAGTCGCGCGGCCGGGCGCGTTCGAACACCGCGATCTGGGAAGAGCTGGGCCTGCACTGCTCGTCGAACGAGCGCCGCGCGGACGAGGCGTCGCGCGACGTCGAGGCCTGGCTCAAGTGCTATTTCATGCGCGACAAGCTCGGCGAGGAGTACGGCGGGATGGTGAACGGCGTCACGTCGTTCGGCATCTTCGTGCAGCTCGACACGCTGTTCATCGAGGGTCTCGTGCACGTGACGGAGCTCGGTTCCGATTATTTCCAGTACGACGAGATCAAGAACGAACTGCGCGGCGAGCGCACCGGGATCCGCTACCGCCTGTCGGACCGGGTGCGGGTGCAGGTGAGCCGCGTCGATCTCGATGCGCGCAAGATCGACTTCCGGCTCGTGCGCGATACGCCGGTGAAGACCGGGCGCACCGCGCCGCCGCCCGCGAGCGAAGCCGGCGGCCCGCGCGTGCGCGCGCTGCCGCCTGTCGACGAGCCGGCGCGCCGCAAGAAGGCCCCGAGCGCGCCGACGGCCGCCGTGAAGGACGCGCGCACAGCGCGCGGCGCGGCGCGCAAGAAGGGCGCACCCGCCGCGAAGTCGGCGGCCAAGAAGGTGCGTCCGCGCAGCAAGCATTGAGCGTCGCCGGATTCGCGCGCGAATCCGGCACGCCTGATCGAAGACGCCGCGTTCCCGGTCAGCCGGCCGGAAACGCGGCGCTTTCCATTTTTTCATCGCGATCGCGCAGGTTGCGCGATCGCACGTTTGATCGAAGGTTGTTCCAGCCATGTCACGTCTGAAGGTTCTCTACGGTTTTCATGCGGTTACCGCGCGCTTGCGGCACGATGCGGCGACGGTCGCGGAGGTGCTGTACGACCAGACGCGCCGCGATCGCCGGATGCAGGACTTCCTGCAGACCGCGAAGGACGCCGGCGTGCGCCTGATCGCGGCCGACGAAACCCGCCTCTGGGGGCTCGCCCACACCGAGCGGCATCAGGGCGTGGTGGCGCGGGTCGAGGACATTCCGCTCGCGCAGAATCTGGCCGAGCTGCTCGACGGCATCTCGGGGCCTGCCTTGCTGCTGGTACTCGACGGGGTGACCGATCCGCACAACCTGGGCGCGTGCCTGCGGGTGGCCGACGCGGCCGGCGCGCATGCGGTGATCGCGCCGCGCGATCGCGCGGTGGGCCTGAACGCGACGGCGGCCAAGGTCGCAAGCGGCGCGGCCGATACCGTGCCGTACATCACCGTGACCAATCTGGCCCGCGCGCTGCGCGAGCTGAAGGATGCGGGCGTGTGGGTGATCGGCACCTCGGACGATGCGACCGCGAGCGTCTACGAAACCCGTCTCGACGGTCCGGTGGCGCTCGTGATGGGCGCGGAAGGCGAGGGGATGCGGCGCCTCACGCGCGATACCTGCGACGACGTGATGAACATCCCGATGGCGGGCAGCGTCGAGAGCCTGAACGTGTCGGTCGCGTCGGGCGTATGCCTGTACGAGGCGGTGCGCCAGCGCACGGTGAAGAAGTGACGAAGTGAGCGGCAGGGGGCGTCCGGCGAAGCCGGGCGGCCCCTGCCATCACGACGGCCCGCGCCCGCGTATCTGCGAGCGCGGGCCGTCGTGTTTCCGGCCGGGCGAAGGGCGCCCGGCCCGCCGCCTCAGGCGGGTTGCTCCTGCCCGTCGCGCAGCGCGCGGCGCAGGATCTTGCCGACGTTGGTCTTCGGCAGGTTGTCGCGGAACTCGATGTGCCGGGGGCGCTTGTAGGCGGTCAGCTGTTCCCGGCAGTAGTCCGTCAGCTGGGCGGCCGTGAGCAGGGGATCGCGGCGCACGACGAACAGCTTGACCGCTTCCCCCGAGTGCGCGTCGGGCACGCCGATGCACGCACATTCGAGCACGCCGGGATGCGCGGCGACCACGGCCTCGATCTCGTTCGGATACACGTTGAAGCCGGACACCAGGATCATGTCCTTCTTGCGGTCGATGATCTTGACGTAGCCGCGCGCATCCATCACGCCGATGTCGCCCGTCTTGAAGAAGCCGTCGGCCGTCATGACCTTGGCGGTTTCGTCCGGACGGTTCCAGTAGCCCGCCATCACCTGCGGCCCGCGGATCGCGATCTCGCCCGACTCGCCGAGCGCGACGGGCTGGTCGCCCGCATCGAGGATCGCCACCTCGGTGGACGGGATCGGCACGCCGATCATGCCGGTGTGGGTGCTGAGCGTCGCCGGGTTCAGGGTCGCGGCGGGCGAGGTTTCCGACAGGCCGTAGCCTTCCAGGATCGGGCAGCCGGTGGCCTTCAGCCAGCGCTCGGCGACCACGTCCTGCACCGCCATGCCGCCGCCGAGCGTGAGCCGCAGCCCCGAAAAATCGAGCGACGCGAAGCCGGGATCATTGAGCAGCGCGTTGAACAGCGTGTTGACGCCGGGGAAGAAGTTGATCCGGTAGCGCCGGAGCGTCTTCACGAAGCCGGGGATGTCGCGGGGGTTCGGGATCAGCACGTTCAGCGCGCCCCAGCGCGCGCCCATCAGCATGCAGGCATTGAGCGCGAGGATGTGATACAGCGGCAGCGCGCACATCGTCACGAGCTGATCGACGCGCGGCGCCTTGTTCATCACGGGCTGGCCCCACACGTCGTTCTGCAGGATGTTGGCGAGCACGTTGCGATGGGTGAGCATCGCGCCCTTCGACACGCCGGTCGTGCCGCCCGTGTACTGCAGGAACGCGATGTCCGCGCGTCCGAGCTCGGCCGGCTGCCAGGTGCGCCGCGCGCCCTCGCGCAGCGCGGCGGGGAACGACACGGCGCCCGGCAGCGTATAGGCGGGCACCATCTTCTTCACGTGCCGCACGACGAAGTTCACGAGCGCGCCCTTGGCCGCGCCGAGCAGGTCGCCCATCGTCGCCACCACGATGTGCCTGACCTGGGTTTTCGGCAGCGCCTGCTGGAGCGTGGTCGCGAAATTGTCGAGGATCACGATCGCTTCCGCGCCCGAATCGACGAGCTGGTGTTCGAGTTCGCGCGGCGTGTACAGCGGATTGACGTTGACGACCACGTAGCCCGCGCGCAGCGCCGCGGCGACCGTGACCGGATACTGCAGCACGTTCGGCATCATCACCGCGATGCGCGCGCCCTTGGCGAGGCCGAGCCCCTGGAACCACGCGGCGAGATGGCGCGAATGCGCATCGAGTTCCGCGTAACGCATCTCGCGACCCATGCATGCATAGGCCGGACGGGACGCGAAGGTCGTGAACGCCTCGTCGAGCAGATGCACGAGCGACCGGTACTGGTCGGGGTCGACGGTCGCGGGCACGCCATCGGGATAGGACTTCAGCCAGACTTTCTCCACCATGTCTCTCCTTCCTTGTCTCGACCCGGTTGCGCGCCGGCGCACGGGTTGTGTCATCGGCGCCGGGCTCGGAGCCGGCCGGGCGTGGCGCTGCATCGTTGCGCCGCCCGCGCGCGTTCGGCGCTTGCGTCTCGGGCGCGGGCAGGGGCGTCGCCGGCGCTCGCCCAGGTCGTCGTCCGGGGCGGGGCGCGGCCGTGATTGCCGGCCGCCGTGCGGACGAGCATGCCATTCGCCGTCCGCCGCGTCAGGATGGGGTGATCCCGAAAGGCCGCCGGCGGGCCCGGGACGCGTCATGTCGTGCAACGCCCGGCGCGGGGGCCGGGCTCGCGAGCCGCCGGCATCGAGCGCCGGACGCGGCCGGGGCCGGCGCCGGCGCGATTCCGCCGCAACGGGAATCGATTGTTGCGAGCCCCCTTTCTTAACACAAGCCATTTGCTAGAATCGAACGCCTAGTTGCGCGATCCGCCGCGCCGGGGCGACCGGGCGCACGCCGTGAATCTCCCCGCCGCGCGGCGGGGTCGTCGGCTCCCCGCGCCGCGGCCGGCGCGCTTTTCCACCCGCCTGCCCGTCCCATCCATGAACTTCCCGCTACGCGCCGCCCTTGCCGCCAGCCTGTGCGCCCTGGCCGCCTGCACCTCGCCCACGCTCGTGGAGCGCGGCACCTACTATGCGGATACGAGCCGTCCCGCGCAGGGCGCGGATCCGCGGATCCGTTTCCTCGTGATGCATTACACCGAGATCGACGAGGCGCAGTCGCTGCACGTGCTGACCGAGGAAGCCGTCAGCGCGCACTACGTGGTGCCCGCGGAGCCGACGCAGGTGGGCGGCGAGCCCGTCGTCTACCAGCTGGTGCCCGAATCGCAGCGCGCATGGCATGCGGGGGTGAGCGAGTGGCAGGGCACGACGGAACTGAACGGCGTGTCGATTGGCATCGAGAACGTCAACCGCGGGCCGATCGATACGCCGGCAGGACGGACCTGGCAACCGTATCCGCCCGCGCAGGTCGAGGCGATCGTGCGGCTCGCGAAGGACATCGTCGCACGCTATCGGATTCCGCCGACGCGGGTGGTCGGACACAGCGACATCGCGCCGCAGCGCAAGATCGATCCGGGGCCGCTGTTTCCGTGGCGCACGCTCGCGCAGGCGGGCGTCGGCGCATGGCCGGACGACGCGACGGTGGCCGCGCGGCTCGGCGGGCGCGCGCCCGACGCACCGGTCGAGGTGCGCGCGCTGCAGCTCAAGCTGGCGCGCTACGGCTACGACGTCGCGACCGACGGGGTGCTCGATGCGCGTACGCGGCGCGTGTTCGCCGCGTTCCAGATGCATTTCCGGCCGTCCGACTACGCGGGCAACCCGGACGCGCAAACCGACGCGATCGCGCAGGCGCTGCTGGACAAATACTTCCCGCAGGCCGCGCCGCCCGAGCGCGACGCGGCGCTCCAGGCGCCGGCCGCGCGCTGAGCGGCGCGCAAGCCGATCCGTCGATTGATCCGTCGATCGGCGGGATGCGCCACGACTCCGGTAAACTTGCGTTTTTTCCCGCACTTACTTTTACCGCAGTCCATTTCCCATGACCCAAGACGAACTCAAACGCCTGGTCGGCCAGGCCGCCGCTGATTATGTGATCCAGAACGTGCCGGAAGGCGCCGTGATCGGGGTGGGCACCGGCTCGACCGCGAACTGCTTCATCGACGCGCTGGCCGCCGTCAAGACGCGCTATCGCGGCGCGGTGTCGAGCTCGATCGCGACCACCGAGCGCCTGAAGTCGCACGGCATCAAGGTATTCGACCTGAACGAGATCGATGGGCTGCAGGTCTATGTCGACGGCGCGGACGAGATCGACGCGAGCGGCGCGATGATCAAGGGCGGCGGCGGCGCGCTGACGCGCGAGAAGATCGTTGCGTCGGTGTCCGATACGTTCGTCTGCATCGCGGACGGCAGCAAGCGCGTGCCGGTGCTCGGCGGCTTCCCGCTGCCCGTCGAGGTGGTGCCGATGGCGCGCACCGCGATCGGCCGCCGTCTCGCGGCGCTGGGCGGCGTGCCGGTGGTGCGGGTCGCGCAGGACGGCACGCCGTTCCTCACCGACAACGGCAACGAGATCCTCGACGTGAAGGGGCTCGCGATCACCGATCCGCGCGCGCTCGAGGCGGCCGTCAACAGCTGGCCGGGCGTCGTGACGGTGGGCCTGTTCGCCGCGCGCGGCGCGGATCTGTGCCTGCTCGGCACGGCGCTGGGTGTCGAGTCGATCAGTTATCCAAAGCATTGAGCGGGTGCCCGCGCGCGTGTCGAAACGGCGCGCGGCTTCCGGCGAAAACCCAGGCCCGGTAAGCTTTCTGGAAGCTTGCCGGGCTTTTTTGAGTCCGAATTTTCTCTGGATATGGTAAGAGGGATAACCCTGTCAGGTGATATCCAGATAGCGCATTGGCGTCGAACTCAGCAACGTATCGAACATAAGAACAATAGCTTCACGGTTTCATCTTTTTATTTCTGGAGCAGGGGCCGGCCAGACTGCGGGGGCAGTGTGCCTACACAGACGTCGTTTCGGGGAGGTCTCATGGAACAGGGAAAAGACCGGTCACTGGTCAGCAAAGTGATGGACGGGCTTGTCACCGGCATTGTCGAAGACAAGTACGGCGGGATCCTGCCGCCGCAGGATGTCTTGTCCAAGGAGTTCGACGTGAGTCGGACCGTGATGCGGGAAGCGCTGTCGATGTTGCTCGCACGCGACATGCTCGATGTTCGCCCCAAGGTCGGCACGCGCGTGCGTCCGATGCATGACTGGCGGATGATCGACGAGGACGTCGTGAACTGGCGCTTTCGCGCGAAACCCGATCCGCAATTCATGCGCGACGTGATCGAGTTCCGGATGCTGATCGAGCCGCGCGCCACGGCGCAGGCCGCGACCCGCGCGAACGCGGGCGAGATCGCGGGCATCCGCGACGCATTCGACGCGTTCCGGCTGGTCGAGCCGGGCGAGCCGGGCTACGACGCGGCGGACGAACTGCTGCATACCCGCATCGTGTATGCGAGCGGCAACCAGTTCTTTCAGCAGATGGCCGCGATCATTCGGGGCGCGCTGCGTCTCGTCAACCCCCGCATGAGCCAGCGCGAGGGGATCCGCGAGCTGGCGCTGAGCGCGCATGGCCGGGTGGTCACGGCGATCGAGCGGCGCGATCCGCGCGAAGCGGAGGCGGCGGCGCTGCAGCTGATCGACTACACGGCCGAGGAAATGCGCAACTTCGCGGTGGAGATCCCCGAGCGCGGGTAGCGGGCGGGTCGCGGGCCGGCCGCCGGCCGTTTATCATGACGGCCGGCCGGCGCGTGCGTCGGCCGCCCCTACAGCCGACCCCGGACCTCTATCGATGACCCTTTCCCCTCATGCGCCGATCCGCTTCGGCATCATCGGCGCGGGCAGTATCGCGCGCCGCTTCGCGCACAGCGTGGCGCACGTCGGCGACGCGACGCTCACCCATGTGTGGGCGCGCCGCCCGGAGGCCGCGGCGGATTTCTGCGCGGCGCACGGCGGCCGCGCCTGCGACAGCCTCGACGCGCTGCTCGCGGCCGATCTCGACGCGATCTACATCGCCACTCTCAACGACAGCCATGCGCAGTACGCGCTTGCCGCGCTCGCCGGGGGCAAGGCGGTGCTGTGCGAGAAGCCGGCGATGATCAACGCGCGGCAGCTGGACGCGGTGCTGGCCGCCGCCCAGGCGGCCGGGCGGTTGTTCATGGAGGCGATGAAGCCGCCGTTCTATCCGCTGTATCGCGAACTGCGCGCGCACCTCGAGCGCGATCCGATCGGCGAGGTGCGGCTGGTGCGCGCGGGCTGCGCGATGTCGACGGTGCCGGCGGACCATCCGGTCTACCGCTTCGAACAGGCGGGCGGCGCGCTGCTCGACATCGGCATCTACGAGCTGTTTCTCGCGGTCGACTGGCTCGGCGCGGCCGACGAGGTGCAGACGCTCGGCCGGCTCGGCGCGACGGGCGTCGACGTGTTTTCCAGCCTGAACAGCCGCCATGCGCGGGGCGGCGTGGCGCAGCTGTTCTGCGGACTCGACGTGATGGGGCGCGGCGACGCGCTGCTGGCGGCCGAGGGCGGCCACGTGACGATCCACGAGAACTGGTGGAATCCGGCCCGGGCGACGATCCGCTACGCGGACGCGCGCGTGGTCGAGCTCGATGCGCCGTTCGAGGGCGGCGGGCTCAACTACGAGATCGCGCACTTCTGCGAGCTGTTGCGCGCGGGCCGGCTGGAAAGCCCGCTGATCACGCACGCGCATTCGCGCGCGATGATCGCGATGGCCGACGCGGCGCGCGCGGCGCTCGGCCTGCGCTATCCGATGGAGTGACGCCGGCGCGGCGCGCTCAGTGCCGGCTCGGCAGCGCGAGCCGGCGCTCGTACCAGCGCTGCGCCCATTCGAGGATCTGGCACAGCACCCAATACACGGCGGCCGCGGCGAGATAGAGCGGCAGCGGCTGGTAGGTCGACGCGATGATTTCCTGGGCGCTGCGCAGCAGCTCGGTGACGGTGATCACCGACACGAGCGAGGTGTCCTTGATCAGGCTGATGAGGCTGTTCGACAGGCTGGGCACGGCGATCCGCAGCGCTTGCGGGCCGATCACGTAGCGCAGCGTCTGCCCCCACGACAAGCCCAGGCTGTACGACGCGAGCCATTGGCCCTTGTCGATGCCGTTGATCGCGCCGCGCATGCTTTCGGACATGTAGGCCGCCACGTTCGCGGACAGCGCGATCACCCCGGCGGGCGTCGGGTCGAGCGAGATGCCGAGGCTCGGCAGCCCGTAGTAGATCACGAAGATCTGCACGAGCAGCGGCGTGCCGCGCATCAGGCTCACGTAGACGCGCGCGAGACCCGCGAGCACTGCGATGCGGCTGATGCCCATCAGCGCGAGGGCGACGGCGGCGATCAGGCCGAACACCATCGACAGCACGGCGAACTTGACCGTCAGCACCGCGCCTTGGGCGAGCACCGGGAGCGATTGAACGAGCAGAGTAGTGGTCGACATGTAATACGGGGGAGCGTGCGCGAAAGCGCAATCATAAACCGGGCGAAAAAGCGCAGGGCGGCATCGTTGCGGATGCCGCCCTGGAGTGACGCCGCGCGGGGCGCGGCGAATGCGGAATTTACTTGATCGGCTTCGTCACGTCGATACCGAACCACTTGTCGGAGATCTTCGTGAAGGTGCCGTCGGCTTCGAGCTGCGCCATGGCGTCGTCGATCGCCTTCGCGAACTTCGGATTGCCCTTCTTGAACGGAATCCCCGACGGATCGCCCGAGCCGAGCAGCGCGCCGGTGCGCAGCGGCAGCTGCGAGTTCTTCAGCAGGTAGGCCAGCATCAGGCGGTCGTTGAGCGCCGCGTCGAGACGGCCGGCGGCCAGATCGCGCAGGTACTCGGGCGCGCCCGGGTAGGTCTTCACGTCGATGCCGGGCACCGATTTCGCCATGTCCATGTAGTTGGTGCCGAGGCCGACGCCGAGCTTCTTGCCCTTCAGGTCGTCGAGCGACTTGAACTGGCGGCTGTCGTCCTTGCGCTGGATCAGCTGCGCGGCCGAGTACGTATACGCGGGCGAGAAGTCGAACGCCTCCTTGCGCTTGTCGGTGATGCCGACCTGATTGGCGATCACGTCGAACTTGCCTGCCTGCAGGCCGGCGATGATCGCGCTCCATTCGATCGTCACGAATTCGGGCTTCACGCCGAGCTTCGCGGCCACCGCTTTCGCGATGTCGACGTCGTAACCGACCAGCTCGCCCTGCGGATTCTTCGAGTTGAACGGCGGGAACGTGCCTTCGAGGCCGACCCGCAGCGTGCCGCGCTGCTTGACCTCGTCGAGCAGATCGGCCGCATGCGCGGTGGCGGCGGCGAACGACGCGCCGATCAGGCCGGCAACCAGAATCTTCTTCAGCAGCGCTACTTTCATCGTGCTCCTTTGCTTGCCCGATACGGGCGTGTATGACAGCGGGCCATGATAGCGAAAAGGCAATCGAATCTTAAATACTGTTTGTTTATGTCTATATTACGCGGTGCGAAGCGCTTTCGCGCACTCGGCGACGAGCGCCGGGCCGCGGTAGATGAAGCCCGTGTAGAGCTGCACCAGGGACGCGCCTGCCGCGAGCTTCGCCCGCGCGTCGTCGCCCGAGAAGATGCCGCCGACGCCGATGATCGGCAGCGCGTCGCCCAGTTCCGCGCGCAGCTTGCGGATCACGGCCGTCGACGCGTCGAACACCGGCCGGCCGGACAGGCCGCCGGCCTCGTCGGCATGCGGCAGACCCTGCACGGCGGTGCGCGACAACGTGGTGTTGGTGGCGATCACGGCCTCGATGCGGTGCCGCACGAGGGTCGCGGCGATCTCCTTGATCTGCTCGTCGTCGAGATCCGGCGCGATCTTCAGCGCGAGCGGCACGAGCTTGCCGTGCAGGTCGGCGAGGCGCTGCTGCTTGTCCTTGAGCGCCGCGAGCAGCGCGTCGAGCTCGCCCGCGCCCTGCAGCTGGCGCAGGTTCTTGGTGTTCGGCGACGAGATGTTGATCGTCACGTAGCTCGCGAACGGATAGACGCGTTCCAGGCAGTACAGGTAGTCGTCGGCCGCGCGCTCGATCGGGGTGTCGGCGTTCTTGCCGATGTTCAGGCCGAGCGTGCCGCGATAGCGGGCGGCCTGCACGTTCTTCACGAACTGGTCGACGCCGCCGTTGTTGAAGCCCATCCGGTTGATCACGGCGTTCGCGTCGGGCAGCCGGAAGATGCGCGGGCGCGGGTTGCCCGGCTGCGGGCGCGGCGTGACCGTGCCGACCTCGATGAAGCCGAAGCCGAGCGCGGCGAGCCCGTCGATGCAGGCGCCGTCCTTGTCGAGGCCGGCGGCGAGCCCGACCGGGTTGCGGAAGGTCAGGCCCATCACGGTGCGCGGCGCATCCGGCACGCGCGGCGCGAACGCGCTCGCGAGGCCGGTGCGGCCGGCGGCGCCGAGCAGGCGCAGGGTGAGGTGATGGGCATCTTCCGCATCCATCTTGAAGAGGGACGCGCGGGCGAGCGGATAGAGGGAGCTGAACACGACGGTAGGGCGAGGCCGGAAAATTGGTAACCCGCTATTTTAGCGGAGTTGGCGGGCGGGCCGACGGCCCGCGCCGCGGCGGCTCAGGGCGTGCCGGAGTGCCCGCCCGGCAGCGGCGCGCGCACGAGCGCGGCGTCGACGGGCGGCAGGTCGATGCGGGCCGGATCCAGCACGCGCCAGCGTCCCTCGACGAGCCCTTCGAGCGGCCGGAAATTGGCCTTGTAGGCCATCTTCGGGCTTTCGCGGATCCAGTAGCCGAGATACACGTAAGGCAGTCGCAGGCTTTTCGCCTGTTCGATTTGCCACAGGATGTTGTAGGTGCCGTAGCTGGTGTGCCCGTCGTCCGGCTCGAAGAACGTGTAGACCGACGACAGGCCGTCGCCGAGGATGTCGATCATGCTGACCATCCGCAGCGTGCCCGGCTCGCCGCCCGGCGATTCGAGGTCGCGGAACTCGACGAGGCGCGAATTGATCCGGCTTTGCAGCAGGAACTGCTCGTACTGGTCGCGGCTGTCGCGGTCCATGCCGCCGCCCGCGTGGCGGGCCGATTGGTAGCGCATGTAGAGCGCGTAGTGTTCTTCGTCGTAGTGCAGCGGCGAGACGGTCGCGACCAGCCCGCGATGGCGCTTCCACATGCGGCGCTGGGTCCGGCCGGGCGTGAAGGCGTCGACGGGCACGCGCACCGGAATGCAGGCGCGGCAGCCGTCGCAATAGGGGCGGTAGGTGAATACGCCGGAACGCCGGAAGCCGGCCTTCACCAGCTCGGTGTAGATGTCGGAGTTGATCAGGTGGCTGGGCGTGGCGACTTGCGAGCGCGCGACGCGGCCGTCCAGGTAGCTGCACGGGTACGGCGCCGTTGCGTAGAACTGCAACGCGGATAGCGGTGAAAGCGGCAGCTCAGTGGGGTGAGTCATGGGCAGCTCTCGATGCGTGGACGGTGTGCCGCGCTAGCGCTCGGTGTGGCCCGCTGCCGTTGGGCCGGCGCGGCCGACCAGGACGGCAAGGGCGGTCTTGTCGAACCGCCGGGGGATCGCCGGTTCGGCGACCGCGCGGCGCACCTGGGCGACGAACGCCCTGCGCGCGATTTCCCGGCCGCCCAACGACGCCAGATGCGACATATTCTGCTGGCAGTCTATCAACGATTGCCATCAAAAACCTTTATCAATCATCAGTTTGTGTGGCTGGGTCCGACGAGCCTCCTGGTCGGACGACTACGAAACTGGCTACGACGAAATTAACATAAAAACGGGGCTAAATGCATCATGTCTAGGCCTGACTGTAGGTTCATCGAGCGGGCTCGGCCAAGCGGGAATAAGGGGGGAAATTCTTGTCCGGTCGTGACGGGCGGGCACCGAGAGTGGCGCACATTAGCGTGAAGACGTTCTGTTGCAGCTATGAAGCAGGCCGGTCACGGACACATCACGGTCAAGGACGGCGCGATTTATATTAACCAGCTGCGAGACAAGCTCTTTGTCGAGTATCGGCGATATACCAGTGCTATCGGCGTTGCCAGTGCCGAGAAGATAAAGCTCAAGTCGAGAGGCTTTGACTACTATCTGGACAAGTACGCCCGGCGAGAATTCAATCAACCGTTTTCAGCACTGACGGAGCGGGAACGAAACAAGGTTTACTACGTGGTCATCGAGGCGGCGGGGCGTCCGAACGATGACGTCAACGCAGCCATTCGCAGGATGCGGGTCATGGCAAAAGTTGCCATGCTCGTCACCTCCCTGTTTGCGGTGGGTGCCATCATCCACGCGGACAAGAAAGTGAAGGAGGCTGCACGGCAGAGCAGTATCTGCGGGCTCGATGCCCGGCGGCGGCATTGCAGGTCTGTTCGCCTCGTTCCTGTGCGGGCCCGCTGAACCGGTCTGCGCCGCGATACTCGCATACATCGGCACGAGCGCGGGCGCTATTGGCGGCGAGATGGCCAGCGACGTGTATCAAGATGAGCGGGATGAGTTCTATCGGTGGACCTCCAAGTGAGGGAATATCAATGGTCGTTACGGTCCTGACGTTGGTTCTGTTCGTTGCGGCTGGCGCGATCGTCGTCCTGAATCTCTCCTATCGCCCCGATTCGGCGGCTGATTTCTGGAACCTGGATAACGAATACGAACGGAAGTCTGGCAAGCTCGATTTCCTGCGGACGAAAGTGGCTTTCTATGCCGCAATCGCCACAGTATTTGTCATCGGATTGCTACACATTTTTGTATTGCGGTGAATTGGGGACGAGCGGCGCTCGCCGCGCTTGTCGCGGCCATTTCCTTTCGAATCGACCACAATATTGGCGGCAATAACGGAGTCAGATCGGTCTCGTGGAAGCGGCCTTGATAGAACTGCCGCGTGAATGCGGCAACTCAGTGAGATCAGTCACAGGCAGCTCTCGATGCGTGGACGATGTGCCGCACTAGCGCTCGGTGTTGCCCGCTGCCGCCGGTGCGGCATGGCCGACCAGGACGGCAAGGGCGGCCTTGTCGAACCGCCAGGGGATCGCCGGTTCGGCAACCGCGCGGCGCACCTGGGCGACGAAGGCCTTGCGCGCGATTTCCCGTCCGCCCAGCGACGCCAGATGCGACGTATTCTGCTGGCAATCAATCATTTCCACCCCGTGTTCGCGCAGGTGCGCGACGAGCGTGGCGAGTGCGATTTTCGACGCATCGCTGACGTTGGCGAACATCGATTCGCCGAAGAACATCCTGCCGAACGACACGCCGTACAGCCCGCCGACGCGCTCGCCGTCGAGCCAGGTCTCGATGCTGTGCGCGTGGCCCGTGCGATGCAGCGACGCGTACGCGTCGATGATCTCCGCCGTGATCCAGGTGCCGCGCTGTCCGGCGCGCGGCGCTTGCGCGCACGCGCGCATCACGCCGGCGAAATCATGATCGACCCGCACCTCCCAGCGCGGTTCGCGCAGCACGCGTTTGAGGGTTTTCCTGAAGGACGGGGAGATCTTGAATTCGCGCGGCGCGAGGATCATGCGCGGGTCGGGGCTCCACCACAGCACCGGCTGGCCGTCCGAATACCACGGGAAGATGCCGCGGTGATACGCGTCGATGAGCCGCGAGGGCAGCAGGTCGGCGCTCGCGGCGAGCAGGCCCGGCGCGCCGCTCGTTGCGCCGAGCGCGCGCTCGATGGGCGGAAACGGATCGTCGGGGCCGAGCCAGGGAACCATGCCGGCCCGCGCTCAGCCGTTGCGCAGCGAACGGAAGATGTCGCCTGTGTGCACGCCGTAGTCGCCTGCCTCGCGGTCGGCGAAGAAGAAGCGCAGGGTCTGGCTGACGGTCGGGAAGGCCAGCTCGTCCCAGGGAATGTCGGCCTCGTCGAACAGCCGCACCTCGAGGCTTTCCTCGCCGGCCGCGTAGGACGGATCGGTGAGGCGCGCGAGATAGAACAGGTGGACCTGATGCACGTGCGGCACGTTCAGGAGCGAGAACAGGCTTTGCACCTCGACGCGCGCCCCGGCTTCCTCGAGCGTCTCGCGCGCGGCCGCCTCGGCGGTGGTCTCGCCCATCTCCATGAAGCCAGCCGGCAGCGTCCAATAGCCGTAGCGCGGCTCGATCGCGCGCCGGCACAGCAGCACCTGATCGCCCCAGACGGGGATCGTGCCGACCACGTTGCGCGGATTCTGGTAGTGAATCGTGCCGCATTGGTCGCACACGAAGCGCTCGCGGTTGTCGCCGGACGGGATGCGCGCAATGACTTCGTGGCCGCAGACGGAGCAGAATTTCATAGGTCGGGGAGGCTGGACAGTGACGCGAGTGTATCACCGGGCCGGGGCATTCTTGCATGCCCCGGCCCGGCGCGCCGCCGTCGCGCGCCTCAGGTCAGCGTGCGGAAGTGTTCATAGACGCGCATCCCGAGCAGGTATTCGCGTGATGCGCGCGCGGGGTTCAGGTGGGTCTCGAGTTGCGCGAGATCGAACGCCGGATTGCCGGCGAATACGAGGCGCCGGAATACGCCGGCCCAGAAACGTTCGTCCGGATCGATCACGGGCAGATCGCCGTCCTCGCAGCCGATCGTCGACGCGAGCGTGAGCCGCGGCGTCGCGAGGAACGGCACGAAGATCCGCGCGTCCAGCGCGCCGGTGTGGATCCAGCGGTTGTACAGCGTGTCGATCGGCGTGGCCGGATCGGCCGCAGCGGCTTCGAACAGGCGCGCCAGCGTGCGCTTGCCCTTCGGCGTCACGACATAGGCCGCCGCGCAATACGCGTAGATGCCGCGCGCATCGAGCACGTCGACGGTCGCGAGCCGGTGGCGGACGTCGTCGGGCGCATCCGCTGCGCGTTGCGTCATGCGGCCCTCGCTCTTCGCGAGCAGCAGCGGCGCCTGCGCCCAGTAGATGCAGCAGTCGAGGAATGCCATGTCGACTTCGGGCGAGGTGGCGGCGAAGTGGGCGATCGTGTCCGGTTGCAGGATCGCGGGGAAGTGGTGGCTGATCTCGACGTCGTCCTCGAGCACGATCGTCGCGCTGTCCGGGGATGCCGCGCCGAGCGCGGCCTCGTGCGAGCGCCGGCAGGCCCAGGCGCCATTCTGGGCGATGCCCTCGTAGGGGCCGTGCGCGCGGCCGTCGACGGCCGCGAACCGCCGGATCAGGTCGGCGACGCCCAGTTCGCGCAGTTGCGCCTCCATCAGGTCGCGGCGCTCGGCGCTCCGGTCGAGATTGATATAGCAGCCATCGAGTTTCACGCGGGGGCCCGTTTGTTAGTCGATTGGGATGATCAGGCGAAGGTGCGGCGCGGCGGCGAGGCCGGCGTTCACCGTGCCACTTCTGGTCTCAGCGGGAACTTATCATTTTGCGATGGCGGCCGACAGTGCGGGGCGGATCGGGATTTGCACGGAGACGCGAAGGGAAGCGATACGCGGGCCCGGGCTGCGATCATCGGGCGCATGGGCGTGGAGCCGCGCACGAGGGCGGGACGAGGGCGGGGCCCGTCGCTCGAGCGCGGCGGCGGATGTCCTCCGGGATGTGGGCGCAGCGAAGGGCCGCGGGCGGCCTAGGCTTCGTCGGGTCGAAGCGCTTACTGCGAATTGGCGCTGCTCGGCAGCACCGCGAAGTCGTCGCTCTTGTCCAGCGCCTGCAAGGCGGCAAGCAGCGGGCCGGGAGGACATATCAGGCGGCGCTGCTTCCGATCCAGCCATCCGACCGTCGAGGTCACCCGTGCGGCGAGCTTGCCCTCGCGAAAGAATTCATTGCGGATGAACATGCGGCTGCCGTCGTCCGACATGCCGGCCAGGCAGAGCGAGACCTCCACCTCCTCGAGCAGGTGAAATTCGCGCATGTACTCGATTTCATCCTTCATGACGACGGGCCCCAGGCCCTGGCGCACGAATTCACTCATCGGGAAGTCGTGTTCGGCGAAGAACCTCATGCGCACGTCGGCCGCCTTGTCGAGGTAGGCCGTGTTGCGCATGTGCGCATTGAAATCCATATCGCCCCAACTGGCGAACAAGCGTTGGCTGTACATAGTTTTCTCCAAGCAGCGTGACTTGGGATGCGAGGGGATGGCTCACCGGAAAACGGTGACGCAGGCTGCTGTCCAGCCCTGGATTGGTGAGATGGGGGTGATGCCGAAGCTGGTCAGCATTCTATCGGGCGCGCCGGAAACGCGTTGCCCGTCCATCGGCTGCCGGATAGAGGCGGGCGAGGCCGAGCCGGGTGCGCGAAGCGCGTCGATCGTGCGGATGCCGCGCGCCAAAGCAAAAAGCCTTGATTTCGAATCGAAATCAAGGCTTTCGCATGAAACTGGTTGCGGGGACAGGATTTGAACCTGTGACCTTCGGGTTATGAGCCCGACGAGCTGCCAGACTGCTCCACCCCGCGTCTGAGAACGAAATTATAAGAGATCGTTCGCACGAATGCAATGACTTCATGCAACGACCGCGGCCCGCGGCGGGCGCTGCGCCTCGGCGGCGAAATCGCTGCGCTAGAATCGGGCAGTTTCCGCCTTCTCAATCGCGCGGCTCGCGCGCTTCTCGCTCAAAGCCTCATGGATATCGCGCTCGACCTGCAAACGATCGTCACGCAAGAACGCACCCTTGTGTTTCCCCATTTCGACGCCGGCCGCGCCTGGGCGCTCGGCGTGCAACTGCATGCGCTCGCGAGCGCGCGCGGCCAGGCGGTCGCGATCGACGTGCGCACCTTCGGCCAGCCGCTGTTCTATGCGGCGCTCGACGGCGCGACGCCCGACAACGCCGACTGGGTGCGCCGCAAAAGCAACGTCGTCGCGCATTTCCGCTGCAGTTCCTATGCGGTTGGGCTGCGCTTGCGGCAGGCGGGCGCGACGCTCGCCGACAAGCACGGCCTCGCGAATGCCGATCACGCGCCGTATGGCGGCGCGTTCCCGCTGACCGTCGCGGGCGCGGGCGTGATCGGCTCGATCACCGTATCGGGCATGCCGCAACGGCGCGATCACGCACTCGTGGTCGAGGCGCTGTGCGCGCAGCTCGGCCATGCCTACGACACGCTGGCGCTGCCGGAGGCCTGACGCGATGAACTTGCCCGGCTATGCATGGCTCGCGATCGCGATCGTCGCCGAAGTGATCGCCACCTCGGCGCTGCGCGCCTCCGAAGGCTTCACGCGTCTCTGGCCGACGCTCGTCGTCGCGGCGGGGTACGGCACGGCGTTCTATTGCCTGTCGCTGACGCTCAAGAGCATGCCGGTCGGGATCGTCTATGCGATCTGGTCGGGCGCGGGCATCGTGCTCATCACGCTCGTCGCGATCGTGCTGTACCGTCAGATTCCAGACTGGCCGGCGGTGCTCGGGCTCGCGCTCATCGTCGCCGGCGTGGTCGTGCTCAACCTGTTCTCGAAAATGCAGGCGCACTGAACGCGCGTCCGCCCTCCGTTTCCTTCCCGCCCATGACCGATTCCGCTTCCGACGCAGCAGGTTTCACCGAGGTGCGCGCCCACGTGGCGAACCGCATCGGCTTTCTCGAACTGAACCGTCCGAAGGCGCTCAATGCGCTGTCGGACGCGATGATCCGCGCGATGCAGACGGCGCTCGACGCCTGGCGCGAGGATCCCGAGGTCCTGGCGGTGGTGGTCCACAGCCCGCATCCGCGCGCATTCTGCGCGGGCGGCGACGTGCGCTTCTTTCACGAGGCCTGCCAGCGCGGCGAACACGACGCGGTCGATGCGTTCTTCATCGACGAATACACGCTGAACCACACGATCTTCACCTACCCGAAACCGTATATCGCGCTGATGCACGGCGTCGTGATGGGCGGCGGGATGGGGATCGCGCAGGCGGCGCACCGCACGGGCGGCCTGCGGGTCGTGACGGATTCGACCCGGATGGCGATGCCGGAGACGCGCATCGGGCTCTTTCCCGATGTCGGGATGAGCTGGTTCCTCGCGCGCACGCCCGGCATGCTCGGGCGCTACCTCGCCGTGACGGGCGCGGCGCTGGGCGCGGCGGACGCGCTGTATGCGGGCCTGGCCGACGCCTACCTGCCGGACGCCGCGCTGCCCGAGCTGCTCGATGCGCTACGGGCGGAATCGTTCGCGAACGGGGCGGCGGTGACCGCGCGGGTCGCAGCCGCGGCGGCTGCGCAGCGGGTTGCGCCGACGCCCGACGCCTCGCCGCTGGCTGTCGCGCGCGCCGCGATCGACCGGCATTTCGCGCAGCCCGATCTCGCCGCGATCCTCGCATCGCTCGCCGCGGAACAGGATTGCGCGGCGCCGGAAGGATGGGGGGAGAAGGCCGCGGATGCGATGCGCACCCAGCTCTCGCCGCTGTCGATGGCCGTGTCGCTCGAATTGATCGAGCGTGCGCGCGGGGCGACGATGGCCGAATGCCTGCGTCGCGACCTCGACCTGACCCGTTCGACCTTTGCGCGCGGCGACGTGATCGAGGGCGTGCGCGCGCTGATCGTCGACAAGGACCATGCGCCGCGCTGGCGCTTCGCGTCGATCGACGCGTTGAGCCGCGACGCGGTGCGGGCGATGTTCGACAGCCCGTGGTCCGCCGACGCGCATCCGCTGCGCCATCTGCGCGATTGAACCGCGTGCGGCGGCGGGGCGTTCAGGCGTCGTCGTCGCCGTCGTCGTCCGACATGAACGCGCGCATGAACACGAGCGCGCCCCAGCCCCAGATCGCATTCGCGACGAAGCCGACCACGATCGGCGGCAGCATGTTGCCGGTCGGCCAGATGCCGCGCAGCGGATCGATCACGAACAGGCGTGCGGCCGTGAGCGCCAGGCCGCCGAACACGAGCGACTGAATCCACGGCGCGCGCCGCTCGGGCGCGACGCGCAGCAGCCAGGCCATCAGGATGGCCCAGCCTGCGCTCATGATCGCGTTGGCGACGAATTCAGGAATGCCGAGCGGCGCGAACGGCAGCGTCGAGAAACCGCCCGATTCGATGAGGCCGGCCGTGTGCAGCAAGGCGAGCGTCGCCTCGCGGAAGAACAGGGCGGCGAGAAAGCCGGACAGAAACGGCAGGATTACTTTCTGCATCGGATACACCGCGAAAGCGCGCGGTCTGCAACGGATCGCGCGGGGTTGTCAGGAGTCTGGGCGACATTATAGGCGGCACACGCGCCCTTATTCGCTGCAGCAGCACGCAAAGCACGAAAGCGGAAAAACTAAGCTCAAAAAAATCGTTCCTCAACGATACCGCGCACCATAGACTGATTTCCCAGAGACGGTCAGGCCGTCCCCCGCGCCAGGCGAGCTCGCCCGTCGCGCGGTGCGATCCGGCGAGCGACTCCCAACTTTTACGCAAGCGGGTCCGACCGCGCGTCCGATGACGCGCGCGCCGTGTCGTCCCCGTATTTTCCGGTACGAACAGTCAGGCAGGAGCAGCAGATGAATGTGTTCTGGTTTATTCCCACGCACGGCGACAGTCGCTATCTCGGCACCGCGGAAGGTGCGCGCGCGGCGGACTACGATTATTTCCGGCAGATCGCGGTCGCGGCCGATACGCTCGGCTACGAAGGCGTGCTGCTGCCGACCGGCCGTTCGTGCGAGGACGCGTGGGTGGTCGCATCGAGCCTGATCCCGGCGACCCGCCGTCTCAAGTTCCTGGTGGCGATCCGGCCGGGCATCGCGTCGCCGGGCCTGTCGGCGCGCATGGCGTCGACCTTCGACCGGCTCTCGGGCGGCCGGCTGCTGATCAATGTCGTGACGGGCGGTGATTCCGCCGAGCTCGAAGGCGACGGCCTGTTCGCCGATCACGACACGCGCTATGAAATCACCGACGAATTCCTGCACATCTGGCGCGACCTGCTGAGCGCGTCGCATACGAACGAGAGCATCGACTACGACGGCAGGCATCTGCAGTCGAAGGGCGGCAAGCTGCTGTATCCGCCGGTCCAGCATCCGCATCCGCCGCTGTGGTTCGGCGGTTCGTCGCCGGCCGCGCATACGATCGCGGCCGATCACATCGACACCTACCTGACCTGGGGCGAGCCGCCCGAGGCGGTCGCGAAGAAAATCGCGGACATTCGCGCGCGCGCGGCCGAGCGTGGCCGCCAGATCAAGTTCGGCATCCGCCTGCACGTGATCGTGCGCGAAACCGAGGACGAGGCGTGGCGCGACGCGGAACGGCTGATCAGCCGGCTCGACGACGAGACGGTCGCGCGCGCGCAGCAGGCGTTCGCGAAGATGGATTCGGAAGGGCAGCGCCGCATGGCCGCGCTGCACGGCGGCAAGCGCGGCGGGCGCGCCGAACTCGAGATCTACCCGAACCTGTGGGCGGGGGTGGGGCTCGTGCGCGGCGGCGCAGGGACGGCGCTCGTCGGCAATCCCGAACAAGTGGCCGCGCGGATGCGCGAATATGCCGCGCTCGGGATCGAAACGTTCATCCTGTCGGGCTATCCGCATCTCGAGGAGTCGTACCGTTTTGCCGAGCTGGTGTTCCCGCTGATCAAGGAAGACCAGGTCACGCGTCGCGGCGGGCCGCTGTCGGGGCCGTTCGGCGAGGTGGTCGGCAACAGCTATCTGCCCAAGGCAAGCCAGAGCTGAGCGGGAGGGAATGCGCATGGCATCGATTTTCCGTGTCGATCGCGCTGGGCTCGTCGCCCGCGCCTGGCGCAGCATCGCGCCCTGGCTCGTGCCGGCCGCGCTGGTGCTCGCGTGGGAGCTGGCGGCGCGCGCGGGCGCGCTGTCGACCCGCGTGCTGCCTGAGCCGTTCGCGGTGGTGCGCGCGGCGTGGGCGCTCGTCGAGTCGGGCGACCTGTGGACCAACGTCAAGGTCAGCACTTGGCGCGCGCTGGCCGGCTTCGCGCTCGGCGGAGGCGTCGGGCTCGCGCTCGGGCTGGCGACCGGCCTGTCGAGGAGCGCGGAGATCGCGCTCGATTCGACCATCCAGATGATCCGCAACATCCCGGCGCTCGCGATGATTCCGCTCGTGATCCTGTGGTTCGGGATCGACGAGAAGGCGAAGCTGTTCCTGGTCGCGCTGGGCGTGTTCTTTCCGGTCTACATCAACACCTATCACGGAATCCGTTCGGTCGATCCGAATCTCGTCGAGATGGCGAAGAGCTATGGAGTACGAGGTTTCGCGCTGTATCGCGACGTGATCCTGCCGGGTGCGCTGCCGTCGATCCTGGTCGGCGTGCGCTTCGCGCTCGGGCTGATGTGGGTGATGCTGATCGTCGCCGAGACCATTTCCGCGCAGTCGGGGATCGGCTACATGACGATGAACGCGCGTGAATTCCTGCAAACCGACGTGGTGGTGGTCGGCATCCTGCTCTACGCGGTGCTCGGCAAGCTCGCCGATGTGATCGCGCGCTGGCTGGAACACGTGACTCTGCGCTGGCACCCCGCGCATCAACCAGGAGCATCGACATGAGCGGCACGACCTTTGCGGCTTCGTTCGGCCCGATCGCGGGCGCGGATCTCGAGGCCGAACTCGCGCAAGCGCGCACCCTCGACGGCGACGCGCAGCAGGCGGCCGTGCTCGAACGCGACGGCGGCGCGCACGTGCTGCCGCTCGCGCGGCGCGGCGGCGTACGTCCGTCGGCAGCCGATCCGGCGGTGCGCTTGACGCGGGTCGGCAAACGCTATGGCGAGCGCGCGGTGCTGAGCGACGTCGATCTGTCGATCGAGCGCGGCAGCTTCGTCGCGATCGTCGGCCGCAGCGGCTGCGGAAAATCCACGCTGCTGCGCCTGATCGCCGGGCTCGAACAGCCGAGCGCGGGCGCGCTCGTCAAACAGGGCGAGACGGGCGGCCCGCTCGATACGCGGATCATGTATCAGGACGCGCGCCTCTTGCCGTGGAAGACGGTGCTGCAGAACGTGATGCTCGGGCTCGGGCGCGGCGCGAAGGAGGCGGCGCGCGCGGTGCTCGACGAAGTGGGGCTCGCGGAGCGCGCGAACGACTGGCCCGCGCAGCTGTCGGGCGGCCAGCGCCAGCGGGTCGCACTGGCCCGCGCGCTCGTGCATCGGCCGCAACTGCTGCTGCTCGACGAGCCGCTCGGCGCGCTCGACGCGCTGACCCGCATCGAAATGCATGGCCTGATCGAACGCTTGTGGCGCGAGCACCGCTTTACCGCGCTGCTCGTCACGCACGACGTGCAGGAGGCGGTCGCGCTCGGCGACCGGATCCTGCTGGTCGAGCAGGGCAGGATCGCGCTCGATCAGGCGGTGCCGCTCGAACGGCCGCGCGCGCGCGCGTCGAGCGGATTCGCGACGCTGGAGGCACGCGTGTTGCAGCGGGTGCTGTCGAACGGTGCGCGCGCGCCGGTCGAGACCGGCGCCGCGCATTTGACCGGGAACGACGTGGTCGCCCGGATTCGCTGGGCGGTGTGACGCCACCGTCCGTGACCCACTGTTGTATGACTCGAATTTTGGAGCGATGACCCGATGAGCATTACCGCAATCAACGTACGCAATCAGTTCAAGGGCAAGGTGAAGGAAATCATCCGCGGGCCGGTGGTGTCCGAGGTCGACGTGGATACGCCGTTCGGCATCGTCACCTCGGTGATCACGACGCGTTCGGTCGACGAACTGGAACTCAAGGTGGGCGCGGAGGTGGTGGCGCTCGTCAAGTCGACCGAGGTGTCGATCGCACGCCTTTGACCGGCGTCGGGCCGCCCGTCGACGGCATTTCTTTCCGGCACGGGGAAAGTGCTAGGATGAAATGATACCGACGGCGGAGGCGGCCCATGTTTCCCACCCTCACACCCGAAGCGATCGAAGCGCTGAAATGGATCGACCAGTTCGGCGCGGGCCGGCCCTTGCCGGCCGGTTTCCGCATCGCGTTCGAAGAACTGCTCAATGACGGCTTTGTTTACCAGAGCGGCCCGGACCGCGCCGACATCACCGACGACGGCAAGGCCTATCTGGCCGAGGAATACGATTGATCCGCGCAGCGCGGGGCGAAGGAGGCGGGATGGAACCGAGGGGAACGGATATCGGCGACTTCGGTGAGGCCTACAAGGGCTATGAGATCGAGGTGAAGACCGAGCAGGTGTGGGTCGGCGAGAAGGCGCATTACCGTGTGCTGCAAGGCGACGCGGTGGTGATCGACTGGCGGCTCGTGCATGTCGACGGCTTGCTGCTCAGCGAGCGCCGGGTGATCGAACGCGTGTTCGAGACGGCGCGCGCGACGGTCGACCGGGAATTGCTGGGGGCGAGCGTGGTTTGATGCGGGAGGATGCGCGCAGGTCGGGCCGGTTGCGGCGATGAGCCGGGCGAGGCCTTGAAGGAGGGAACGCGGCGATCGGCATCCGGAAAACAAAAAGCCCAGTCCGTGGACTGGGCTTTTTGCTTGAATCTTCGATGAGGTGGCTACGCGGGAGACTGGCGTGGCGCGCGCTGAACGAAGCTGACAGCAGCCGGCTGCCGCCGGCCACGTGTTGCCTGACCGTGAAACGGTGCGCCGAGGAGCGGGCTTTGCGCGGGCGCGGGCTGCGAAGCCTGTCCGCAGTCGGTCAGAAACCTCCGGTGGCGGCGGGGGCGACCGTGTATCCCCCATCGGCTGTTGGAATCACGCTGACGCCAACGCATCCGGTGAGCGTGAGAACGACGCAAAAAATTGTAATTTTCATGGGGTCTCGTGTTTGTTTTGTGCCCAGATTATACGCGACCGGAATTCTTCAGTTTTTATTTCCTGTCCATATCCGCCATGAAATCTCAAAAGGCTCGTCGCGCCCTGTCCGAGGACGTCTTTTATCCCGACCACTCGCCGCGTACCGAGTCGTCGAGCCTCCGTGCGAGCAAGCGCGCGATGAAGAGGGCGGGCGGCCAGGATCGCGCGGTGTGCGGTGACGATCAGGCGGTCGAGTCGCCCCCCGGTTCTGCGATTGGGCGTTCTCGCATACGATCGACTGGAAGTGGATCCGCGGTGTCGCGATGAATCTGATCTCGCTGCGCCAGCCAGAGCCAGTTGACTTTCTATCTGGCTTTGCTCCAACTTGTCTGGCCGGGCGGCAAACTTCTTTTGGTTACTCAGTCCGACGTTGGACTGTTCACTGTGCAGGTTCCTCACCGACAGGTCTAGCGTCATTTAGGTCACCACCGGTTGCCAGCGCTTCACGCAACCCCACAAGCCCCTCGATGTAAGCGATCTTTTGCTTCGAGGTTCCCGGTGGCAGAATCTCCGAAAGCTTGGCGAAAAGCTCCATCTGCTCAATCTGATCAATGATATTTCCGGTTGGGAGATGTGCGGCGAGCCGCTGAGCCTTGTACTCCAGTTTCGTATAGTTAAATTCGGCTTGGTCCTGCGTCATTACGCACTGCGCTAGGAATCCCGCGTCTAGGGCGCAGTATGCAAGAATCCGCTCGAGCAGCGCCGTCATGGTCTTGTGTGCTTCGCCCGCAGTTACTCTGAGGCTCTCATTTGTCCAGCTGCGCGCGAATAGCTTCCTCAATGCGGCAGGCCGGACCCAGAACATGCGACCAAGCGGCGCAAGTGGAGTGAACGAGTCGAACGGGATTTGAATTCCCAACTGCAGGGCAATATATTTGCAGTTGATATTCATTCCCCACCACGAATGCCCCAAAGTGAACTGAGCAACGTGGGCAAGCGGCGGCATGAGCATACCTAGGTCTGGAGCTCGCTGCATTCGATCAAGAAGCGCATTCACATGCCCCGGAGAACTCACGAGATTCTCTAGAGAGTGCTCCTGCCGATATGCATCGACATTTTGATTTTGGACATCTGTCGATTGAAATACCAATTTGCACACAAAATCAAACTTGCCATCATCAAACACATGCCGCTGTTGAACAAGCATAGCGTCCATGTCGTCGCAATCATCCGGAAGTGCGATCACTTGCGCCTTTTGGGTCACACACTTTTCTGTTAAGGCGGCACGAATCTGCTCGGCAGCAGTCTCCGAACGCGCCGAAATGAAAAGTAGACAATCGTCGGGAAGGCTCCGGAGGTAGGATACCTTTCCGATGAGTCCTTCCGCATCGACTGCATGTATTAACGCTGCGGTTCGCTTCCCCTGAAATTGTGGGGACGGAGTCGGAGCAAGAATGTGTAGGCCAGATGTGTTTGTGTAAAGGTCCCTAGGAACAGACGTTCGAGTAATGTTTTTCCAGATTAACGATAGATCATAGTCCGTCATATCACGAACAACATCGAGCGCCTTGTTGATATTTATGGCATTCAAGTCCATGAAGACTGGATTGTGAAAGAAAATCCGGCGTTTCAGAATGGGGCATCTATTCCGGATTGCTTCATCGACATGATGGAAGATAGGGTATGGCGAGCTACTATCTTCATCTTTTACGTAAACTGAATGACAGAATCCCAGGTCCGCGAAATGCTTTGTGAAACGCGATTCATGGAGTAGCACAGAGTCATTGTAGCTCTTGATTTGAGGCATGCCTTCCCAGTACTCCTGGAAATGCGCCGTCTTTAACATCTTTCGACGTACTGCGATGAAGTGCGACTGGATATGATAAGGAAGCGCAACGCCATCTGCGAAAGAGTTCCCGATCGCTTTGTGTGCGCTGATACCCCAGAAATCTACAGATTGGCCATCCATTGCATCGAACATTTCGGACCAAGGAAACAGAGGGCCATAGAATGTGTAATTCAAGAGGATGACTTCGTCGTATTTGGACAGTCGGCTCCATCCTATGGTGAGCAATGCTTCGCGGTAAGCCCAGACATCAAATCCCTTATTTTCGCGCACAATCACCTGCGCCTTAATACGCGTCAATTTCTCACGACCATCCTCATTTAAAGCTCCATTGACCACAACCAATAGATCGCAAGAATGTGCGGCCAAGGATTTGAGCTTGTAAGAAATGTAGTCGTCTACGATGCCGTCCGGGTCGTAGAACATATAAATGGCGAGGCGTTTCACAAAATTCCCGATCTGTCAATGGTGCGGTGTGGCGTACAACGAAAGATATGTTTAAAAAATGAAAGAAAGTGCGGGTATTTTGACACAATCGTACGCTTTCAAAAATGTTTCACTGCCGCCTCGGGCGGCTTTTTCATTACGAGGGGGGGGCTGCTGCGGCAGCCCTTCTTGTTTCCATCGTCCCCGAAGTTCGAGGGGGCGAAGCTGGTCGGCTACCTCGATCCGGTTGGCATCCCGACGAAGTGCATGGGTGACACGACGAACGTCGTCGTCGGCCAGCGGTACAGCGAGGCCGAGTGTCGCGAGTCGCTCGAGCGACAGCTCATCGCACACGCCGAGCCGGTGCTGAAGTGCACGCCGGGGCTGAGGGGGCACACGTACCAACTCGCGGCCGCGGTGAGCTTCGCCTACAACGTAGGCACGTCGGAGTACTGCGGCAGTGCCGCAGTGAGGCGTTTCAACGCTGGCGACTGGCGAGGCGCGTGCTGCGCGATGAACCGATCGGACGCGGGTCGGCCGCAGTGGGTCTATTCGGGCGGACGCATGCTTCCTGGCCTGGTGAAACGGCGCGCCGAAGAGCGCGCACTCTGCGAGCGTGGCCTACCGCGCGCCGGGCGAGGGTTTCGGCATGAGCGAGTTAAGGGTCGACGCCTTTCGCGACCTTCACTGGCGCTCACCGTGGAACGACGAGATTTGGCCGGACTACGCCGCGCCGATCGTGCGTGCTGCAGGTGACGACGCTGACGCTGTAATCGCGAACTTCGGGATGATGCCCAAGGTTCAGCCTGCCGAAAGCGGTTCATGACAGTCAACGCCCGCGCGGAAACGGTAGGTGAGAAGCCAACATATCGGACGCCTTGGCGCACGGGGCAGCGCTGCCTTATCCCTGTCAAATGGGTCTATGAGCCGAATTGGGTGACGGGCAAGCACTCCCGGTATCGGATCTGGTGGGCCGACTGGCAACCGTACTGCGTCGCCGGTGTGTGGCGCGCATGGAAAGGGGCTGATGGCACCGAGGTGGTCGCGATGGCGATGTTGACGATGAACGCCGATGATCACGCCGTCATGAAGCGTATGACCATACGACAGCCCGTCGCGCCGTATGCGTTGCAGTACCGATAACTTGAATTGCGCGTCGTAGTGTCCGACTTTCCGGCGCAGCCCGGCTATGCCGTGCTCCCGATAGTTCGCCACCCAGCGCCGGATGACCGTGCGCCCAACCCCGTGACGGACCGCGAGCGTTCGGGTGCTCACGTTTCCTTCCAGCAACCTGCGGCCGAAACGGCTCGTCATATTTCGTCATGAAAAACACCCCAAAGGTTGGAGCAGTGTCCAACTTTTGGGGTGCAGTTCATTTGTTGAGCGGGCTTCGTTCCGAAATTCGTATCGTGAAATGCAAAACAGGCACCTAAGTGCCTGTTTTTGCTTGAATCTCTTGGGGTGGCTGATGGGACTCGAACCCACGACGACAGGAATCACAATCCTGGACTCTACCAACTGAGCTACAGCCACCACTGGCTTTTTCTGCCTCTCCGCTGCTTGTTCATCAACAGAGAAGCGAGATTATACGAAGCTTATTTAATCTTGTACAGCCCCTTTTTCAAAAATTTCATCGGGGCGTGTCAGGTGGGCCCGCGCCTCGTCGAAAATCGCGAGATCGCCGCGGGCCAGACGCTTGTTGTCGGACAGCACGCGACGCCAGCCGCGCGCGCCCGCGACACCGCGGTACAGGCCGAGGGCATGCCGCACGATCGCACCCAGGTAGGTGCCGCGCGCGAGTTCCGTTGCGCAATAGTCGATCAGGCGCGCTTCCACTTCCTCCCGGCTCGGCGCGGCGGTCGTCGCGCCGTAGAAGCGCGCATCGACGTCCGCCAGCACGTAGGGGTTGTGATAGGCCTCGCGGCCGAGCATCACGCCGTCGACGTGCTGCAGGTGCAGCGCGACTTCGTCGAGGGTCTTGATGCCGCCGTTGATGATGATCTCGAGATCCGGGAAGTCGCGCTTGAGCTGATAGGCGTAGTCGTACTTGAGCGGCGGAATCTCGCGGTTTTCCTTCGGCGACAAGCCTTTCAGGATCGCGTTGCGCGCGTGGACGACGAATACCTCGCAGCCCGCATCGGCCACCGTGCCGACGAAGTCGCGTACGAACGCGTAGTCCTCGACCGCATCGACGCCGATCCGGTGCTTGACGGTCACCGGGACCGACACGACATCGCGCATGGCCTTCACGCAGTCCGCGACCAGCGCGGGCTCGTTCATCAGGCAGGCGCCGAACGCGCCGCGCTGCACGCGTTCCGACGGACAGCCGCAATTCAGGTTGATTTCGTCGTAGCCCCATTGCTCGCCGAGACGGGCCGCGCGGGCGAGATCATCGGGCTCGCTGCCGCCGAGCTGCAGCGCAACCGGTGCTTCGTCGGCCGTGAACGCGAGATGGCGCGCGACGTCGCCGTGGATCAGCGCGCCCGTCGTCACCATTTCCGTGTAGAGCCAGGTATGGCCCGAGATCGCGCGGTGAAACGAGCGGCAATGGCGGTCGGTCCAGTCCATCATCGGCGCGACCGAGACACGCCGGGGCGTGGGGCGAGTGGGGTGTTCCTGCGAATTCATCATGCTTGGGTCGATTGGGGCGAGTCGTGCGCACGCTCGGCGGCTCAGGCCTCACCGCGTGCGTCGTACCGGAATCGGTCCGGCGCGGGGCGCGGAGGCAACTCGCCGCGACAGCAAAAGGACGCAAGTATAGAGTACACCGCGCGGCGCGGCCGCTGGACGGGTTCCGCGCGCCGGGCCGCGGCATGGTCCGGTTGCGGCGCATGCGCGTTGGCGCGGCGGCCGCGCACGGACGGCAAGCGCGCCCCGGCCTCGGCCAACGCGCGTATTTTCCGTGGTCCGGCGCTTAATTGACCGCCGGAACCCGGGCGCTTTCCGCCCGGCACACGCTCTTCATGTTGGCGAACAACTGCTGCGCCGTGACGTGGCTTTGGTAGGTGGCGTCGATGCCTTCGTGCAGCTTGGCCTTGTAGTCGTCCGGCGCGCGCATCGGGGTGATGACCGTATCCAGTCGCGCGTGCGCTTCGCGCACGGAAATGCCGTCGTCGCGCCAGATGGCCGCCGCCGAGGTGGTCCGGGCGATCAGATAGCATTTTTGCTGTTGGGACATCAAGGCGAGCGCGGGGCTCATGCTGTCGTAAGTCTGGGTGGCGCATCCGGACAGGAGCACCGCGCCGGCAAGCGCGCCACAGAGCCCTCGTTTCATCGTGATTCCCCGCGTTTCAGTGTGTGTGCTGGATTGGCGCGGGCGGCCGCGCAGGTGTGGCCGCCCGCGAATCCCGTTCTTGTTCGTGACTGCGCGAAGCGTAGCACAGCCCCGTCCGCGCAAGTCCGGCGGGGCGGGCGGCCGGATCGCGGCTGCCTTCGCGTGCCCGGGCCCGTCCGGTTCGTCGTGGGCGAGACAGGTGTGTTCGGCGAACGGCAGTGGCAGAATGACCCGCGCCCGCACCGGATTGCGATCGGCGAGACGATGCGGCTTCCCTCATGACGACCAGGAGCGCGCTTGAAACCTACCGTTCGTCCTTCGGCATCCGCCGAGTCTCTCCAGCCCGCCACCCCGCGTTCCCGTTTCCGCCGCGTGTTCCTCGGCGGCGACGGCTTGCGCGCGGGGTGGGCGGCCTTGTCGTTTGCCGTGCTGTTCGCCGCCGTGGCGGCCGGGCTCGTGTTCGCGTCGCACCGCTTGATGCCGATGCCGGGCGACCCGGGGTTTTCGATCGCGGGCGCGGCGCTGATGGAGTGCGTGCAGGTGGCGGCCGTACTCATTGCGACGTGGGGTGTCGCGCGGTTCGAGCGTCGTTCGCCGCGGTTCTACGGATTGCTCGGCGAAGCCCGCGTGCGGCGCTTCGGATGGGGCGCGCTGGCGGGTATCGTCGCGATCTCGGCGCTCGTGCTGGTTCAGGTTCAGGCCGGCTGGATCCGGCTCGACGCGCCATCCGCCGACGTCGGGCAGGCGCTCGTGCACGGGTTGCAATGGGCGTTCATTTTCTCGATGACCGGGCTGTTCGAGGAGATGCTGCTGCGCGGCTATCTGCAATACACGTTGGCGCGCGGGCTTGGATTCTGGTGGGCGGCGCTGTTGTTGTCCGTGCTGTTTGGCGCATTGCATGGCTTCAGCCCGGGGGAAACGCCGGTCGGGCTTGCCGTGGCCATGTTGTTCGGCCTGCTGTTCTGCTTGTCGCTCTGGTATACCGGCTCGCTTTGGTGGGCGATCGGTTTCCACGCGGCGTGGGACTGGGGCGAATCGTTCGTGTACGGCGCGGCGGACAGCGGCCGGATGATCGAGGGCGTACTGTTCACCTCGCATCCGCTCGGTTATCCGCTGCTGAGCGGCGGCGCGGCGGGGCCGGAAGGCAGTGTGCTGGTGTTGGCTCTGCTCGGGATCTGCGCGCTCGTGATGTGGCGCTGGTGGCGCACGCGCGTGCCGCGCCCGCCGTTTGGGACACGCGACTGGCTTGCCCCGCCGGCGGGGCCGGGGAAATCAAGCGCGTGATTTCCCCGTCGGGCCTCCCGGAATGGCCGCCGCGCTGCGTGGACGATGCCCGGCGACGCGCTTCGCCGCCGGGCGCGCGGAGTCAGGCGGTACGCAACAGGGCAAGCAATCCGGCCGCGCCATAGAGCCCGACGCCGAACACCGTGTGGCTCAACAGGCTGCGCAGGCGCGCCTGATTCGGCTTGGGCGTGTTGGATGCGGCGATTCCAGCGCCCATGCCCGGCTGCATCACGAAGAACGGCAGGACGATGGTGCCGATGCCGACCGACAGCGCAGGAACGAGCGTGGGCGCGCGCAGCCAATCCATGCCGCTCACGGCGACCAGCGCCAGGGCGAAGACGATGCCGCTCAGGTAATGGATCGCCCAGCCGATCAATGCCTCACCTCGGATCGACGCGGCGGCCGCCACGTTGCCAAGGAAAAAGCGCCCTTGAGCGACATGGCCGATCCAGCGCCCGACCATCCGCAGATTCAACGGTGCGATTCCCAGCGCGCGCTTCAGCAGCGCGCCCCACAGGTCAAGTACGGCAGTCGCGCCGATGCCGATCAGCGTCGCGTGCAGCAAGATTTCCAGGAGCGGTGTCATCGAGGCTCTTCCGTTCATAGGTGGAGATGAATAGGAGGGGATCGATGCTAGCACATCATTCAATTAAATGATTGAATGATTGAATCTGACGTCCGTCTTTGTGACAATGCGAGGCATGGATATCCCGACCCAGATTTTCGGCGAACTGGCGGAGTTGGCGAAAACGCTTGGCCATCCGCATCGGCTGGCGCTGCTCGAGCATGCAGCGCAGGGGGAGCGTTCGGTCGAACAGTTGGCGGAATTGACGGCGCTGTCGGTCGCCAATGCATCCCAGCATCTGCAGTCGCTGCGCCGCGCGGGCTTGGTCCAGGCGCGCCGAGACGGCAAGCGGGTGCTGTACCGGCTCGGGGCGGGGCCCATCGAGCCGGTGCTGGCGGCGTTGCGCGGGCTTGCGGAGTCCAATCGCGCAGCGTTGCGCGAATTCGTTGCCGATAGCGTCGCGCACCGAGATCGCCTGGAGGCGATCTCGCGCGAGGAACTGCTGACCCGGCTCGACGCGCACAGCGTGACGCTGCTCGACGTGCGTCCGGAGCATGAATACGCGCTCGGTCATCTGCCCGGCGCGATCAATATCCCGTTGGAGGCGCTTGCGCGCCGGATCGCGGAATTGCCGCGCGACCAGGAGATCGTCGCGTACTGCCGGGGTGCGTATTGCACGCTGTCCGCCGACGCGGTCGCCGCCCTGCGCGCGCAGGGCCGGCGCGCGCGCCGGCTCGCGAGCGGGTTCCCGGAGTGGCAGGCCGCGGGCCTGCGCGTCGAGACCGCGGCCTAGGGCGTCATCCACGGGGTTGTCGCTACCGTCGGTCCGGCGCGCGTTGTCGCGATCGGTCGAGGTGGTTTCGCCGCGCACTTCCATCGCGGCAGGCGTAGACGATTCCGTCGATGGGGGATCTCGAAAGCAACTGATGAGGCAAGGGTGCGATGGCGGGCCGCCTCTGCCTCTTCCTTGATTGCCGCGTCGGCGCAACCTTGCCGATGAAAATCGCCATTGGTTCGCCGCTTGTCGCGACGCAACTCGGAGGAGCCGGCGAGTTGCGCGCCCGCCAATGCGAAAGCCCCGAACCGCGAGAGAGCAGCAGGGGGCTTTCTTTGCATCAGACCCATCGGCACGAGGAGACGATGCGCTTCGAGTATATGCGCGGGGCTTCCCGCGTAGCGAGGCTGATTTGTGAATAATTGTATCGTCCGACCCGCACGATGGGCGGCCCGATGGCGATCAATGGCCATGCCATGCGCGGGCCGTGCGCGCGCGGGGCGCCAGTTTCCGTGCTTTCCGCTGTCGGCCGCGGCCGGCTAGCGGAACACGGGCCTGAAGAAGCTGCGCTCGTAGCGCTCGAAACAGCGGGTCCTGGCGGCGTAGTCGAAGGCCGCGATGCACGCCGGGTCGTGCTTCGACTGTTCCCGGTAGATCTCGTAGGCGGCCAGGCTGGGGAAGGAGAACAGCGCGAGCGCCACATCGTTCGCGCCCTCCGACGGCATGAAATAACCGTGATGCTGTCCGCCGAATTGTTCGACGAGCGGAATCCACATCTTGCCGTAGATCTCGAATTCATCGAGCTTCGCCGGGTCGACGATGTAGCGCAGATAGCAGGTGATCATGGTGTGAGCGGCGCGAGGTGGCGGAAGCGCCAGCCTATCGATGACGGTGTCAGCTGGTCAAGAAGTGCGCGGTGGCCGCTCAAGTTGCCCGGCGGCCGGCCGTTATGTCGTCGTGCGTGAAGCAGAACCGGTGCGCCGGCCGTTCCACGCATCTGAGAGCGCTCATTCATACGGAGTTAACGACATGACGATTCAACCAGTCGCAGGGGCATCCGGTTCGTCCGGCTACTTGACGGCGGCGAATCCCGCGACGACCCACGCGGGCACGAACGGCAACGATGCCCAAACGGGGACGGGCGCGGCGGCGCCGGTGCAGGGCGCCGCCGCGCCGCGCAAGGGGCCGGGTCCGATCGCAGGGCTCGGCGATTCCGGCGGCGCGAGCGATCCGACGACCAACCTGGAGCAGGAGAACATCAAGCGCCTGCAGCAGCAACTCCAGCAGATCCAGCAGCAGATCGCGCAGGCGCGCAGCGATACCGAGCGTCAGGCGCTCACGGTACAGGCGCAGGCGATTGCAGGCGCGCTGCAGCAGGCAATCGCCCAAATGGTGGCGCGCATGACCAAGAGCGCGCCGCCCGGCGGTGTCAACGTGCAGGCGTAACGCACGGCCGGTCATCCGGCGGCCGGCTCCCCGGCGGCCGGCTCTTCATCCGGGGCGGCCGTCTCGCGCGGCCAGCCCGGGCCCGGCAGCGCTTCGACCGCGCGCGGATCGAGCGCTTCGCCGCAGGCCGAGCACACCATCACCGGCTCGATCAGATGGCCGCAGCTGCGATGCCGGAGCACGACCGGCGGTCCCGCGCCGTCGTCCTTCCAGCGGTCGCCCCAGGCCGTCAGTGCAAGCAGGACCGGATAGAGATCGCGTCCCTTGTCCGACAGGCGGTATTCGAAGCGCGGCGGCCGTTCCTGGTAGGCGTGTTTGACCAGCACGCCTTCGTCGACGAGGCGCGCGAGGCGTTCCGCGAGGACGTGGCGGGTCACGCCGAGCTGGGCCTGGAACGCGTCGAAGCGCCGCATGCCCCAGAACGCGTTGCGCAGGATCAGCATGGTCCAGCGATCACCGAGCACCGCCAGCGTACGCGCGACCGAACACGGCATCGAGCCGACGTCATCCCATTTCATGATCAAGTCTCGCCAGGAGGGTTCGCGGGATTGCGGGTTCCATTGTAGAACGGACATTCGAGTGAAACGGCATTTCCGCGTTGACAGGTTTCGGCGGCATACGAATAATGAGTTCTGTTTTGGAACTCACAACCTCGCTGGCAACGATCGCGTTGTCGATGTCACCTCCAGGAGTCGCCCAGATGAATCCGCTTTCGATGTCCGGCATTGAATTGCTGCGTGCTGCCGTTGCGGGAGATGTGCCGCTCGCGTCGATTTCCCAGACCATGCCCATGCGCCCCGAGACCGTCGAGGTCGGCTACGTGAAGATGAGCGCGCGCGCCGACGAGCGCCATCTGAATCCGCTCGGCGGCGTGCACGGCGGCTTCGCGGCAACCGTGCTGGATTCCGTCACGGGGTGCGCGGTGCATACGATGCTGGACGCGGGCATCGGCTACGGGACGATCGACCTGCATGTGAAGATGCTGCGGCCGGTGCCGCGCGACACCGACCTGATCGCGGAAGGGCGCGTGATTCATCTGTCGAAGAATCTCGGCGTGGCCGAGGGCACGCTGAAGACGCCGGACGACAAGATCGTCGCGCATGCGTCGGCGACCTGCATGATCCAGCGCCCCGCGTGATGCCGGGCGGCGGGTCGGAACGGAGGGTGCGGGTCGTGCGGACTGGGGCGCGTTAACGGTACAGTTCGGAAGTTTCGCGGCCGGGTGCGGCCGGGCAGGGCGTTCGCGCCGGTCCGGTGCATCCGCCGCATGAACGCCTTCCACCCTTCACCCAGCCGGACCGCGCACGACGCGGCGAAGCCGGCGCACCAGGAAACCGCACATGGAATACCGCACCCTCGGCGATTCAGGCGTCGAAGTGAGCCTGATCGGGCTCGGCACGATGACATGGGGCGAACAGAACAGCGAACAGGACGCACACGCGCAGCTCGACCACGCGGTCGACGCGGGCGTCACGCTGATCGACGCCGCCGAGATGTATCCGGTGCCGCCCCGGCCCGAGACGCAGGGCCGCACCGAACAGTACATCGGCAGCTGGCTCGCGCAGGATCGGGCGCGGCGAGCGAAGGTCGTGATCGCGACGAAGATCGCAGGGCCCGCGCGCCAGCCGCACAATCCCCGCCATATCCGGGGCGAGGGCAATCAGTTCGACCGGGCCAATCTCACCGAGGCGCTCGACGGCAGCCTCCGGCGGCTGCAGACCGATTACATCGACCTGTACCAGCTGCACTGGCCCGACCGCAGCACGACGACGTTCGGCCGGCCCGCGTACCCGTGGATCGACGACGCCTATACGGTGCCGATCGAGGAAACGCTCAGCGTGCTCGCCGAGTTCGTGAAGGCGGGCAAGGTGCGGCACATCGGCGTGTCGAACGAGACGCCGTGGGGCGTCGCGCAGTTCCTGCAGGCGGCGCAGCGCCTGGGCCTGCCGCGCATCGTCAGCATCCAGAATCCGTACAGCCTGCTCAATCGCACGTTCGAGAACGGCCTGTCGGAGTTCAGCCACCGCGAGCGCATCGGCCTGCTGGCCTATTCGCCGCTCGCGTTCGGCTGGCTCAGCGGCAAGTACGAGGAGGGCGCCCGCCCGGACGGTGCGCGCATCACGCTGTTCGAGCGCTTCCAGCGCTACAGCAAGCCGCAGGCCGTGCAGGCCACGTCGCGCTATGTCGCGCTCGCGAAGCGCCACGGCCTGTCGCCCGCGCAGCTAGCGCTGGCCTTCGTCAACAGCCGTCCGTTCGTGACGAGCAACCTGATCGGCGCGACCTCGCTCGCGCAACTGCGGGAAAACCTCGGCAGCCTCGCGGTGAAGCTGACGCCCGAGATCCTCGCGGAAATCGACGCGCTGCACGAATTGCAGCCGAATCCCGCGCCGTGAAAGGCTGGGGCGGCGATCGGCTCCGCGTTGGCGGGCGTTGTCGCGCAGGCCATGGCCGTTGTGTCGATCAGCGTATCCTCATGCGTCTGCGCACGACGCACAATGCGGAGAGGCTCAGCAGTGCGCAGCCCATCAGGTAGAGCGCCGGGGACAGCCGGTTGCCGGTCGCGCTGATGAGCCACGTGACGACGAACGGCGCAAAGCCGCCGAACAGAGTTACGCCCGTGTTGTAGCTGACCGCGAGCCCCGTTGCGCGCGTCTGTGCCGGGAACAGCTCGGCCATCAGCGCGGGCAGTGCGCCGCAATACATCGCTTTCAGCGCGCCGATCCAGATCAACGCAGCGATCATCGTCGCGAACGACGTATGGTGCGTGAGCCATGCAAATGCCGGCCAGACGGTGGCGAGCATCAGCAGCGCCGCGACCGTCATGATGCGGATGCGCCCGACCCGATCCGACCAGTGTCCGATGAGCGGCGTGACGAGCGTCAGCACGATGCCGGTGGCGAGCGTCGCCGTGAAGCCGCTCGATGCGGGCAGGCCGAGGTGCTTGATCGCGTAGGTCGGCATGTACAACACCATGTAGTTGACTGCAGTCGAGATCACGAGCACACCGATCGCGAGCAGCACGCATATCTTCTGGTCCGCGAACAGTTCGCGTACGGGCGCTTCCGAGTGCGCATGCATCTTGAACTCGACGCCTTCATCGAGGTAGCGGCGGATGTACAGCCCGATCGGCCCGATCGCAAGGCCGAACAGGAACGGTACGCGCCAGCCCCAGCTTTCGAGCTGCGCGGGCGTTAGCGTGCTCGTCAGCAGCGCGCCGAAGCCCGACGCGAGCAGGGTCGCAAGCCCCTGGCTCGCGAACTGCCAGCTCGACATGAAGCCGCGCCGCTGCGGGGCGTGTTCGACCAGGAGCGCCGTCGAACTGGCGAATTCTCCGCCCGCGGAAAAGCCCTGCATCAGCCGGGACACAATGATACCGAGCGGGGCGAAGATGCCGATCGACGCATAGGTCGGCATCGCGGCGATCAGCAGCGTGCCGCCCATCATCATGCCGATCGACAGCAGCAGCGATGCCTTGCGTCCGGCGCGGTCCGCGTACGCGCCGAGCACGAAGCCGCCGATCGGCCGAATCAGGTACGACAGTCCGAACGTGCCGAGCGTGAGCATCAACGACGTTGCTTCGCTCGTCGCGGGGAAGAACAGCTTCGCGATCGTCACCGCAAAGAAGCCGTAGACGATGAGGTCGAACCATTCAAGCGCGTTGCCGATCGACGCAGCGATGATGATCCGACGTGTTGTCGCGGCACCGGGGCGAGCGCTCTCCAGTGTGGCCGGGGTCGTAGTGTTCATCGTTTGTCCTTGTTCCGTCGAGGTGTGGACGATTGACATGCAGGCGTGGCGCGTCAGCGTTTGGCGTCGGGTACCGCGCGGCAAACGAGTGGCGCGGCGTCGCCGAGATCCCAGAAGAGTCCGGCCATCATCTGAAGGCCTTCGCATACGACGCTGCCAAGCAGATGCTCGTCGGGCGCATGCTGCGCGCACGCTGGATACGAGTGCGGCACCCAGAGTGTGGGCAGCCCGAGCGTGTTGGAGAACACGTCATTCGGCAACGTACCGCCGAGATTGGGCAGGATCGCGGGCTTCTTGCCGGTCGTGCGCGCCAGCGACGCGACGGCCCAACATACCCACGGATCGTCGGGAGGAAGGCGCGTCGCCGGCGTGCCACGCTCGACGTCGATGATGACGTCGGCGAAGCCGTGTGCGTCGAGATGCGCGCGCAGGTGCGCGTGCAGCGCCTTCCAGTCGGTGCCGATGACGAAGCGCAACTGGCAGTGCGCATACGCGACGGGCGGGATCGCATTGACCGGATGCTCGGGGTTGCCGGCCTTGAATGCGAGAACTTCGAGCGTATTCCAGCCGAATACGCGCTCGGCGGCGGTCAGGCCGGGTTCGCCCCAGTTCGCGTCGATGGCCGGGTCGCCGAGCCCGCCGCCGACCGCCAGGTCGGCGAGCGCGTCGCGTACGGCGGCGGGGATCGGCGGCGGGCGCAGGTCGTCGACGCGGATCGCACCGTGCGCATCGACAAGGCTCGCGAGCGCATGCGCCAGCACGATCGCTGGATTGCGCAGCAGCCCGCCCCAGTTGCCCGAATGGTGGGCGCCGTCGCGGACGTGCAGGCTCAGCGTGAAATTAACCGCGCCGCGCGAGCCGAGGAAGACGGTCGGTCGCTCGGCGGCGACGCGCGGCCCGTCGGATGCGATCAGCACATCGGCCGCGAGTGCGTCGCGTTCGCGGCGGCACAGCGCGTCGAGGCCCGGCGAGCCGGTTTCCTCGCCCATCTCGATCAGGAGTTTCGCGTTGAAGCCGAGGCGGCCGCTGCGGGCGGCCAGGACGCTCGCGAGCGCGGCGAGATTGATCGAGTGCTGGCCCTTGTTGTCAGCGCTACCCCGGCCGTACCAGCGGTCTCCCTCGACGGTCAGGGACCACGGCGACAGCGGCGCACGCCATTGCGCGTCGTAGCCACGCACGACATCGCCGTGGCCGTAGATCAGCACGGTCGGCAACGCGGTGTCCTCGTGCCGCGATGCGAGCAGGAATGGGCCACCGCCGACGGGATTGTCGACGATGCGGATCTCAAAGCCGAGGTGCTCAGCCTCGGGCGCGATCTCATCGGTCAGGTACGCGCGCAGCGCGGCGGCCGAGCCGCTGTCCTGGCTTTCGGTGCGCAAGCCGACGCGGCGGCTCAGGGTGGCGAAGAACGTGCCGGATTCGAACTGGTTCAGGGCGTGCTGGATGGCGGCAGTGCGGCTCACGACGGGTCTCCTGTGGTTCTGCGCAAGACGGTTGGTGGAGCGCATGCCCGGCGCTTGCTGCTGGGCGCGTGCAAGGCTTTCCGGTGGCGGCGCGCCAATGCAGGGGGCCGACATGAGATCGATTCTAGAAAGTCGCTTTTTTTGCCACAATGATAAAATTTCGAATCTTCATTTGCCAAAATAGCAAAGCGTAACGGCCGCATGCGGCCGAGGAACAGAACGATGGCGGCCTTTCTGCACGGTCTCGGATTGCGGTACTTCGTCGAAGTGGCGCGCACCGGCTCGCTCAGCGACGCGTCCGCGCGGCTGCATGTTGCCGTGTCGGCGGTGAGCCGCCAGATTGCGAAGCTCGAAAGCGAACTGGGCACGCCGTTGTTCGAGCGACGGCCACGCGGGATGGCGCTGTCGGAGGCGGGTGAGCGACTGTTGAGTTTCGCGCAGCGCAGCCTGCTCGAGGCCGAGCAGGTGATGCAGGTGATTGGCGGGCTCGACGCGTTGCACGGCAGCCTGCTGAAGATCGCCAGTTCGGAGGGGTTCGCGATCGACTTCCTGCCGCGTGTGCTTGCGCGCTTCAAGGCGCGCCACCCAGGCGTCGATTTCTCGGTGTGGGTCGTATCGCCGGCCGATGCGACGCGTCGCGTGCGCGACGGCGACGTGGATGTCGCGCTGACCTTCAGCCTCGCGCCGGAGAAGGGCGTGCGCGTCGAGCATACCGAATGGGCGCCCATTTATGCGGTGATGCGGCGCGACCATCCGCTCGCGGCGCGCGATGTGGTGTCGCTTGCCGACATCGCGCAGTACCCGCACGCGCTGCCGGAGCGGGGCACCACGGTGCGTGAACTGATCGACATCGCGTGCGCGCTCGACGGCGTGCTGCTCGAGCCCGACCTGACCAGCAACAACACGGCCTTGATGTACCGCTATGCGCAGCACATGGGCGCCGTGATGTTCGCCGGCCTGCTGTCGGTGCGTGACCGCTGCGACGCGGACGGTTTCGTCATGGTGCCGCTCTCGAATCCGCAACTGAGCGAGCGCAGCATACAGGTGCAGACGATGGCGGGGCGCGACCTGCCGACCTCGGTGCGCGCGTTCCGCGATCATCTGGTCGATGCGATCACGGCGGTGCCGGCCGGAGGCTCGCGCGGCCCTCACGCGAGATAACACCGGTCGGCCCTCTGCGCCGACGCTGCCCGCCGCGGCGCTTCGTCTTCGCTTGAGGCTGAATTGGAGAACCCGATTGTCACCCTCGATCGTGCCGGCGAGTTCGACGAGATCATCGACGTGTTCACGTCGTTGGCGCGCGCCGAACTATTTGGGAACAGGGCGGCCGGCATTACGATCCCGCCGGCGTACGCACCAGCCACGAGCAGTTCGGCAAGCGGACCCGGGCGTTGACATCCCGGCTCCGGCCCAATGTGGGTGACGTCGCGGCTCGCGCAGCTTGCGCAAGCGGGTCGTCCGGCGACAGACGACAGCGAGGCATTCACGGCAGGCATTCGGAAGCGGGAAAACCTTGGCAGCTTCGAGGTGAAGCTGACGCCCGAGATCCTCGCGGAAATCGCCGCGCTGCACGAATTGCAGCCGAATCCCGCGCCGTAACTCGGCGCATCAGGGCGGGCCGGGCGGCGTCGTGCGCCGCAACAAACCGGCCGGCCTCGTCGGCATGAGCCCGGTGTCGCGCTTCGCGACCACCGGGGCGCGCGGCGTGCCTGTCGCGAGAAGGGCGCGCCGGCGGCCCCCACCGTGAGATAATCCACCGTTTCGCAGTTGCAAGCCGGTCGTTCCGACGCCGTGCGTCGGCTCGGGTCGCGGCCCTCGGCGCGCCTTGGGGCGGGACGATGGGCGATGCGCATGCTCCGATTCCGTTTCCGTATCAGAACAACGATGAATACAACCCGAACCGCCCCGCCTTCGGCGCTGGGATGGATGACCTTCCTGCTGCTCGCCGTGGCGGGGCTCTTCTACGTCAAGTGGTTCCCCTACTACCACAAGGCCTTCACCGCGGCCGAACATCATTCGATCGGCCAGTCGATCCTGACGGGCGGGGCCGCCACGCCGCCGTCGCCGTCGCTGCAGGCCGCGCTCGATTACGCGTGGGCATACGGCAAGGCGATCTGGCAGGCGATGGTGCTCGGCCTGCTGCTGGGCTCCGGCGTCCAGGCGCTGCTGCCCGCTCATTGGGTCGCGCGCGTGCTCGGCCGGACCGGGTTCGGCAGCGTCGCGGCGGGCGGCCTGCTGTCGCTGCCCGGCATGATGTGCACCTGCTGCGCGGCGCCCGTGGTGGCGGGCCTGCGCGAGCGCGACGCGTCGCCGGGCGGCGCGGTCGCGTTCTGGCTCGGCAACACGGTGCTGAATCCCGCCGCGCTCGTGTTCATGGGCTTCGTGCTCGGCTGGCAGTGGAGTGCGCTGCGGCTCGTCCTGGGCGTCGCGATGGTGTTCGGGATCGGCTATCTGCTGAACCGGCTCGCCGCGCCGCAAGCGCGTCCGTTCGACGAGGCGCGGCTCGCGCAGCTGACCGCCGAGCAGGCCGCCGCCGGCCATGCGTTCGTGCGCTGGTTCAAGCTGTTCGCGCGGATGGCGCTGCGGCTGATCCCCGAGTACATCGTGCTCGTGCTGCTGCTGGGCGCGGCGCGCGCGTGGCTGTTCCCGCACGTCGGCCCGGAGATCGGCAACCAGCTCGGCTGGATCGTCGCTTTCGCGGTGGCGGGCATGCTGTTCGTGATCCCGACCGCGGGCGAGGTGCCGATCATCCAGGCGATGCTGACGCTCGGCATCGGCGTCGGCCCCGCCGCCGCGCTGCTGATGACGCTGCCGCCCATCAGCGTGCCGTCGCTCGCGATGCTCGCGCGTTCGTTCAAGCCGTACATGCTCACGCTCGTCGCGCTGCTGGTGGTCGGATTCGGGATCATCAGCGGGCTTGCCGCCGTGGCGCTCGGTTTCTGAGCGCCGCTCGCGGCGCCAGTCGATTTCCGGGGCGGTCATCGGCGCCGGCCCGGCCATTATTCAGAAGCAATCAGGAAAACGCATGACGCAACACAAGGTACACCCCAAGCTCGAACAGGCGCTCACGCGCGGCGACCTGGCGATCCGCCAGGCCAATTCGGCGCGCGCGACGGCCGTGCTGAACGCGCTCGGCAAGATGATCATCGAGGCGTCGGCGACGATCGGCGTCGAGGCGAGCATCGAGATTCCGCAGGGCGAGCGCATCTATGATCCCGTCAACGGCCTGTGGCCGCAGAAGATGCTGGTGTCGTTCGACGGCCCGGTCGAGGAAGCCGACGAGGAGGAACTGCGCACGGTCTATCTGGTGGCCGACGATCCGGGCACGATGTTCCGCGTCGACTGGCATCGCGCGGACGGCAAGCCGGGCCGCTACGAAGGCGGCCCGCTCGCGACCGTCGCGTTCCTGACCGACGTCGACATCCCCTGGAGCGACGACGACGAGTGACGCGCGCGTGACGCCCGGTCAGCGCATCATGCGCCGCTTGAACAGGCGCGCGGACACCAGGAAGCCGCCCGCCGCGTACGCGGCCAGCACGGCGAGGTGCACGCCGACGTCGCTCGCCGGGCGGCCGAGCATCGCCGGACGGATCAGGTCGACGGCATTCGCGAGCGGCAGCGCGTACGCGACGTGCCGCGCGAACGCCGGCAACTGCGTGATCGGGAAGAACACGCCGGACAGCAGCATCATCGGCGTCATCACGAGCGTCTGATAAAACATGAAGAAGTCGTAGGACGACGCGAGCGCGGTGACGATCATCGCCACGCTCGCGAACGCGAGGCCCGCGAGCACGATCACGGGCAGCGCGACCAGCATCGACGGAAAGCTCGCATAGCCGAGCAGGCCCGCCACCACCATGATCGCGCAGCTCGACAGCACGGCCTTGCTCGCGGCCCAGACGATCTCGCCCAGCACGATGTCGCCGAGCGACAGCGGGGTGTGCATGATCGCTTCCCAGGTGCGCTGCACGTGCATGCGCGAGAACCCCGAATACATCGACTCGAAACTCGCGGACATCATCACGCTCGATCCGACCGTGCCCGCCGCGAGAAACGCGATGTACGACACGCCGTCGACGCGGCCGACCATCAGGCCGAGCCCGAACCCCAGCCCGAACAGATAGATCATCGGATCCGCGAGGTTGCCGAGCATCGACGCGACCGCGAGTTTTTTCCACACCAGATAGTTGCGGCGCCAGACCGCGATCCAGTTGGTCGCGTTGGCGGGCAGCGCGAGCGCGAAGCGGGAGTCCGCGGGACGCGGCTCGGCGAGCGGGTAGTGGCGGGTGTCCATCGTTCAATCCTGCATGTCGCGGCCGGTCAGCCGCAGGAACACGTCTTCGAGATTGGCGGGTCGATGCAGGTAGCGCAGCCCGCCGCGGGCCTTCAGGCGCGCGTGGATCGGCTCCGGATCGGCGACATAGCAGAACAGCGTCTCGCCGCTGATCTCGGTGCGCGCCGCGAGCGGCGCCAGCTCGTCGCGCAGGCGTGCGGGCTCGGGCCCGTAGATCTCGATCACGTCGCAGCCGATCTCCGATTCGATCAGCGCGCGCGGCGCGCCCTCGGCGATCTTGCGGCCTTCCTCGATCACGCACAGGCGGTCGCACAGTCGCTCGGCCTCCTCCATGAAGTGCGTGGTCAGCAGGATGGTCTTGCCGCGCGCGAGCAGCGAACGCAGCCGTTCCCACATCAGGTGGCGCGCCTGCGGGTCGAGGCCGGTGGTCGGCTCGTCGAGCACCAGCACGTCGGGATCGTTGACGAGCGCGCGGGCGAGCGTCAGGCGCCGTTTCATGCCGCCGGACAGTTCGCCGACCTTCGCGTCGGCCTTGTTCTCAAGCTTCGCGAATTCGAGCAGCGGCGCGACGAGCGCGCGCGCGGCCGAGGCCGACAGTCCGAAGTAGCGGCTGAACACGACCAGGTTCTCGCGCACCGTGAAGTCGGGATCGAGATTGTCGAACTGCGGCACCACGCCGACCCGCTGCCGCGCGTGACGCGCGCGCCGCGGCACGGGTTCGCCGCACAGCGTGATCGCGCCCGCATCCGGATGCGCGATGCCGAGCAGCATCTTCAGCGTGGTGGTCTTGCCCGCGCCGTTCGGACCGAGCAGGCCGAAGCACTCGCCGGGCTGCACGCGGAACGACAGGCCGTCGACGACGAGCCGCCCGTCGTAACTTTTTTTCACTTCCTGGAAATCGATCGGTGCGACGGGCATGGGCGGCACGCGTGGTTGGAATCGGTCGAGACGAGCGGGCCATTCTAGTGCATCGGCTGCCCGGTTTCAGCGCGCGATGCACGGGTCCGGCGCGCGCCGGACCGTGTTCGTGCAGTGCATCATCGCGGATTTGCACGACGCCGCGCATCAGCGTTTTCCATCCCTTGCATCAAAATTTGCGACGCACCATGATTGATTCAAGGGCCGCGTTGTCACAAATGGGAGGCGTCATGGCTAGCTACAAGAAAATCCTGCTGTGTTACGACGGCACGCTCGAGGGTCGCAAGGCGCTGCGCTGCGGCGCCGATCTGGCGCTCGAGCTGAAGGCCGAGACCCACCTGCTGTCGGTGGTCGACATGCGCACGAGCATCGCGCAGAGCGCGGGACTCCTGACCGATGTCGCCTGCGGGCGCTTCGAGGAAACCGCGCGGGAGATCCTGGCGGAAGGTGTGAACTGGCTGACCGAGCGCGGCGTACAGGCGCAGGGCCACTTCGCGTTCGGCTATCCCATCGACGAAATCGCGAATCTCGCGACCCAGCTGGGCGCGGATCTTGTCGTGGTCGGCCATCGCTGCCGCAGCGGGCTGTCGCGCTGGTGGATGGGCTCGGGCAATACGCAGCTGCTCGACCGCGTGTCGTGCAGCATCCTCGTGGCCTGCTCGTCGTCGGCGGAGCAGCGTGCGGAGAGCGCGAAGGAGAAGGAAGCGGCCGCCAGCCACTGAGCGTGGCGTGCGACGGGGTGAGATGCTCGTCTCACCCGATGCCGCGCGCAGGCGGCGCGACCCCGGTCGCACCTTGCGCGGCATTCGTCAATGCAGGTCGATGGCCGACAGTTTCCAGCCGAACAAGCCGTCGCGGTGGAAGATCGCCGCGTAACGCGCGTCGCCCGTGTTGCGCTGATACGTGACCACGAACTCGTCGATATTCCGGTAACCCGCGCTGGTTTGCGGCGACGCCTCGTCGGCGTCGGGCGGTGCGCTGGACGCCGGCGGCGCGGCGCCGGCCGCTTGCGCGGGGGCGTTGTCGAGCTTCGGCGGCTGCTCACCGGGCTGCCCGCGCGGCGGCATGCCGCTCAGCAACGCGGCCACGCCGTCGGGCGTCGCATAGGCGTCGACCAGCGGGCCGATCAACGCGGAGCCGACCAGCGCGCCGAGAATCGCGAGCGGGTTGTCGCGCTGCCGCGCGTCGATACGGCGCATCAGCTCACCGGTGACCTGCTGTTTGAGGCTGACCCGCAGCGCCGGGTAGTCGACGTATGCGCTGATGGCCTGCGCATCGCGCGCGTCGACCGCTTGCTTCAGTTGCCTGAGCGCGAGATAAGGCGACACATACGCGTAGACGATAATCGCAATGATCGCGGCGACTATGGCGACGATCAGTATCGGTTTGAGCCGGCTGGTCCGGCTCGTGGATGGGTTCAATCGGCCTCCGTCGGAAATGTTCCGTAGCAGAGACACGATTACGCCGCGGAACGTTCCTCTGCGATGCAGCGATCGATCATGCGGCACACGGCGTCGAGCGTGCCGACCATGATCACGCGCGATTGCCCGTGATAGACGCGGACCGGCGCGCGCCGCGCCGGCTCGGCGTGATTGAGCCCGGCATTCAGCGAGACGCGCGCGAACGCCGGCAGCGACGACGGCAGCAGCGAAGCCTGCCCGGCCTCGGGGGCCGCGGCGGGCTGCACGGCCGCCAGCGGCGCGCAGGGCGTGCGGCCGCGCAGGTGACGCAGACGGCCGAACGGACGAAAAGGCAGCAGGCGGGCAAGGCGTTCCATGGTGTTCTCCAGATCCTGACGGACGACGGAATGACGATCAGCGGCGATCAGAGCTCGCCCGAGCGGATCAATCCGACGGCGATGCCCTCCAGCGCGAACTCCGCGCTGCCGGCCTTCACGAAAATATTGTCGTAATCGGGGTTCTCGGCGATCAGCTCGAGCCCGCCCGGGCGGCGCTTCAGGCGCTTGACCGTGACGTCGTCGCCGAGCCGCGCGACGATGATCTGGCCGTCCTTCGCCTCGGTGCGCTTCTGCACGGCGAGCAGGTCGCCGTCGAGAATGCCCGCGTCGCGCATCGACAGGCCGCGCACCTTCAACAGGTAGTCGGGCTTGCTGGAGAACAGCGCCGGGTCGCATGCGTAGTGCTGGGAGATATGTTCCTGCGCGAGGATCGGGCTGCCGGCCGCGACGCGGCCGACGAGCGGCAGCTGCATCAGCGTCGCGTGCGGCAGCGTGAGCTGGTGCGGCACATCTTCCAGGCCGAGCAGGCGGATGCCGCGCGAGGCGCCGGCCGCCAGCTCGATCACCCCCTTGCGCGCCAGCGCGCGCAGATGTTCCTCGGCGGCGTTCGGCGAGCTGAAACCCAGCTCGGCCGCGATCTCCGCGCGGGTGGGCGGGAACCCCGAGCGCTCGATCGCGCGGCGGATCAAGTCGACTACTTGCTGCTGACGGGCGGTGAGTTTGATCATGGCATGACTGTATGGATAGACAGTGATCTGTATTTTTATACAGTATCCGGCGAAATTCAAGTGTTACGTGAAGTTCGTCGCTATCGCGCCGGTTTCGCCGTCTCGTCGCGCCGTCACAGCGCCGCTCCATCTGCCTCAGCCGCCGATCAGGCCGTCATTACCACTTTTGGGTATTAAAAAATGAGGAACGATTATTTTTAATGATGAAAGGTGTTCGCTAGACTGGCTCGGCATCTGCAACAAACCACCACACACCGGAGAACAACGGATGGTCAAGCGCAACACGGGGTTAGCGAGCGGCGTGCGCCGCCTGATGGCGACATTCGCGCTCGGCGCGGCGGCGGCGCTCGGCGTCGTGGCCCATGCGCACGCGGATACCACCTTCCTGAACGTGTCGTACGACCCGACCCGCGAGCTGTATCAGGACTTCAACCAGGCGTTCGGCAAGGCGTGGAAGGCGAAGACCGGCGAGACCGTCAACTTCAAGCAGTCGCACGGCGGCTCCGGCGCGCAGGCGCGCTCGGTGCTCGACGGGCTGCAGGCGGACGTCGTCACGCTCGCGCTCGCCTATGACATCGACGCGCTCGCCAACAAGGGGCTGCTCGCGAAGGACTGGCAAAAGCGCCTGCCGGACAACGCGTCGCCCTATACGTCGACCATCGTGTTCCTGGTGCGCAAGGGCAATCCGAAGGGCATCAAGGACTGGGACGACCTCGTGAAGCCGGGCGTGTCGATCGTCACGCCGAATCCGAAGACCTCGGGCGGCGCGCGCTGGAACTACCTGGCGGCGTGGGCGTACGCGCAGCACAAGCCGGGCGGCAACGAGCAGACCGCGAAGGACTTCATCGCAAAGCTGTACAAGAACGCGGGCGTGCTCGATTCGGGCGCGCGCGGCGCGACCACGAGCTTCGTCCAGCGCGGCATCGGCGACGTGCTGATCGCGTGGGAGAACGAGGCGTTCCTGTCGCTCAAGGAGTTCGGGCCCGACAAGTTCGAGATCGTCGTGCCGTCGGTCAGCATCCTGGCCGAGCCGCCCGTCGCGGTGGTGGACAAGGTGGTCGACAAGAAAGGCACGCGCGCGCTGGCCGAGGCGTACCTGAACTTCCTGTACAGCCCGCAGGGCCAGGAAATCGCCGCGCGCAACTATTACCGGCCGCGCTCGAAGGACGTGCCGGCCGCGCTGACCAGGCAGTTCCCGAAACTCAAGCTGTACACGGTCGACGACACGTTCGGCGGCTGGACGAATGCGCAGAAGACGCATTTCGCCGACGGCGGCGTGTTCGATTCGATCTACGTGCCGCAATGAGCGAGCCGGCGGCGCGCGACGCCGCCGACCCATCGAACCGCCGACAGGCGCGCCCGCAAGGCGCGCCTGTCGGCGTGAATCCCATGTGCATGACCCTGGAACCGCAAGACGCATGACGACGTTCACCTTCCGCAAGCCGAGCGCGTTGCCCGGATTCGGCGTGACGCTCGGCATCACGGTGGCCTATCTGAGCCTCGTGGTGCTGATTCCGCTCGCCGCCACCTTCCTGAAAACCGCGACGCTGAGCTGGCCGCAGTTCGTCGCGGCGACCACCTCGCCGCGCGTGCTCGCGTCGTACCGGCTGACCTTCACGGCCGCGCTGGGCGGCGCGCTGATCAACGCGGTGTTCGGCTTTCTCGTGGCGTGGGTGCTGGTGCGCTACACGTTCCCGTTCAAGCGGGTCGTCGATGCGATCGTCGACCTGCCGTTCGCGCTGCCGACCTCGGTCGCGGGCATCTCGCTCGCGGCCGTGTATGCGAGCAACGGCTGGATCGGCCAGTACCTCGCGCCGTTCGGCATCAAGGTCGCGTTCACGCCGTTCGGCGTGCTGGTCGCGCTGACCTTCATCGGGCTGCCGTTCGTCGTGCGCACCGTGCAGCCGGTGCTCGAGGATTTCGAACGCGAGCAGGAGGAGGCGGCCGCGTGCCTCGGCGCGTCGCGCTGGCTCACGTTCCGCCGGGTCGTGCTGCCCGCCGTGACGCCCGCGCTGCTGACGGGCTTCGCGCTCGCGTTCGCGCGCGCGCTCGGCGAATACGGCTCGGTGATCTTCATCGCCGGCAACGTGCCGATGAAGTCGGAAATCACCTCGCTCCTGATCATCACCAAGCTCGAACAGTACGACTACGCGGGGGCGACCGCGATCGCGGTCGTGATGCTGGTCGTCTCGTTCCTGATGCTGCTGCTGATCAATACGCTGCAGTGGTATCTGCAACGCCGTACGCGCCGCGGCGCGGGCGGCCCGGCGCCGGCCGCGCTGGCGACGGGAGCCGCGCAATGACCCGGGAGACCACCGCCGTGCTGCCCACCCCACCCGCGGCCGACGCCGCCCGCCGCGCCGCGCGCCGGCTCGATCCCGTCAGCGAATCGCGCGCGGTGCGCTGGCTGCTGACCGGCAGCGCGCTGCTGTTCCTCGCGCTGTTTCTCGTCGTGCCGCTCGCCGCCGTGTTCGTCGAAGCGCTGCGCAAGGGCGTCGGCTTCTATCTCGACGCGCTCGCCGATCCGGACGCCTGGTCGGCCATCAAGCTCACGCTGACGGTCGCGCTGATCGCGGTGCCGCTCAACCTCGTGTTCGGCGTATGCGCATCGTGGGCGATCGCGAAGTTCGAATTCCGCGGCAAGGCGCTCCTGACGACGCTGATCGACCTGCCGTTCTCGGTGTCGCCGGTGATCTCCGGCCTCATCTACGTGCTGCTGTTCGGCGCGCAGGGCTGGTTCGGCCCCTGGCTCCAGGCGCATGACGTGCAGATCATCTTCGCCGTGCCCGGCATCGTGCTCGCGACGATCTTCGTGACCTTCCCGTTCGTCGCGCGCGAGCTGATCCCGCTGATGCAGGCGCAGGGCGCCGACGAGGAGGAGGCCGCGCGCGTGCTGGGCGCGTCGGGCTGGCAGATCTTCCGCCGCGTGACGCTGCCGAACGTGAAGTGGGGGCTGCTGTACGGCGTGATCCTGTGCAATGCGCGCGCGATGGGCGAATTCGGCGCGGTGTCGGTGGTGTCCGGCCACATTCGCGGCCAGACCGACACGATGCCGCTGCACGTCGAGATTCTCTACAACGAATACAACTTCGCCGCCGCGTTCGCGGTCGCGTCGGTGCTCGCACTGCTCGCGCTCGTGACGCTCGCGCTCAAGCTGCTCGCCGAGCGCCACCTGTCGGCCGAACTCGCGGGCGCGCGCGACGCCGCCCCCGCGCATGCCGGCCCCGTCACCGCATCGTCGAATCCGTAAAGAGGCACACCAGATGGGCATCACCGTACGTAATCTGCACAAGCGCTTCGGCGACTTCACCGCGCTCGACCACGTTTCGCTCGATTTCCCGCCCGGCGAGCTGGTCGCGCTGCTCGGGCCGTCCGGCTGCGGCAAGACCACGCTGCTGCGCGTGATCGCCGGGCTCGAATACGCGGACGGCGGCCAGGTCGTGCTGCAGGGCCTCGACGTCGCGTCGGTCGGCGCGCGCGAGCGGCAGGTCGGCTTCGTGTTCCAGCACTACGCGCTGTTCCGCCACATGACGGTGTTCGAGAACGTCGCGTTCGGGCTGCGCGTGAAGCCGCGCCGCGAGCGGCCGTCGGACGCCGTGATCCGCGCCAAGGTGCACGAACTGTTGCAGCTGGTGCAGCTCGACTGGCTCGCCGAGCGCTATCCGTCCGAGCTGTCGGGCGGCCAGCGGCAACGCATCGCGCTCGCGCGCGCGCTCGCGGTCGAGCCGAAGGTGCTGCTGCTCGACGAGCCGTTCGGCGCGCTCGACGCGAAGGTGCGCAAGGAGCTGCGCAGCTGGCTGCGGCGTCTGCACGACGACCTGCACATCTCGACGATCTTCGTCACGCACGACCAGGAGGAGGCGCTCGAGGTCGCCGATCGCATCGTCGTGCTGAATCACGGCCGGGTCGAGCAGGTCGGCAGCCCGCAGCAGGTATACGATCATCCCCAAAGCGCGTTCGTCTACGAGTTCCTGGGCGCGGCGAACCGGCTGTCGGGCACGGTCGGCGGCCAGGGCTTCGTCGCCGACGGCGCGGCCGCGCCGATCGCGGTCGATGCGGATTTCGCCGGCCCCGCGTTCGCGTTCGTGCGGCCGCACGATCTTCAATTGGTGCCGCGCGCGGATGCGCGGCAGGACGGCATCGCGGTCGACGTGCGTCGCGTGGTGCCGCTCGGCGGCTCGGTGCGGGTCGAGTTGCACACGCGCGCCGCGGGCCGTCTGCTCGAGGCGGAGCTGGACCGCGACGCGTGGCGCGCGCTGTCGCTCGAGGTCGGCGACGGCGCGACGGTGGTGCCGCGCGCGGTGCGCGTGTTTCCGGCGCAATGAATTCAACAGGCAGTCCAGACCAACAACGATAATCGCCTAGGAAAGAGGCTTACCCATGAATTTCCAGCAACTGCGCTTCGTGCGCGAGGCCGTGCGCCAGAACATGAACCTGACCGAAGTCGCGAACGTGCTCTACACGTCGCAGTCGGGCGTCTCGAAGCAGATCAAGGATCTCGAGGACGAGCTGGGCGTCGACATCTTCATCCGGCGCGGCAAACGCCTGACCGGGCTGACCGAGCCGGGCAAGGCGGTGCACCAGTTGATCGAGCGCATGCTGCTCGACGCCGAGAACCTGCGCCGGGTGGCGCGCCAGTATGCGGACCAGGACAGCGGCCATCTCGTCGTCGCGACCACCCACACGCAGGCGCGCTACGCGCTGCCGAAGGTGATCCGCCAGTTCACCGAGGTCTACCCGAAGGTGCATCTGGCGCTGCGCCAGGGCAGCCCGCAGCAGATCGCGCAGATGATCCTGAGCGGCGAGGCGGACCTCGGCATCTCGACCGAGGCGCTCGACCGCTATCCGGATATCGTCACGTTCCCGTGCTATTCATGGCACCACGTGGTGGTCGTGCCGAAGGATCATCCGCTGGTCGGCCGGCAGAATCTTTCGCTCGACGACATCGCCGAGTATCCGATCATCACCTATGACCAGGACTTCACCGGGCGCTCGCACATCGACCAGGCGTTTGCAAAGTCGGGCGCGGTGCCCGACGTCGTGCTGACCGCGATCGACGCCGACGTGATCAAGACCTACGTCGAGCTGGGCATGGGCATCGGCGTGGTCGCCGCGATGGCCTACGACGCGCAGCGCGACGCGGGGCTCGTCGCGCTCGACACGCAGCACCTGTTCGAGGCGAGCACGACCCGGGTCGGGTTGCGCAAGGGCGCGTTCCTGCGCGCCTATGCCTACCGGCTGATCGAGATGTTCGCGCCGCACCTGACGGAAGCGGAGATCGCCGGGCAGCTGCGCGAAGCCGCCTGACGCGCGCCACGCCGGGCCGCACGCGGTCCGGCAAGACCCGCTGCGACGCGCAGCCGACCGGCGTGGCCGAGCGGCGGGCGACGCGTCGTGCACGCGCAGCTTTCCCTCATCGAGTCGATCCCGTTCGAATTCATCTCGTTGATCGTCAAGCATAAAATCCCGCTCGCAACGGGCGGTTTCTTGAAAAATCGCCCGAGATCACACTTCACTTCGCAAAATGTCCCGGCTTGACTTCGGCGGACGAATGCCTCGGGGCGCGTCGACGTAACGTAGTGGGTCGATGCGACACCCTCATGTCGCGGGCCTTGTCCGGTTGGTTCGATTTCGCGCTGGCGCTGCACCCGGGCCTTCCGCCAGCCGCATAGCGCGCGTGCGGCGCGACGATCCGGCCAGCCCCGGCAGTCAGTTACGGCCGCTTGACATCAAGCGAGCCGGCCGTGCTGGCGCGCAGCGTGCGCAAGTCGCAGTACAGGATCATCGCGCGCGAACGGGGCACATGCGAGACGCCGCTCGCTACGCTGTTGACGACGGTGGCCGTGCGCCACTGCACGGACGCGCGACATGCGGGCCTCGCGCTCGCGCGGGATTCGCGACGCGCTCGTCGGCGCCGGGCAGGGGATGTCTTCCGGCCGGACCCGGCCGGGAAGGACCGTTCGCCTGGATGGCGCGAGCGTCGCTACGTGCGCCGTGCATCGTGATCGCCCGCACCTTCGTTCGTCATCCGAAATCATCGTTCGACCTTACGGAATAGGTTTACTTTCTTTTAATTGAATCTCTGCGCGATTTAATTGAATGAGGTACTCGCGGCGAGCGATATTTTTGTTCCATTACTAAAAATTACATATTATATTTAACCGCAAGCCGGACATACCAAGAAGCCGGCGCATGCACGTTGCGATATATCACGTGTTTATCAAATCCAGTAAACAAAAGGGCCATCGATCATGAACAAATCGCCTTAGTAAATCACTGGCTTATCCAAATACCCCCGCGCATTCCACATCGCCATTCACGCACGGCGAGGGAGGATTGCGGCCGATTGCGTTGCCGCAAGCCGTGACTGCGCGCTTCCGATTCGAGGCTCCGGCATCGAGACGGGCTTTCCGTGCCTGTGCTCGTGTCATTCGCCCTCGATGGAATTTCATCGTCCCTGCTTGATCGACCTGCATTGCGCCGAATGGATGCGCATCGCCGCCGCTATCTATCAAGCAATTTGATTCGGATATCAATTTATGAAACCAATCAATACGAATACCGCCGCCGCAATGTTGATTGCTTCGCTCGGAACGCTTTCCCTTGCCGCGAGCGCGCAGTCCGCGTCCCCTGCCGACGGGGCGTCCGCGACCTTGTCCCAAGCGTTGGAATCCATGCCGTCCGGTCAATCGGTCAAGGAACGCATCCAGAACAATACCGCCAAGCTCGACCCGGCCTTGACGAATCTGAGCGCATCGTCGCAGCGCGCCCAGGCGGCAAGAAACGCCGGCAGCTCGGCGCCTCAAGCGGAGCAATACATCAGCGTCGACGTCATCGCTCACCAGAACGTGCAGCAGACGGTGGCCCAGCTCGAACGCCTCGGGTTCAAGACCATCGCGGTCTACGGCAACTACATCAGCGGCCGTCTTCCCGTCTCGAAAATCGACCAGGCGGCCGCCATTCAGGACATCAAGCGCATCAACAAAGTGGCCAGGGCCACCCGCTCGGGTTCCGTTCAGGGGCAGGGGGACTACGCTCAACTGAGCCGCTCGCTCAGGCAAGCGCTCGGCAAGCAAGGGAGTGCGTTGAACGGAAAGGGGATCACGGTCGGGATTCTGTCCGACTCGTTCAACTGCAACAAGCAACTCAACCAGGATGCGGATTACGTCGCGAACTTCGGCCGCCAGGACACCATGGAGGACGACATCGCGACCGGCGACCTGCCGGGCAACGGCAGGATCCGAATCCTGAAGGACGCCTCGGATTGCCTGAATGCCGGTACCGGAGACGAAGGACGCGCGATGGCGGAAATCGTCCATGACGTCGCGCCCGGCGCCAACATTGCGTTCTATACCGCGTGGGAAGGCATTGCCGATTTTGCCCAGGGCATCGAAACGCTGGCCCTGCCCAGGAACAAGACCGATGCGCAGGGCGTAGCGGGCGGCGGCGCGCAGGTGATCGTCGACGACATCGGTTATTTCGATGAACCGGCCTTTCAGTCGGGTATCGTCGGCGCGGCGATCGACCATGTCGTCAGGAACCGCGGTGTGGCCTATTTCAGCGCGGCGGGCAACGCCGCCCTGGGTTCCGCGAATACCAACTACGTGAACAATTCGGCGCAATTCTCGGATCAGCCGATGGACCCGAACGGCACCGGCACCCCTGGTCGCCCGCTCGATTTCGATCCTGCGGGGAAAGCCAAGCTGTACGTCATCCCGATTCATTCGGTCAAACAGTTCTCCGACGCGCCGCTGTGGCCGTTCAATTTCAGCCTGTATTGGGATCAACCGATCGACAACAGCGCCAGTTCGCTCCAGTTCTGCCTGGGCGATCGCAACGGCAAGCCGCTCAAGGTAACGTACCAGGGGCGAACCTATCCTTCGTGCTCGGATGCGTCGGTCATCGGGCAGCAAGCCATCGTGCGCAGCCAGTTGGTCGGCAGCGAGTCCGCCGCGACCTTGCGGATCCTGTTGCTCGACGGCCCGGCGCCCCGGCGCGTCCGCCTGCTCACGGGGGGCAAGGTCGTGCTCGATCGCTTCGGCACCGCCGATGCGTCCATCTATGGGCACGCGCTCTCACCGAACGCGATCGCGGCGGGCGCGGCCGACTACCTGAATACGCCTCAATGCGATCCCGCGTTGACCGCGGCGAAGCTCGAGAATTTCTCGTCGCACGGCGGCGGCCTGATGGTGTTCGACAACGACGGCCGGCCTTTCGACCGCGCTTACCTCGACAACAAGCCGGATCTCGTCGGACCTGACGGCGCGAGCTCGGTGTTCTTCGGCGGGAAGGAGCCTGACAGCGCGAAAGGATTCGGCGTCTACAACCTGAGCTGCCGCTACTACCACGCCTATCCGCAGCAATTCTTCGGGACGTCGGCGGCGGCGCCCCACCTTGCCGCGGTCGCGGCGCTGCTGCGCCAGGCCGCGCCCCAGGCCACGCCCGCGAAGCTCTACGACGTGTTGCGCAAGACCGCCCAGGATATGGGAACCCCGGGTCGCGACAATGAGAGCGGGGCCGGCTTCGTCCAGGCGGACAAGGCGTATCGCGCAATCACCGAGTAGTCGCGACCGTGTGCCGGGAATAGGTCGACGAAGCGCTGCGGAGACCGCAGCGCGGTTTCATCGATCCTCGGTTTGAATCACTTTCGCCAGGACGCAGCGCGATTCTCTCCTCGGTCGCCGCTGCTGTCCTGTCGAACGCGCGGCGGAAACGGGCTGGCGACGCCCGGCCGCGATCCGGTGGGCGAAACCCGCGCCGCATGGGCCGCGTCAGCGGCGCATCGTCTCGTGGCGGACCATTACGCCGCGCTCGAACAGCAACGCCTCGAAGTCGGGCGGGCTGAGCCGGAAACGAACGTGCCGTCGTTCCGCCAGGCCGACGGTCGACGCAGGGAGGCGGGGCCGTGACAGCGCGACTTCGCCGGCTTCATCCCCCCATCCTGACCGGCCGGGCGTCCCACGCGACAAGCCGCGGGAGCCGCCCGGGGCCGTGAAGGGCAACCCGAGCCGGCAATCTCGGGGTCTTTTAATCGAAATCAGACAAGTTTGATTTATATGGCGACGGGTGTGCGACGGAGCTGAAGTCGTTTCTCCGCATAAACCCTAGATTTGTGTCGATTTCGTTGCGCGAAACGCGGGAAAAGGTCAGCATAAGCGCTTCCCGAGACCCGTCAGACGGGGCCGGGGCGCGCGGCGCGCGTAATCACGGGATGGTGCCAACCTTTTCCGCAGGGACTCCAAGTCGAATTCAATGCCACCCCCTGATTGTCGGGCTATCGCGCGCAAACGTTTGCTCAACATTAAAACGACACCCGGTCCAGCCGGGCACACCTTGCAAGGAGAACTGCATGGAATTCACCCTCCGTCGTCGCGTGCTGGCTGCCGCGGCTCTGTGCGTGGCCGCCGCCGTCACGCCGTTTTCCGCCGCTCATGCGCAGAGCACGCCCAAGCCGAAGGTCGCGCTCGTGATGAAGTCGCTCGCGAACGAGTTTTTCCTGACGATGGAGACCGGCGCGAAGGATTACCAGAAGCACAACGCCAGCCAGTTCGACCTGATCACGAACGGCATCAAGGACGAGACCGACACCGCGAACCAGATCCGCATCGTTGAGCAGATGATCGTGTCGAAGGTCGACGCGATCGTGCTCGCGCCGGCCGATTCGAAGGCGCTCGTGCCGGTCGTCAAGAAGGCGGTCGACGCGGGCATCATCGTCGTCAACATCGACAACCGGCTCGATCCGGACGTGCTCAAGTCGAAGCACCTGAACGTGCCGTTCGTCGGCCCGGACAATCGCAAGGGCGCGAAGAAGATCGGCGATTTCCTCGCCAAGAAGCTGAAGTCGGGCGACCAGGTCGGGATCATCGAAGGCGTGTCGACGACCACCAACGCGCAGCAGCGCACCGCGGGCTTCCAGGACGCGATGAAGGCGGCGGGCGCGAAGGTCGTGTCGGTGCAGTCGGGCGAGTGGGAGATCGACAAGGGCAACACGGTCGCGTCGGCGATGCTGAACGAATACCCGAACCTGAAGGCGCTCCTCGCCGGCAACGACAACATGGCGATCGGCGCGGTGTCCGCGGTGCGCGCGGCCGGCAAGCAGGGCAAGGTGTACGTGGTCGGCTACGACAACATCAACGCGATCAAGCCGATGCTGCAGGACGGCCGCGTGCTCGCCACCGCCGATCAGTACGCGGCGAAGCAGGCGGTGTTCGGCATCGACACCGCGCTCAAGGCGATCGCCGAGCACAAGAAACAGTCGGAAATGTCGGGCGTCGTCGAGACGCCGGTCGATCTCGTCACCAAGAAGTAAGCGGGGCGTGGGCGGCGGCGCCGCTCAAGATCGACGCGCGGCGGCCGTTATCCGCAGTGAGCATCACGACGGCCGCCTCGCGTTTCCCGTCCTTGCATCGATACGCGTCCGCCGCCATGCGCGGTCGCGCAACAGGATCGCGATGGATTCGACTGCACCAGATTCAACTTCCACGACCCCCGTGCTGACGGTGTCCGGGATCGGCAAGACCTATGTCGAGCCGGTGCTGGCCGACGTCGCGCTGTCGCTCTACCCGGGCGAGGCGCTGGCGCTGACGGGGGAGAACGGCGCCGGCAAGAGCACGCTCTCGAAGATCGTCGGCGGGCTCGTCACGCCGACCACCGGCGCCATGCAGCTCGCGGGCGCGCCCTATGCCCCCGCGAGCCGGACCCAGGCCGAGGCGCTCGGCGTGCGCATGGTGATGCAGGAGCTCAACCTGCTGCCGACGCTGACCGTCGCCGAAAACCTCTTCCTGAACCGCCTGCCGCGCCGCTTCGGCGTGATCGACCGGCGCCGCCTGCGCGACGACGCGCGCGCCGCGATGGCGCAGGTCGGGCTCGACGCGATCGATCCGGACACGCCGGTCGGCGCGCTCGGCATCGGCCATCAGCAGATGGTCGAGATCGCCCGCAACCTGATCGGCGACTGCCGCCTGCTGATTCTCGACGAGCCGACCGCGATGCTGACCGCGCGCGAGGTCGAGCTGCTGTTCGAGCAGATCGACCGGCTCAAGGCGCGCGGCGTCGCGCTCGTCTACATCTCGCACCGCCTCGAGGAGCTGGCGCGGGTCGCCGAGCGCGTCGCGGTGCTGCGCGACGGCCGGCTCGTGCACGTCGACCGGATGGGCAACCTGTCCACCGACCGGCTCGTCGCGCTGATGGTCGGCCGCGAGATCGGCGAACGGATCGACCTCGGCGAGCGCCGCATCGGCGCGCCGTACCTGAAGGTCGACGGGCTCACGCGCGGCCAGGCGGTGCGCGACGTGTCGTTCGAGGTGCGCGCGGGCGAGATCTTCGGGATCTCCGGCCTGATCGGCGCGGGCCGCACCGAACTGCTGCGCCTGATCTTCGGCGCGGACCGCGCCGAGCGCGGCACCGTGTCGATCGGCGCGCCGCCGCAACCCGTCCGGATCGGTTCGCCAGCGGACGCGGTGCGGCAGGGCATCGCGCTGATCACCGAGGATCGCAAGGGCGAAGGCCTGCTGCTGCCGCATTCGATCACCGCGAACGTCTCGCTCGGGCAGCTGACGCGCGTGGCGCGCGGCGGGGTCGTCGACGCGCGCCGCGAGGCCGCGCTCGCGCAGCGCCAGATCGACGCGATGCGCATCCGCGCGCACGGCGCGGCGCAGCCGGTCGGCGAACTGTCGGGCGGCAACCAGCAGAAGGTCGTGATCGGCCGCTGGCTCGCGCGCGACATGGCCGTGCTGCTGTTCGACGAGCCGACCCGCGGCATCGACGTCGGCGCGAAATTCGACATCTATGCGCTGATGGGCGCGCTCGCGCGCGAGGGGCGCGCGCTCGTCGTGGTGTCGAGCGACCTGCGCGAGCTGATGCTGATCTGCGACCGGATCGGCGTGATGTCGGCGGGCCGCATGGAGGCGGTGTTCGAGCGCGATGCGTGGACGCAGGACGCGCTGCTCGCCGCCGCGTTCGCCGGCTACGCCCGTCGCGACGCCCAATTGCACGCCCTCGACGCTTCCCGGCCTGCCGATCGCGCAGGCGTTTCACACCCAGGACATTCGTGATGAACCAGCAACCCGTTTCTGGGCGCGACGGCCGCGCCCCGTCCCCGTCCGTCGAGCCGGCCGCCGCGCGCCGCAGCGGCGCGCGGCTCGGCCTGTCCAACTACCTTGGCCTCGCCGGCGCGCTCGTCGCGATGATCGCGCTGTTCTCGACGCTCAGCGCGCATTTCTTCACCTACGACACCTTCAGCACGATCGCCAACCAGATCCCCGATCTCGTCGTGATGTCGGTCGGCATGACCTTCATCCTGATCATCGCGGGGATCGACCTGTCGGTCGGCTCGGTGCTCGCGCTCGCGGCGTCGGTCGTGAGCGTGGCCGCGCTCAAGTGGCAATGGGGGCCGCTGCCCGCCGCGCTGCTCGGGATGGCGGCGGCGGCCGCCGCCGGCACCCTGACCGGCGCGATCACGGTGGGCTGGCGGATTCCGTCGTTCATCGTCTCGCTCGGCGTGCTCGAAGCCGCGCGCGGCCTCGCGTACCAGCTCACCAATTCGCGCACCGCCTACATCGGCGACGCGTTCGATTTCCTCTCGAATCCGATCGCGCTCGGCATCTCGCCGGCGTTCCTGATCGCGGTCGCGGTGATGATCGCGGCGCAGTTCGTGCTGACGCGCACGGTATTCGGACGCTATCTGATCGGTATCGGTACCAACGAAGAAGCGGTGAGACTTGCCGGGGTTAACCCGCGCCCGTATAAAATCCTCGTGTTTGCGCTGATGGGCGCGCTGGCGGGGCTGGCTGCGCTCTTTCAGATTTCGCGGCTCGAAGCCGCCGATCCGAACGCGGGCGCGGGCCTCGAACTGCAGGTGATCGCCGCCGTCGTGATCGGCGGCACGAGCCTGATGGGCGGGCGGGGTTCGGTGATCAGCACGTTCTTCGGCGTGTTGATCATCTCGGTGCTGGCGGCGGGGCTCGCGCAGATCGGCGCGAACGAGCCGACCAAGCGCATCATCACCGGCGCGGTGATCGTGGTGGCGGTGGTGCTCGACACCTATCGCAGCCGGCGCGCCCGGACCTAGCGCGCGGGAAAACAACAAACCAGAGAGAAAACGGGAATGGCGACGATCAAGGATGTGGCGGCCATCGCCGGCGTGTCGTTCACCACGGTATCGCACGTGGTGAACAACTCGCGGCCGGTGTCGGCCGACGTACGGGCGAAAGTCGAGCGGGCGATCCGCCAGCTCAACTACGTGCCGTCGGCCGTGGCGCGCTCGCTGAAGGCGCGCGCGACGGCGACCATCGGCCTCGTGGTGCCGAACAGCACCAATCCGTATTTCGCGGAGCTGGCGCGCGGCATCGAGGATCAGTGCGCGATCAGCGGCTATTGCGTGTTCTTCTGCAACTCCGACGACGATCCCGCGAAGCAGCGCAACTACCTGCGCGTGCTGCAGGAAAAGCGCATCGACGGGCTCATCATCGCCTCGGCCGGCGACGACGCGGTGCTGGCGGAGACGCTGGCCGACTCGCGCGAGCCGCTCGTCGTGGTCGACCGCAATATCGAGGGCCTCGCGGCCGACCTCGTGCAGATCGACCACGAACGCGGCGCATACCTCGCGACGCGCCATCTGCTCGAACTCGGCCACGCGAAGATCGGCTGCATCACGGGGCCGGTCGAGACGGCGGTGAGCGCGATGCGCGTGCACGGCTTCATCCGCGCGATGGCCGAGCGCGGCATCGACATCGTGCCGGGCGCGATCGCCGAAAGCGATTTTTCGTGCGTCGGCGGCTATCATGCGGCCGCGCGGCTGTTCGACTCGATCCGGCCGAGCGCAATCTTCGCGGGCAACGACCTGATGGGGATCGGCGCGCTGCGCGCGGCGGCGGAACGCGGCATCCGCGTGCCCGCCGACTGCTCGATCATCGGCTTCGATGACATCGAGCTGTCGCGTTATACGTACCCGGCGCTGTCGACGGTGGGCCAGTCGGTGCGGGCGCTGGGAGAAATGGCCGCGCAGACGCTGATCGAACGGATCAGCGGCGGCGCGACGACGGGACCGAAGCGGCGGCGCGTGGTGTCGCCGCGACTGGTATTGCGGGAATCGACCGCGGTGTATGTGGAGCCGGCGGGGTCCGGATATGGTGCATGACTGAAGTGAAGAAGAATGATGCGGCGTCGGGCGACGCCGGGCAGGTGCTGGTCGTAGGCAGTCTCAACATGGACCTCGTGGTGCGTTCGCCGCGGCTGCCGCAGCCGGGCGAGACGCTCGCGGGGCGCACCTTCGCGCAGGCGGCGGGCGGCAAGGGCGGCAACCAGGCCGTCGCGGCCGCGCGCCTCGGCGCGCGCGTCGCGATGCTCGGCTGCGTCGGCGCGGACGACCACGGCGCCGCGCTGCGCGCCGGGCTGGAAGCGGAGCGCATCGACTGCGCCGCGCTCGCGACCACGACGACCGCCTCGACGGGCGTCGCGCTGATCGTCGTCGACGACGCGAGCCAGAACACGATCGTGATCGTCGCGGGCGGCAACGGCGAGGTCACGCCCGACGCGATCGCCCGGCACGACGCCGCGTTCGCCGCCGCCGACGTGGTGATCTGCCAGCTGGAAACGCCGGTCGACACGGTGAAGGCCGCGCTCGAGGCGGGCCGGCGTCACGGCAAGACGGTCGTGCTGAATCCGGCGCCCGCCGTCGGGCCGCTGCCGGCCGACTGGCTGCCGCTCGTCGACTACCTGATCCCGAACGAGGTCGAGGCTGCCGCGCTGACGGGCCTGCCGGTGCGCGACCCCGCCGAGGCGGAGGCGGCCGCGCGCGCGCTGCAGGCGGCGGGCGCGCGCAACGTGCTGATCACGCTGGGCGGCCAGGGCGCGTTCGCGCTCCTCGCCGACGGCGGCGCGCAGCATTACGCCGCGCCGCGCGTGACCCCGGTCGACACGACCGCGGCGGGCGACACCTTCATCGGCGGCCTGGCCGCCCGGCTCGCGGCGGGCGATGCCCCGGACGGCGCGATCCGTTTCGCGCAGCGCGCGGCCGCGCTGTCGGTCACGCGTGCGGGCGCGCAGCCGTCGATCCCGACACGCGCCGAACTCGACGCCTGAGCGCTTCCCTCGGCGACGCTTTGAAAGCAATTCGACAGCTATTTATTGTTTCGAATTGCGCACCGATGGATTGTTTTATTCGTCATAGGATAAAAATCGCATTAAGTCTTCTTGTTTCGCGCCGTAAACGCAACTAGTGAAGCGTTTGCTTCTCCCGAAAAGGTGAGAAATCGCACCTGTTTCGGTCTTGTTTACATGAAGCGTGACAGGGAACGATATGCTGAAGAACCTGACGATCAGGGCACGAATCGGCGTCACCATGCTGTTTCTCTCGGTCCTCCTGTGCGTGATCGGCGCACTGGGGCTGATCGGGATGAGCCGGGCCAACGACGCCAACCGCGAGACGTTCACCAACCAGATGCCGAGCGCGGTCAACGTCGCGGCCGCCGAGCTGTTCGCCGCGCGCGAGCGGCTTACGCTCGACCGCGCCGCGCTGATGGCGGGCGAGCCCGACGTGCAGGCGACCCTCGACCGTTCGCACGAGATGCGGGCGACCTCCGACATGTGGTGGAAGAAGTATCTCGACCTGCCGCGCGGCGAGGACGAGGACCGTCTCGCGCAGGACGTGGCGGCGAAGCGGCAGCGGGTCCAGCAGTCGTTCGACGCGTTCGGCCCGGTGGTGCTCTCGAACGACCGCGCCAGGATCGTCGAACAGGCCAAGCAGATGCAGGTCGTGTTCAACGACTTCGCGGTTGCGGGCCAGGCGCTGCGCGATTACCAGTTCACCCAGGCGAAGCAGGGCTTCGAGCACGCGCAGAGCGTGTTCGACGTGACCCGCATCGTGACCTTCGCCTCGCTCATCGCGGGCCTCGTGGCCGCTTTCCTGTCGTATGTCACGCTGCGCCAGGCGATCTCGCGTCCGCTGACCGACGCGCTCGCACACTTCGACGCGATCGCGGCGGGCGAACTGCGCCGCCGGATCGTCGTGACGCGGCGCGACGAGATGGGCTTGCTGCTCGAAGGGCTCGCGAAGATGCAGACGGGGCTCGTCGAGACGGTTGCCGAGGTGCGCGGCGGCAGCGAGTCGATCGCGACCGCGGCCAAGCAGATCGCGGCGGGCAACATCGATCTGTCGTCGCGCACCGAGGAGCAGGCGGCGGCGCTGCAGGAAACGGCGTCGAGCATGGAACAGCTGACGGGCACCGTGAAGCAGAACGCTGACAACGCGCGCCAGGCGAGCGCGCTCGCCGCGAATGCATCGGAGATCGCGCAGAAGGGCAATGTCGTGGTCGGGCAGGTGGTGGGCACGATGGGCGACATCAACCAAAGCTCGGCCAAGATCGCGGACATCATCGCGATCATCGAGGGCATCGCGTTCCAGACCAACATTCTCGCGCTGAATGCGGCCGTCGAGGCCGCGCGCGCCGGCGAGGAAGGGCGCGGCTTCGCGGTGGTGGCGGGCGAGGTGCGCAGCCTCGCGCAGCGTTCGTCGGCCGCCGCGAAGGAGATCAAGGAATTGATCGACACCTCGGTCGAGCGCGTGCGCAGCGGCTCGGCGCTCGTCGACGAGGCGGGCCGCACGATGAGCGACGTGATCGGCGCGGTGCAGCGCGTGACGGACATCATGGGCGAGATCGCGGCTGCGTCCGAGGAACAGAGCACCGGGATCGACCAGGTTGCACGCGCGGTCACGCAGATGGACGAAGTGACGCAGCAGAACGCGGCGCTGGTCGAGGAAGCCGCCGCCGCCGCGCAGTCGCTCGAGGAGCAGGCGGGCCGCCTGCGCGCGACGGTCGCCGTGTTCCAGATCGACGACGCCGCGCTGCGCCGTCAGGCCGACGCCGTCGTGTCGACGGCGAGCCGCGCGCACGCGGTGCGGGTCGCGCCGTCGCCGGCGCCCGCTCCCGCGGCTGTCGCGCCCCGCGCACCCGCGCCGGCCGTCGAGCGCGCGCCGCGCGCGACGGCGCCCGAACCCGCGCCGCGCGCGGTGGCGGCAGGCAGCGACGATTGGGAGACGTTCTGAGCGCACGCGCGTGAATCCACCCCAATTCGGATGGACCGCATCAAGCAAAACGCCCGCTTCAAGCGGGCGTTTTGCTTGATGCATGCGAAGCGGCGCGCGGACATGACGCGCATCAACCCACGCTGTCGGCGCGGGATTGACGTCGCGCGGGGCGGGTATCTCCGTAAGGGCTGTGCGCCGAAAAATTGTAACGTCGGGTTTTCTCTGTCGTCGCGAGCGACGCGTCGCGCGTATAGGGAGGCAGGGGGCGGTGGTTTGCGTGTCGCGGGCATCCAATGGAAGAGACGATTCGATGCCCGAAGAGAGCGGATCGGCGTCGCGGCGCATGGATCGACGTGTGTCGGGATGAAGATTGTAGGGCAGCAAAAATTGCTTTCCAAGACACGTTTCCCGCAACACGCAAGACACCGAGGTTCTTCGTGAAAAAAAAACCAAATAGGTTTAGGATGAAATCGAACGGTCCTGCTTCTACGTGATCTTAGTGAGCAAGAACGTCTTCGGACTCAGGCGAGGAGGTAGCATGGATATTTACAGCAGCTTCGCGAACCGCTTCGAGAAAACGCGAGAGGAAGAGCTCTCGCTGGAGGAGTATCTCGCGCTCTGCAAAAACGATCCATCAGCGTACGCCACTGCGGGCGAACGCATGCTGGAGGCGATCGGGGAACCCGAGCAGGTCGATACCCGCAACGATCCGCGCTTGTCGCGCATCTTTGCGAACAAGGTCATCAAGGTCTATCCCGCGTTCCGGGAGTTCTACGGCATGGAGGAGGTGATCGAGCAGGTCGTCGCCTACTTCCGGCATGCCGCACAGGGGCTCGAGGAAAAGAAGCAGATCCTGTATCTGTTGGGGCCGGTGGGCGGCGGCAAGTCGTCGATCGCCGAGCGCCTCAAGCAACTGATGGAGCGCGTGCCGTTCTATTCGCTGAAGGGCTCGCCCGTCAACGAATCGCCGCTCGGCCTCTTCGACTACGACGAAGACGGCCCGATCCTCGAGGAACAGTACGGCATCCCGCGCCGCTATCTGAAGAGCATCCTGAGTCCGTGGGCCGTGAAGCGCCTGCACGAATACAACGGCGACATCCGGCGCTTCAGCGTCGTGCGCCGCTACCCGTCGATCCTGCGGCAGATCGGCATCGCGAAGACCGAGCCGGGCGACGAGAACAATCAGGACATCTCGTCACTCGTCGGCAAGGTCGACATCCGCAAGCTCGAACAGTACGCGCAGGACGACGCCGACGCGTACAGCTATTCGGGCGGCCTGTGTCTCGCGAACCAGGGGCTGCTCGAGTTCGTCGAAATGTTCAAGGCGCCGATCAAGGTGCTGCACCCGTTGCTGACCGCGACCCAGGAAGGCAACTTCAAGGGCACCGAGGGGTTCGGCGCGATCCCGTTCGACGGCATCATCCTCGCGCACTCGAACGAGTCGGAATGGAAGGCGTTCCGCAACAATCGCAACAACGAGGCGCTGCTCGACCGGATCTTCGTCGTCAAGGTGCCGTACTGCCTGCGCTCGTCGGAGGAGATCCGCATCTACGAGAAGCTGATCCGCAACTCGTCGCTCGCGGAAGCCGTGTGCGCGCCGGGCACGCTCAAGATGATGGCGCAGTTCTCGGTGCTCACGCGCCTGCACGAGCCGGAGAATTCGAGCCTGTTCTCGAAGATGCAGGTTTATGACGGCGAGAATCTCAAGGACACCGATCCGAAGGCGAAGTCGTATCAGGAGTATCGCGACTTCGCGGGCGTCGACGAAGGGATGACCGGCATCTCGACGCGCTTCGCGTTCAAGATCATGTCGCGTGTGTTCAACTTCGACTCGACCGAGGTCGCGGCGAATCCGGTGCACCTGATGTACGTGCTCGAGCAGCAGATCGAGCGCGAGCAGTTCCCGCCGGAAACCGAGCAGAAGTATCTGTCGTTCGTGAAGGACGTGCTCGCCTCGCGCTACGCGGAGTTCATCGGCAAGGAGATCCAGACGGCGTATCTCGAGTCGTACTCGGAATACGGGCAGAACATCTTCGATCGCTACGTGACGTACGCGGATTTCTGGATTCAGGATCAGGAGTTCCGCGACCACGACACGGGCGAGAGCTTCGACCGCGCGTCGCTCAACGCCGAGCTGGAGAAGATCGAGAAGCCGGCCGGCATCAGCAACCCGAAGGACTTCCGCAACGAGATCGTGAATTTCGTGTTGCGCGCGCGAGCGGCGAACGGCGGCAAGAACCCGGCCTGGGTGAGCTACGAGAAGCTGCGCGTCGTGATCGAGAAGAAGATGTTCTCGAACACCGAGGAACTGCTGCCCGTCATCTCGTTCAACGCGAAGGGTTCCGCCGAGGAACAGCGCAAGCATGAGGATTTCGTGAACCGGATGGTCGCGAAGGGCTATACGCCGAAGCAGGTGCGGCTCCTGTGCGATTGGTACCTGCGCGTGCGCAAGTCGTCATGACCTGCGTCACGCGAAGTCCGCGCGGCCTGCGCCGCGCGGGCGGCCCGCGAGGCGCCGCCCGCATCCGGGATCCCGGCATGCGCGGCGCGCCTCCCGGCACATCGACTTTCGAGCGGGAGACCGGGAGTGCTTCATCAGATCATCGACCGCAGGCTGGCCGGCAAGAATAAGAGCATTGCAAACCGCGAACGCTTCCTGCGTCGCGTCAAGAACTATATTCGCCGCGCGGTTTCGGACGCCGTGCGGGACCGTAGCATCAAGGACATCCAGAACACCCAGAGCATCACCATTCCCCGCAAGGACATCGCGGAGCCCTCGTTCCGGCACGGCCCGGGCGGGCGGCGCGAAGTCGTCCATCCCGGCAACGCCGACTACATCCGCGGCGACAAGATTCCGCGCCCGCCCAGCGGCGGCGGTGGCGGCGGCAGCCAGGCCAGCAACGAGGGCGAAGGGCAGGACGACTTCGTGTTCGAGCTGAGCCGCGAGGAATTCATGCAGTATTTCTTCGACGACCTCGAACTGCCGCGCCTCGTCAAGACCCATCTGCTGACCGTGCCGAGCTGGAAGAGCGTGCGCGCGGGCTGGGCGGCGGAGGGCACGCCGAACAACATCGACGTGGTGCGCTCGCTGCGCAGCGCGTTGGGCCGGCGCATCGCGCTCGGCTCGCCGCTCGTCAACGCGCTGCGCGAGCTGGAGGCGCAACTGGAGGCGCTCGAGAACGATCCGGCCGACCGGCGCGCCGAGATCGCGCTGCTCGAGCAGGAGATCCATCATCTGAAGGGGCGCATCTGGCGGATTCCGTTCATCGATCCGTTCGACCTGCGCTACATCAATCGCGTGAAGCAGCCGCAGCCGTCGAGCCAGGCGGTGATGTTCTGCCTGATGGACGTGTCCGGCTCGATGGACGAACAGCGCAAGGATCTCTCGAAGCGCTTCTTCATCCTGCTGTACCTGTTCCTGAAGCGCAACTACGAGCGCATCGAGGTGGTGTTCATCCGCCACCACACGCGCGCGGAGGAGGTCGACGAGGACACCTTCTTTCATTCGACCGAGAGCGGCGGCACCGTGGTGTCGAGCGCGCTCGAGCTCATGCGCAAGGTGATGGACGAGCGCTATTCGCCGACCGAGTGGAACATCTACGGCGCGCAGGCGTCCGACGGCGACAACTGGACCGACGATTCGCCGAAGTGCCGCAAGATCCTCGACGAGGAGATCCTGACCAAGACGCGTTACTTCGCGTACATCCAGGTCGCGCCGGAAGAGCAGAACCTGTGGCTCGAATATGCGCAGCTCGCGCTGTCGCAGCCGCATCTCGCGATGAAGAAGGTGGAATCGGCCGCGGACATCTATCCCGTGTTCCGCGAACTGTTCGAGAAGCACGTGGAGACTTGAGCGCCGATGACGACCCGCCACCTGCACAACGAAGCGCGCGGCTACGCGCCGCGCCGCAAGGACGATGACGCAGCGCGGCCCGAGCCCGAGGCCGTGACGGCGCGGACGTCACCCCCAGAAGCGCCCGCGAGCGGGCCTAAGGAAGCGCGTATGAACGCTGCAGAACGCAAGCCGCTGCCGTGTCCGTCGGACTGGACCTTCGAGCTGATCGAGGAGTACGACACGCATATCGCGCAGGTCGCCGAGCAGTACGAGCTGGACATCTATCCGATCCAGCTCGAACTGATCAGCGCCGAGCAGATGATGGACGCCTATGCGTCGGTCGGGATGCCCGTCAACTATCGCCACTGGTCGTTCGGCAAGCATTTCCTGTCGACCGAGAAGAGCTACCGGCGCGGCCAGATGGGGCTCGCGTACGAGATCGTCATCAACTCGAATCCCTGCATCGCGTACCTGATGGAAGAGAACACGATGACGATGCAGGCGCTCGTCATCGCCCACGCCGCCTACGGCCACAACTCGTTCTTCAAGGGCAACTACCTGTTCCGGCTGTGGACCGACGCGCACGCGATCATCGACTACCTCGTGTACGCGAAGAACTACGTGGCCGAATGCGAGGAGCGCCACGGGCTCGATCGGGTCGAGGAGCTGCTCGACTCGTGCCATGCGCTGATGAACTACGGCGTCGACCGCTACAAGCGGCCGCAGAAACCGTCGCTGTCGAAAGAGGCGGCGCTGCGGCGCGAGCGCGAGACCTACCTGCAGTCGCAGGTCAACGAACTGTGGCGCACGCTGCCCGCGCGCAAGCTCGAACAGCAGGAGGAGCAGGAGGGCCGCTATCCGCCCGAGCCGCAGGAGAACCTGCTGTACTTCGCGGAGAAGAACGCGCCGCTGCTGGAGCCGTGGGAGCGGGAGGTGATCCGCATCGTGCGCAAGATCGGCCAGTACTTCTATCCGCAGCGCCAGACCCAGGTGATGAACGAGGGGTGGGCGACCTTCTGGCACTACACCCTGCTCAACACGCTGTACAACCAGGGCAAGCTTTCCGACGGCTTCATGATGGAGTTCCTCCATTCGCACAGCAACGTGATCTACCAGCCGCCCGTGACCAAGCCGTACTACAGCGGGATCAACCCGTACGCGCTCGGTTTCTCGATGATGAGCGACATCCGCCGCATCTGCGAGGCGCCGACCGACGAGGACCGCCGCTGGTTTCCCGAGCTGGCCGGCAGCCCGTGGCTGCCCGCGCTGCACTACGCGATGCGCAACTTCAAGGACGAGAGCTTCATCGCGCAGTACCTGTCGCCGCACCTGATCCGCGAAATGCGGCTGTTCGCGGTGCTCGACGACGACATGCGCGATGCGCTCGAGGTGTCCGCGATCCATGACGACAGCGGCTACCAGTATGTGCGCCAGGCCCTGTCGCGGCAGTACGACATCCATCATCGCGAGCCGAACATCCAGGTCTGGTCGGTCAACACCCGCGGCGACCGCAGCCTCACGCTGCGCCATTTCATGACCGACAACCGCCATCTGTCGAACGACAGCGAGGAAGTGCTCAAGCACATGGTGCGGCTCTGGCAGTTCGACGTGTATCTCGAAAGCGTCGACGAGAACGGGACGGTGCGCAAGCGCTACGAGTGCCGGTATACGGCGCCCGAGATTCGTCTGTAGCCGCTCGCGGCTTTCAAGGCTTGCATGAAACGCCAGCCTCGGGCTGGCGTTTTCGTTTGATGGATGCCATCGAGGGAGAATTTTTTTCTACATTGGGGCGATCCCGGACATCCTGCTTACTTACAATTCGCTAAAATCGCGGGGGCGCACGCGATTGGAACCGGTGTCATCGCGGCGCGCGGGCCGGCGGCAGGCCATCCGGCCGCCGTGCAAACACAAGAACTTCAAGGAACAGACCATCCATGAACGTCCAGACCGACCAGACCGTTCTGGCTCCGAACGACACCCGACGCCGCGTGATGGCGATCGTCGGCGCGTCGTCGGGCAATCTCGTCGAGTGGTTCGACTTCTACATCTACTCGTTCTGCGCGCTGTACTTCGCGCCGGCCTTCTTCCCGAGCGGCAACACGACCACCCAGCTGTTGAACACGGCGGGGGTGTTCGCGGCGGGCTTCCTGATGCGGCCGATCGGCGGCTGGCTGTTCGGGCGCATCGCCGACAAGCACGGTCGGCGCGCCGCGATGATGATCTCGGTGCTGATGATGTGCGGCGGCTCGCTCGTGATCGCCGTGCTGCCGACCTATGCGCAGATCGGCGCGTTCGCGCCGTTCCTGCTGCTCGTCGCGCGCCTGTTCCAGGGCCTGTCGGTCGGCGGCGAATACGGCACCAGCGCGACCTACATGAGTGAAGTCGCGCTGAAGGGCCGGCGCGGCTTCTTCGCGTCGTTCCAGTACGTGACGCTGATCGGCGGCCAGCTGTGCGCGCTGCTCGTGCTGGTGGTCCTGCAGCAGACGCTGTCGACGGACGACCTGAAGGCCTGGGGCTGGCGCATTCCGTTCGTGGTGGGCGCGTTCGCCGCGCTGATCTCGCTCTACCTGCGCAAGTCGCTCGACGAAACCTCGACCAGCGAATCGCGCAAGGCGAAGGACGCGGGCACGATCCGCGGCGTGTGGCAGCACAAGGGCGCGTTCCTGACGGTGGTGGGTTTCACCGCGGGCGGCTCGCTGATCTTCTACACGTTCACGACCTACATGCAGAAGTACCTCGTCAACACGGCGGGGATGCACGCGAAGACCGCGAGCAGCGTGATGACGGCCGCGCTGTTCGTCTACATGCTGATGCAGCCGCTGTTCGGCGCGCTGTCGGACCGCATCGGCCGACGCATGTCGATGATCCTGTTCGGCTCGTTCGCGGTGATCGGCACGGTGCCGCTCATGCACGCGCTGAAGGATGTGTCGAACCCGTACGCGGCGTTCGGCCTCGTGATCGTCGCGCTGGCGATCGTCAGCTTCTACACGTCGATCAGCGGGCTGATCAAGGCGGAGATGTTCCCGCCGGAAGTGCGCGCGATGGGCGTCGGCCTGTCGTACGCGGTGGCCAATGCGATCTTCGGCGGTTCGGCCGAGTACGTCGCGCTGTGGTTCAAGTCGATCGGCAGCGAATCGACCTTCTACTGGTATGTGACCGCGCTGTGCGCCGTGTCCTTGATCGTGTCGTACAAGATGCGCGACCCGAGCAAGGATGGCTATCTGCGCCACGAGCCGTGATGCGGGCTTGAGCGGGCGACGGCGGCGCGCTTCCGGCGGAACGCGCCGCTTTCCTTTTGGGCGGCTCGGGAGGCGCCGGGAACGGCCGCATGCGCGCCGCGGGGCGGAGGGGCGATGCCGGGCCCGGTGCGCCGGAATCGCGGCGCCTCACGCGGTTCGGACACGAAAAATGACGGGCGACGCCCGGTATGGAACGAAATTCCTTGACGCAACGTGATTTGTCGCGTACTGTCGTCGCCCACAGTCTCCAAGTTGTTCGATTGCTCATCATCTGCCGCGATGCGCGGCTCTCGTTGGTCTCTCCTTCTTGATTCTTCATGTGCCCTTTATCGAGGGCATGCACCTTCATTTGTCTGCTTAAGGAAATACTCAGTGGAAACCGGTACCGTTAAATGGTTCAACGATAGCAAGGGCTTTGGCTTCATCACCCCGGACAAGGGCGGCGACGATCTGTTCGCTCACTTCTCCGAAGTGCGCGGCACGGGCTTCAAGACGCTGGCCGAAGGCCAGAAGGTCAGCTACGAAACGAAGCGCGGCCCGAAGGGCCTGCAAGCTTCGAACATCACGCCGCAGTAACGCGGCCGGATGGCGTCGTCCCGGCGGGGGCGGCGCGATTTTCTCGCCTCGAACCGTGACGCCCCCCGGGCGTCACGCGTCCCAGGGATCCTTTCCCGCATTCATCTTTACCGTGCCTGCGGGCCAAAGGTATGGCGTCAATGGCTTGCCCGCTCTGCGGGCAAGCCATTGACGTCGCATTTCCGCCGATGGCGCGAATCGAGCGTGCGGTTGACGCGCGTTTCGCAGGCCATTCGCCGCCTTGTCGACGTGTCAGGTCTCGGCTCCGCGCATGTCGCGCCCCCGACCTGGCGACATCCACCCCGCGTGGAAGCGATGCGGCGTCGGCGGCATTGGCTGGCGCTTTGCATCGGCGCAGCATTACGCTCACTGGAGGAATTGATTTGGCCAAGGAAGAACTGCTTGAACTCGACGGCGTCGTCGACGAAGTGCTGCCGGACAGCAAGTACCGCGTCACGCTCGAGAACGGCGTGGTGGTGAGCGCCTATGCATCGGGCCGCATGCGCAAAAATCATATCCGTATTCTTGCCGGCGATCGGGTCACGCTGGAATTGTCGGTCTACGATCTGTCGAAGGGCCGCATCAATTTCCGGCACAAGGACGAGCGTGCAATGGGCGGCCAGCCGCGCCCGATGCGTCGCCGCTAACGCTGCCGGGCTCATGAGCGGGTTTCTCAGACCCGTTCGAGCCGGCACCGCGTCGCGCGCCGCGAGCGCGCGGCGCATTCAATCCGCCCCGGCGACATCCCGTCCCGGCGCGCCGCTCACGCGCGCAGCGCTCAGCGGGGCGGCGCAGCCCGCCGTGCGAGGAAGCGATCGAGTTGCCCCGCGAACGCCTTGCTGTCGCGCGTGCTGAAGGGCGCCGGGCCGCCGGTGTCGATGCCGGCCTGCCGCAACTGATCCATCACCTCCCGAACCGACAGACGCTCCTTGATGTTCTCCGGCGTGAACCAGTTTCCGCGCGGATCGAGCGCTTGCGCGCCCTTGTCGAGCACTGCGGCGGCCAGCGGGATGTCCGCGGTGATCACCAGATCGCCCGAGGCAGCCATGTCGACGATGCGGGCATCCGCCACGTCGAAGCCGGCCGGCACCTGGATCGACCGAATGAACGGGGACGGCGGGGTGCGCAGGAATTGATTCGCCACCAGCGTCAACTGCACTTCGGCGCGACGCGCGGCGCGAAACAGGATGTCCTTGATGACGACGGGACAGGCGTCGGCGTCGACGAGCACTTGCATGTTGACTGCTTCCACTTCGATAAACCCCGATCATATAACACGGCGGGCGGTGCTTTCCCCACCATTCGGGATGTTCCCGTCGGGTGGGCGAGCCGTTCGTCGCGCGGTCGACGGGCCAGCGCAGGTTTCATCCGATCGACCGCTGACCGCCCGCGATAACCATATCGAAAATGCTTCGTTGTCCGCCTGACGCAGGCGCCTTAACCTGACTCCGTAGTTCGTGTGATACCTCCTTGACTGGGATTCTCGCCCGCTTTCGCAGCGGGCTTTTTTTTGGTTCATCGCGGGTCGAAGGCGCCGTTCCGGGCCGCGCCGTCGATGGCGCGCAGCAAACCCTCCCGGCCGCCGTGGGCGTCCATCCACCGCAGGACGCGACAGGCGGCGTCGGCGTAGATCATCCGGTCCTTGCCCGCGCGCGGCCCCCATTCGGCAGGGCTGGCCGGGAGCGGCCCCGCATCGTCCCTGACGCAACGCCCGGCCGCGGTCGCGCCGGAGTTCAGGTAGCGCCCGTCGTCGGAAACGATGACGGCGACGCCTTCGTCGAACCAGACGGGCATGGCGCCGTTGACCAACCTCCACCAGCCGATTCGCCGATGCAATTCCACCAGCGAGAATTCGTGCGCCAGGATCGTGGGCGTCTGGCCGCGAGGCGAAACCCGGGTGATGATCGCAAGCGGCGTGGTGCTGGTCGAGGCAAGGGCGCCGCGTCCGCCCATGCGCCGGTCGCATTCGTCCGTGGAGCAGGCCACGATGATCGGCGCGAGATCGAACCTGCCGTAGAACCGTCGAACCCGCGATTCCGCTTCCCCGACATGCGCGGATAGCGCATCGCGCATCCGGGGAGGCATGCCCCGATCAACGATCAGGCGCGGCGTTGCATGCTCCATGCCGTAGCACGCGGCGCACATCGTGGCGGCAAGGGCGGGGTAGCCGTATGCGGCGAGGAGCGGGCCGATGACGCCGGCCAGGGTGATTCCGATGGCGGTGTGGGTGATCCGGCGACGGAGGGTGGTGTACAAGGGTTGACGTCCGGTTGGATGATCGCTTCGGTAAATGACAGGACGGACACGCGCGATGGTGGACGTGTGTTTTCCGAACCTAAAGGGTACGCGAATCAGGTGGCGGGAGCGGCGTCGAGAGATGCGCCGCGGCCGAATGTCGGTCGTGTTTTTTATTGTTCCGTGGATATTCATTTCATGAGTCTCAATTTATCGATGGAAATGGAATTGAGAATCGGCTTATGGATTTTTAATTTCAATTGAGGCTGAGTGAGAGTGTGCCGAACAGAAAGGACAAGGGCGCGCATGAGAGCTCGGTGATTGCGGTGTCGTTGACTGCATCACGATTTTTTGCGCACCTGGCTCGGATCATTCCGAATGATCGGAGTGTAAATTAATAAATAATTTCACATTCAATCCGTCGTACGAGTTAAGTTGGCAAAGGTGACAAGGTTTCTGACTCGTATGATGTCAATCTGAATCCAGTCTAAATACACTGGCGCTGCTTCAATTCGCGATTTATTCCAATCACAAACGGGCCGGCGCGAAGGGAGGTGCGATCGAATGCGGCAGAAACGTCACGTGGCGACACGCGGCGTCACGCCCGTCGATCGTGTTGTATCGAGAAAGCGACCAACTTATATAGGAATGCATAGATGAATACGAACCTTCTGCGGTGCTGGGCGGCTATCGGCACCATCGGCGCCGCGCTCGCGCCGTCGGCCGCGCACGCGTTTGACGGCCAGATCAACTTCAACGGCAGCATCTCCGATGTCACCTGCAACATCAACGGGCAGGAGCCCGGCGTCGGCAACGTGCTCGACGTGTCGCTCGGCGATCGCATCAGCCCGAGTGCGTTCGCCAAGGTCGGCGCCACCACCACGCCCGTTCCGTTCGCGCTGAACATCGGTGGCAACGCCGGCTGCATGGACGACACCAAGGTCGTGATCGACTTCGATCCGTCGTCCGTCAACATCAACCCGGTGTCGGGTCACCTGAAGCTCGTCGGGACGAAGCCCGCCCAAGGCGTCGAGATCCAGATCCACGACAACGGCAACGGCAAGAGCGGCAAGATCATGCTCGGCAAACCGCAGAACATCGCGGACGCGCAGATTGCCACGGTGAAGAACAACACCGCCACGCTCAGCTACACGGCGGCCTATGTCTCGACGGTCGAAAGCGCGTCGATCTCCACCGGTTCGGCGTATTCGTCGATCCGCTACTCGCTCGCCTACCACTAAGCGTCGCCAGCATGTCCCATGCCATGACCTTGTCCATTCGCCTTGTTCGTCGCGCGGCGGTCGCCTGCGTCGTGGCATGGGCCGCCTGCGCCGGGCCGGCGCAGGCGGCGCTCGTGCTGAACGGCACCCGCGTGGTCTTTCCGGAGCACACGCGGGACGTCACGATCCGGCTCGACAACGTCGAGCATCAGCCGGTTCTGGCGCAGACCTGGATCGACGACGGGCGCGTCGAAGTGCCGCCGGAACAGATGCGGACGCCGTTCGTCGTCGCGCCGTCGCTGATGCGCGTCGAGCCGGGCCGCGGCGCAGTATTGCGGATCACGTCGTTGAACGAGTCGTTACCCGCCGATCGCGAATCGCTCTACTGGCTCAACGTGCTCGAGGCGCCCGTTGCGCGCGAGGACGCGGATCATCATCTGCGGTTTGGCTTTCGCACCCGCATCAAGCTGTTCTACCGGCCGGCGGCACTCGCGGAGGGCATTGATCTCGCACCCGAGCAACTGGTCTGGAAGGCGTTCGCGCAGGATTCGCCCGACGCCGGGCCGGATCTCGCGCTGGAGGTCAGCAATCCGACGCCGTACTACGTGTCGTTCGGGCGCGTCGAGAGCGATCCAGGAGGGCATTTCGTCTCGGCCGGTGGCGGCATGGTGCCGCCGTTCGGCAGTGCGCGTTTTCGTTTCACCGGCATTACCTCGCCGTCCAAACGTCCGACCACGGTTCGCTACATGGTGATCGACGACTACGGCGGTCGCAGCACGATAACCAAGAAACTGGCCAACTAACCAGTTCACGCATCAGCCAGAGGCATGGTCTAGCGTGTCGGAGCCGCGGCGGCACGCCATTCGTTTGCTTCGTCATGCTAAATTAAATCGAACTCAAGTATGCGGCGTTCTGCAGGATCAACCTCCTCGCGCGTTCACGGCATGACGGCGCGACGAATGCCGGGCGGCCTTCGTCTGCGCGCGATTGCCAGGGTGTGCGCGCCCGTGGCCATGACGGCGATGAGCGCCGCCGCCGTTGCCGACGACCAATACGGCGCGGTCACGCTCGAACCGTCCGGAGTGGACGTGGGCGCCGTGCATACGGGCGCCGTGCCTTCCGGCGCCGCCCCGACCGAAGCTGCGCCGGCCGGCGTCGCTCCGACCGATCCCGTGCAATTCGATCAGTCGTTGCTGATGAGCGGCCCGGGCAACGCGCCGCTCGACACGAGCATGTTCTCTCGGCCGAACGTGGTGATGCCGGGCGAGCACCGCGTGGACCTGATCGTCAACGGGCAATGGCGTGGCGTCGAGAACATCACGTTCCGGCGCGCCGACGACGGCAGCGTGCTCCCGTGCTACGACCGTGCGCTGCTGCAGCGCGCCGGCGTCGATCTCGCGCGCAGCGAGCGCGGCCAGGAGCGCAACGCGCCGTCCGAGCCGCTGCCGGATGGGCTGGTGTGCACGAATCCCGCGCGCTACGTGCCGGGGGCGACGTTTGCGTTCGACCAGGCGGAGCAGCGGCTGTACCTGACGGTGCCGCAGTTCTACATGCGGCTGGCGAACGAGAGCACCTACGTCGACCCCTCGCACTGGACCGACGGGGTGCCGGCCGTGGTGGCCAACTACAACGCGAACGTCTTCACGACGCGCAACGCGGGCACCGAGTTCTCGCAGTTCTACACCGGCCTGACGATGGGCGCGAACCTGGGGCCGCTGCGTCTGCGCCACAGCGGCAACTTCACCTGGACGCAGCAGCGCGGCGTGAGCTATCAGCGCGGCTACATCTACGCGCAGACCGACGTGGCCCCGTGGCGCGCGCAGGTGCTCGCGGGCGAAAGCTCGACGAGCGGCGAGCTGTTCGACGCGATTTCGTTCCGCGGCGTGCAGATCGCGAGCGACGACCGCATGCTGCCCGACTCGCAGCGCTATTACGCGCCCGTGGTGCGCGGCGTCGCGCAGACGAACGCGCGCGTGTCGATCCGCCAGCGCGGCTATATCGTGCATGAGACCACGGTCGCGCCGGGGCCGTTCGAGATCGACGACCTGCGGACGATGAGCTACGGCGGCGACCTGACCGTGACGGTGACCGAGGCGAACGGCGAGACCCGCAGCTTCGTCGTGCCGTTCGCGACCACCGCCAGCTCGTTGCGGCCCGGCGTCACGCGCTTCAGCGCGATGGCCGGGCAGGCGATCGACTACGGCGCCAGCGTCGGCCGGCAATACATCGGCCAGTTCACGCTCCAGCGTGGCGTCAGCAACCTCGTGACCTCGTATGGGGGCGGCGCGTTCGCGAACCGCTACCAGTCGGCGTTGATGGGCGTGGCGCTGAACACGGCGCTGGGCGGGGTGGCGCTCGACGTGACGATCTCGCGCGCGCAGCCCTTGGGCCGCGAGGCGATGAACGGCTCCAGCGTCCGCCTGTCGTACAGCCGCAACATGCCGAACAGCGGCACGAACTTCTCACTGCTCGCCTATCGCTATTCGACCAAGGGCTATCTCAGCCTGCGCGATGCGCTGGTGCTGAACGGCAGCACCACGGCGGACCAGCCGACCGACCGCTTCGCCCGGCTGCGCAACCGCGTCGACGTCAATGTGAGCCAGCAGCTGGGCCGCGCGGGCAGCCTGAACCTGAGCGGCTCGGCGATCAGCTACTGGGCGGGCGGCGGCCGGACGCTGAGCCTCTCGCTCAACTACAGCACGCAGTGGCGGGACATGACGATGACGGCGTCGGTGCAGCGCGTGCGCAGCGCCGCGCCGGGCGTGCCGTCCTACGGGGGCGGCGCGAACAGCACGCTCGCGAGCCTGAACCTGTCGATCCCGCTCGGGCGCAACGCGCGGCGTGCGCCCACCTTGACGACGCTCGTGTCGCACGACAGCGATACCGGTGTCAGCGCCACGACGAGCCTGTCGAGCCGCTTCGGCGAACGCGGAGACGGGTCGTTGACGGCCTCGGTGAACTACGACGGCGACCGGCGCGCGCCGTCGGGCAGCCTCGGCGTCGGCTATCGCCTGCCGGTGGCCAGCGTCAACGCGAACGTCGGCATCGGGCAGGACTATCAGCAGATGTCGGCGATGGCCACCGGCGGCCTCGTGCTGCACCCGGGCGGCGTGACGGCCGGGCCGACGATCGGCGACACCGTGGGCATCGTGCGCGCGCCGCACGCGCAGGGCGCGATGGTCGCCAATACCGACGCCCGCGTGAATCGATTCGGCTATGCGGTCGTGCCGAGCCTCATGCCGTATCAACTCAACCGGATCGACCTCGATCCGAAGCAGCTGCCCGACGATGTCGAGCTGAAAACCTCGTCCCGCACCGTGGCGCCGCGAGCGGGGGCGGTCGTGATGTTGGGTTTCGACACGCTGAAGGCGCGCCCGCTGCTGATCGACGCGCAGACCGAGGCGGGGCGTCCGCTGCCGTTCGCGGCTCAGGCCGTCGATGCGCGCACGGGCGCGGTGCTGGGCGGGGTCGGGCAGGGCAGCCGGCTGTTCGTGCGCAGCCCCGACGAGGTGGGCCGGATCCGCGTCGAGTGGGGGCGCGGGCCGGGCCAGCAATGCGAGCTTGATTATGCGGTGCCCGTCGAACAGCGCGAGTCGCGCGCTTACGTGGTGCTCACGCGCGTCTGCCGGATGGTCGGCGCGCCGGGCTCGGCCGATGCGCCCGCGGCCGGCCTCGTCGACGTGCGCGCGCCATGATGCGGCGCGTGCGTTTTCCCGGCGCCCCTGCCCGCGGGCCGGCGCGCCGCCGAGGCGGGGCCATGCGGGCCTTGGCCGCGCTGCTGGCCGCCGGTCTCGCGCCCGGCGCCGGCGCGGCGCTGGCCGTGGTCGGCACGCGCTTCATCTATCCGGGCGACGGGTCGCGGCTGACGGTCGCCACGCGCAATCTCGGCGACGCGCCGATCCTCGTCCAGACCTGGATCGACGACGGCCGGGCCGACGTCGATCCGAGCGCGCTGCGCGCCCCGTTCATGGTCGTGCCGCCCGTCGCGCGCATCGAGCCGCACCAGTCGCTCGCGCTGCGCGTGCAGTCGAGCGGCGATGCGCTCGCGACGGACCGCGAGTCGCGCTTCTGGATCAACCTGCTCGAAATCCCGCCGGCCGGCGCGTCGAGCGATCGCACGCTGCGCATCGTATACCGGCTGCGGATGAAGTTGCTGTACCGGCCGCCTCATCTCGACGGCGTACCGGACGAGGCGCCCGGCCGTCTGCGCTGGACGCGCGACGCGCAGGCGAGTGCGCGGCTGAGTGCGTTCAATCCGACGCCGTACTACGTGACCCTGACGCGCGTGTCGTGGCGCGGCGCACCGCTCGCGCTGGCGGGCGGCGCGCTCGACATCGCGCCGTTCGCGCGCGCGGATCTGCCGCTGGACGGACCCGCGGGTCCGGAGGACGGCGACCTCCTGTTCGACGCGGTCGGCGACGACGGCGCGCACCACGAATACCGCGGGCGGCTCGAGCCGCCGTGACCGATGCGACGACGCGGGGGGAAGCCCGGCGTCGCTGTTTGCAGGACCCGTCCTGTCCGGGTGTTGGCAGGGCTTTGGCAACTCAAGAAGAGGAAGAATGATTGTGAACACGACCTATGCATTGGTATGGAATCGTACCCGGGGGGGCTGGCAAGCGGTAGGCGAACGGACGCGGCGGCGCGGCAAGTCGCGCGCCGGCGTGCGGGGAGCGCTCGCGGTGGCGGTGCTCGCGGGCGGCGCGGTCACGGCAGCGCATGCGCTGCCCGCGGGCGAGAAGATCGTGTCCGGCAAGGCCGACGTGCTGCGCTTTGACGACGGCCGGCAAATGTCGATCAACCAGCACAGCGACAAGCTCGTGACCGAATGGACCGCGTTCGGCGTCGACGCGGGGCAGCGCGTGACGTTCAACCAGCCGTCCGCCGCCTCGGTCGCGCTCAATCGCGTGGTCGGGAACGATGCGAGCCAGATTCACGGCAGCATCGACGCGTCCGGCCGCGTGTTTCTCGTCAATCCGAACGGCGTGCTGTTCGGCAGAGGCGCGCGCGTCAACGTCGGCGGGCTGGTCGCGTCGACGCTCGATATCAGGAACGAGGATTTCGAGGCGGGCCGCTACCGTTTTTCCGGCTCCTCGCCGGCGAGCATCGTGAACAATGGCGATCTGGTCGCCGGCGAAGGCGGGGCCATCGCGCTGTTGGGCGCCAAGGTGTTCAACCGTGGCGTCGTGCGGGCGCAGCTGGGCACGGTCGCGCTGGGCGCGGGCAACGATATCACGCTCAATTTCGACGGCGGCAGGCTGCTGAACATGCAGATCGACAAGGGCGCGGTCGAGGCGCTCGCGAGCAACGAGCAGTTGCTGAAGGCCGATGGCGGACTGGTATTGATGAGCGCGAAAACTGCGTCGGATCTCGCGGCCACCGTGGTCAACAATCAGGGCAGCCTCGAAGCCCGCACGCTGCGCAACACCGCGGGCCGGATCACGCTCGACGGCGGTGAGCGCGGCGTCGTCAACGTCGCCGGCGTGCTCAACGCGAGCGCGTCGACGCCGGGCGACGGCGGCACGATCGTCACGCGCGGCGCAGACGTGCAGGTGGCGCTCGGCGCGATGGCCGACACGCGCGCGACCAACGGGCGCGGCGGCGTGTGGCGCATCGCGGCCGCCGACGTGGCGGTCAAGCCGGGCGCGAACCAGTCGGGCACGATCATCGCGGACACCTTGGCGCGCAACCTCGCGACGACCGACGTCGAACTCGTGGCGGAGCGCGGCGGGCTGTCGGTGGACGGGCCGGTCGCGTGGGCGAGCGGCAATCAGCTGTCGCTCGCGAGTCGCGCGGGCAGCATCGCCGTGAACGGCGCGCTGCGCGGTTCGGGCGCGGGCGGCGCGGTACGCTTCGATGCGGCGCAGGATGTCCGGATCGCCGCGCCGGTCGCGGTGACGGGCGCAAACGGACGCGTCACGCTGAACTACGGCGGCGTCTATTCGATCGGGAGCGGCGCGGCCGTCACGATGTCGGGTGCGAACCCGGGCTTCGAGTCGAACGGCTTCCGCTATACGGTGATCCAGAATCTCGCGCAGCTGCAGTCGGTCAACACGAATCTCGGCGGACTGTTCGTGCTCGGCAACGACATCAACGGCCCTTACAGCAGCACCTTCCAGACGATCGGTTCGGGCGCGGCGTTCTCCGGCACGTTCGACGGCCTCGGCAACACCATCGGCAAGCTGTCGATCACGAGCGGCGATCCCTATGCCGGCCTGTTCGGACTGAACACCGGCCGCATCGCCAATCTCAAGCTGCAAGGAATGAAGGTCAGCGGCGGCGTGGGCGTCGGGCCGGTGATGATCGGCGCACTGGCGGGCGAGAACCGCGGCACCGTGACGAATGTCACGGTGACCGGCTCGGACGTCAGGGGGGGCGCGAACCGGAACAACGCGCTGGGCGGACTGATCGGCGTCAATCACGGGACGATCGAGCAGGCGTCCTTTGCCGGGATCGTGATGGGCAACGCCCTGTCGTATGCGGTCGGCGGGCTGGTCGGCGAAAACAATGCATTGTCGTCGCGCGGCTTGATCGCGGGCGGCACGAGCAACGCGACGGTATCCGGCGGCGCCCCGAATCTTGCGTCGATCGGCGGCCTCGTCGGCGTCAACCGGCTGGGCGGGATCGTCGACGCCGTCAGCCTCGGTTCGACCTCGGGCTACAACCTGGCGGGCGTCAACGTCGGCGGGCTCGTCGGGGCGAACCTGGGCGGTGCGGTCACGCGCGGCACCGCGTCGGGACGCTCGACCGGCGGGTCGGGCGGCACCGTCGGCGGGCTCGCCGGTATCAACGGCGGAACGATCGCCGATTCGGAAGCGCGCGGGATCGTCGAGGGCTACGTCACGCAGGCGATCGGCGGCTTCGTCGGTCTGAACCAGGGCGGGATCCGCGGCAGCAGGGCGCTCGGCGCGACCTCGACCGCGGGCACGGGCGCGGTGGGCGGCTTCGTCGGACTCAACCAGGGCGACAAGGCGCTGATCGACATGGCGGAGGCGCACGGGGCGGTGACGGGGGGGCAGGGCAACACGGGCGGCTTCGTCGGCAGTCACCTGGGCGGTGCGATCACGCACGCTGTCTCGCGCGGCAAGACGAGCGGCGGTCACTATGGCAGGGTCGGCGGCTTCGCGGGCTACAACGCGGCCACGCTCGCCAGCGTCGATGCGAGCGGCGAGGTGTCGGCAGGCACCTCGTCCTCCATCGGTGGCCTGGTCGGCTACAACGCGATCTCGGGCGCGATCGAGAGCGCGTCGGCGACGGGTGACGTGACGGGCGGGCAGTCGAGCACGGTTGGCGGCCTGATCGGCGACAACCTCGGAACCGTGCAAGACGCGTCCGCGTCCGGCGCGGTCGGCGGCGGTTGCGTGGCCACCCTGGGCGGCCTCGTCGGCATGAACATGGGATTGGTCGAACGGTCGGCCGCGAGCGGGCGCGTCAAGGGATCGAGCGCGGGGAACTGGCGGCAGACCTACGGCGGCCTCGTCGGCATCAACCGCGGCACGTTCCGCTACAGCTACACGTCGGGCGAGGCCGCGCAGCAACAGCTTGCCGGCCTCAACCTCGGCGTGATCGAGTAACACACGGGCGACGGCGCGCTGTGCGCGCCGTCGCCACGACTGGAGGCAACGATATGACGATTTCGCCACGCATGCGCACGTTCCTGTTCGCCTGGCTGACGCTCACAGGCTTCTGCCTCGCGGGCGGCGCGCAACCGGCTCATGCCGGGCCGACGGCGAACGACTGCCGGTTTGGCAACACCGAAGGTACGCCCTGGCGCTTGGTCACGCCGCTCACCGAGTCCACGCCCGTCGGCGCGACCCTGTACCAGCGGACGATCTCGTTGACCGTCAATTACCGATTCGGCTTCGCGCTGCCATACGAGCACGAACTGGTCTATGCGGGGCATTGGGGGCCTTATACCTACATCCGGAACGGCATCGCGAAAACGAATGTGGACGGGATCGGCTTCAAGTGGGTGGGCGTGGGCAAGGACGGGGTCGAGCGCACGTTCCCGCAGACCTCGAGACCGCTGGTGCTGGCGACGGAGAGGCTGATGCAGGATGGCCGGCCGCCGCAAACGAACACCGGCGTGGCGACCTTGCGGCAATACCTGATTCTCGAGAAGCCGGCCTCGCAATTGCCGGAGGGCAAGCTCGTCGTGAGCAGCCTGCTCGGCAACCCCATCACCGAGGTGTATGCCATCGACCTGCAGAAAGGTGAGGCGATCCCGGGCGAGACGGTGGAGGTGCCGGGTTATATCATGCCGCCGAACCGATGCAATCATTCGATCAAATACACCGGCGTCGAGAACCTGACGCTCGGCGGCGGTGGCCCGATCGAGGTGCCGAATACCTGCGAGGTCCAGTCGAACTTCGTCGTGCCGGTCAATCTCGGCCACTTCTCGTTGAGCCAGTTCGGCAGCGTCAACGCCACGTCGCAGCCCGTCAATTTCAGCATCGTGCTGAACCGTTGCGCGGCCGCGGCGAAGCCGGCCATCAGTTTCCGCGACAAGGCGGTGCAGCCGAATCCGGACAAGACGCTGCTGCAACTGAGCGCGCCGGGCGGACAGGCGCTCGCGCAGGGCTTCAACATCGTGATGACCGATACGCTGTCGGGCGCGCGCATCGCCTATGACGAGCCCGGCGTCGCACGGCAATACCCGATGCGTCGCATCGGCGATACCGCCGAGATGCTGCTGCACGCGCAGTACATCCGCACGGGCGCCGACGGCGCGCTCAAGCCGGGCTACGCGGGCGGCGCGGCGGAGTTCACCTTCACGTTTCCGTGACGGCCCGCCGCGTCATCACGAAAATGGCTGAGCAAAGCACGATTTGTTGGTTCGGATCGGCGCGCCGCGCTGGTACGTTAGCGGCTTCGCGGCCTTACCCGCCGCGAGCCCTCCGCCGAACGGGAACGGGCCGTCGCGCGATCCGCGGCGGTCAACATAACAAGCAGGTCGTGCTCATGAAAATCCACACTCTCGCTACCTGGCTCCTCGGGGCCGCGCTCATTTCCTCCGGCGTCGCCGCGCACGCGGACCGGCTCGACGACATCAAGAAGGCGGGCGTGCTGCGCGTCGCCACCTTCGACAGCAATCCGCCGTTCGGCTATGTCGACGCGAAATCGAATCACGTCGTCGGGCTCGACGTCGACTACGCGAAGGCGCTGGCCGACAAGCTCGGCGTGAAGCTGCAACTGCAGCCGACCAACCCCGCGAACCGCATTCCGTTCCTGACCTCGGGCAAGGTCGATCTCGTGCTCGCGAACTTCACGATCACCGACGAGCGCGCGAAGCAGATCGACTTCAGCATCCCGTACTTCGCCTCGGGCCAGCAGTTTCTCGCCAAGAAGGGCGTGCTGAAATCGGCCGACCAGCTGAACAGCCTGCGGATCGGCGCGGACAAGGGCACCACCAACGAGATCACGCTGCGCGAGAAATATCCGCAGGCGACCATCGTCGCCTACGACGACACGCCGTTCGCGTTCGCCGCGCTGCGGGCGGGCAACGTGCAGGCGATCACGCAGGACGGCCCGAAGCTGATCGGCCTGCTCGCCAACGTGCCGGACAAGCAGCGCTACGAAGTCCCGGCATTCACGATCTCGAACGACTACATGGGCGTTGGCGTGCCGAAGGGCGAGCCCCGTCTCGTCGCGTTCGTCAACGACACGCTCAAGGGCCTGGAAGCCAGCGGCCGCGCGAATCAGATCTACAACGCCTGGTTCGGTCCGACCACCAAGACGCCGCTCACGCGCATCTTCAGGATCGGCGACAAGGCCTGACCCGGCCGCCATCGCCGAGCGGCGCGATGCGCGACGTCGCGCCGCTGCCGCGCGCCCGAATCCGGGCGCGCGGTGTTTCACGCAACTCACGGAACAGCGCCGCCGTCCGGCGGCGGGAATCGACATGGAAAGCGGTCTGGCGCCGAAGTATCTGATGTGGTTGGGGCAGGGCTTCCTGCTCACGCTGGGCCTGTCGGCCGCCGCGGCCGTCGCGGCGACGCTCGCGGGCTTCGGGCTCGCGAGCGCGCGGCATGCGCGCGCGGGCTGGCTGCGCCGCGCGGCGGGCGCGTATATCGTCGCGTTTCGCAATTCGCCGCTGATCGTGCAACTGCTGTTCTGGTATTTCGGCGTCGCCGCGCTGCTGCCCGAGGCCGTGATGGGCTGGCTCAACACGCGTCATGCGATGAGCGTTGCCGGCTTCACCTTGCATTGGCCGTCGTTCGAGTTCGTCGCGGGCTGGGTCGGGCTCAGCGCCTATACGAGCGCGTTCGTCGCCGAGGAATTCCAGGCCGGCCTGCGCGGCGTGCCCGCCGGGCAGCATCACGCGGCGGCCGCGCTCGGTCTCACGCCGTTGCAGGCGTTCCGCCACGTCGTGCTGCCACAGGCGGTGCGCATCGCGCTGCCGCCGCTGTTCGGGCAATACATGAACCTGATCAAGAACTCGTCGCTGACGATGGCGATCGGCGTCGCCGAGCTGTCGTACGCGTCGCGCCAGGTGGAGACGGAGACGTTCCGGACCTTCGCCTCGTTCGGCGTCGCGACCGTGCTCTACATCGTCGCGATCGCGGCCGTCGAGGCCGTCGCGCACTGGAGCGCCCATCGGCGCGATCAACCGTTCGCGGGGCGCTGACGATGGACCTCTCCCTGTTCGTCGACAACCTGCCGCGCCTGCTCGTCGGCGCATTCCCCGACGGCCCGCTCGGCGGCGCCGCCCTGTCGCTCGTGCTGGCGGTCATCTCCGCGCTCGCGTCCGCGCTGCTCGGCGTGCTGGGCGGCGTCGCGCTTGCGCTCGCGCGCGGCCCCTGGCGCGCGCTGCTGCTCATCGTGATCGGCTTCTTCCGCGGCATCCCGGTGCTGATGCTGATTTTCTGGACCTACTTCCTGCTGCCGGTGCTGCTGCACGTCGACGTGCCCGGGCTCGCGGCCGTGGTGTGCGCGCTGTCGCTCGTGAGCGGTGCCTATCTCGCGCATTCGGTGCATGCGGGCATTCTCGCGGCGGGCGCGGGCCAATGGCAGGCGGGCCTGTCGCTCGGGCTCACGCGCTGGCAGACGCTGCGTTGCGTGCTGTTGCCGCAGGCGGCGCGGATCATGACGCCGTCGTTCGTCAACCAATGGGTGTCGCTCGTCAAGGACACCTCGCTGGCCTATATCGTCGGCGTACCGGAGCTGTCGTTCATCGCGACGCAGATCAACAACCGGCTGATGGTCTATCCCGCGCAGATCTTCCTGTTCGTCGGGCTGATCTACCTCGTGATGTGCACGGCGCTCGATCGCATCGCCACCTGGCTGCTGACGCGCGCGGACCGTGCGCAGGCGCGCGACGGCGCGGCGCGGGGCGCGCCGCAACCCGCGTCGAGCGGCGCGCGCGGTTAGCGGCTGGCGCGGCGGACCGCCGCTGCGTTCAAACGGCTTGCAGCAGGCCGTGCAGCGCGGCCGCGCATTGCGCGACGCCCAGCAGCGCGATCACGCCGGCGGCCGCGAGCGATACGCCGCGCACGAGGCCGGCACTGGCCCGCGTGCGCAGCGCGGCGCTCGCGCCGCTCAGGCACAGCCACCAGGCGGCCGAGCCCGCGAACACGCCGCCGACGAGCGGCGTGATCGCGCGCCACGCGGACGCATCGCGCGCGCCCGGCAGCGGGCCGAGCGCCGCGAAGATCGCGACGAACGACACGATCGTCATCGGATTCGACACGGTCAGCGCAAAGGTGGTCGCGAACGCGCGCGCGGCGTGCGGCGCGCGGGTCTCACGCGCATCGGCGGCCGGCGTCGCGCGCGCGATCGCCACGGCGATGCCGACCAGGAACAGGCCGCCCGCGAGCTTCAGCGCGACCGTCAGCATCGGCAGCGCGGTCGCGACGCCCGCGACGCCGAGCGCGCCGAGCAGCCCATAGAGCGCGTCCGCGCAGGCCGCGCCGAGGCCGGTCGCGAAGCCCGTGCGAAAGCCGTGGTTCAGGCTGCGCTGGATGCACAGCATGCCGATCGGGCCGACCGGCGCGGCGATGCAAAAACCGATCACGAGTGCGTTGACGAAGGCCACCTGATACCTCTCCCGTCCGGCGTGAGGCCGGTTTGACGGATTCCATCGTAGGCGGCGGCCCGGCTTGGTGGAAGGCGTTTTTTAAGGCAGGATGCGCGGATCGCCTTAAATCTTCATGCAGAGATGGACGATATCGACTGGCAACTGCTGGGCGTGCTCCAGCAACACGGCCGCGCCACCTACACGGAGCTGGCGCGTCGCGTCGGACTGTCGGTGCCCGCCGTGACGGAACGCGTGCGGCGCCTGGAGGAGGCGGGCGTGATCGAGGGCTACGCGGCGCGCGTGAATCCCGCCGCCGCCGGCTATCCCGTGGCCGCGCTGATCGGCATCACGGTGCCGCAGCCCGCGAAGGCGAAATTCCTGAAGCTGCTCGACGCGATTCCGGAGGTGCTCGCCTGCCACCATGTGACCGGCGCGGATTCCTACCTGATCCAGGTCGTCGCGCTCGGCATCGGGGATCTGGAGCAACTGCTGGCCCGGCTCAATCCCTATGGCGAGACGCGCACCTCGATCGTGATGTCGACGCCGCTGGCCGCCCGCGCGCTGGCGCGGCCGCGCGGCGCGCGGCGCTGAACGCAGCGCTCAGTGCACGTCGCGACGCGCCTCGGCGACGCACGCGAGCACGGTTTCGTCGCCCACCGCGCGAAAGTCGCGGTAGGCCTGGCCGACGCTGAAGAAGAACGGTGGGGTGCGCAGGCAGAGGAAGGCGTCGATCGGATCGGCGTCGAATTCATGCGCGGCGTCCGCCGGCGCGACCGGTACGGCGACCACGAGCGCGGCCGGATGATGCAGGCGCAATGCGCGCACGGCGGCTTTCAGCGAGGCGCCGGTCGCCATTCCGTCATCGACGAGCAGCGCGGTGCGGCCGTCCAGGTCGGGCATCGGTTCGCCGCCGCGATAGCGCGCGTCGCGGCGCGCCAGTTCGTCGCGCTCCGCGGCGAGCACCTCGGCGAAGGCCGCATCCGTCACACGCTCGGCCGCGATGACCGCGGCTTCGCGCACGAGCACGCCGTCCGCCGCGATGGCGCCCATCGCGAGTTCCGGATGGTCGGGCACGCCGAGCTTGCGCACCACGCACAGCTCGAGCGGCAACCCGTGCGCTTTCGCGATTTCCCAGCCGACCGGCACGCCGCCGCGCGGCAGCGCGACGACCACGAGGGGCTGCGCGAGCACGCGCGCGGGCAGCGCCAGCGCGAGCTGGCGACCGGCGTCGACGCGGTTGGCGAATGGAGCGGTCATCGGGAACGTGGCGGGTGGGACGCTTCCAGTGTAGGCGGCGCTGACGGATCGTTCCAGCCGCCACGCACGGCGGGCCCGCCGTTGCCGGAGGGGAATTTCGATGCTTCAATGCGGATTCGACCCGGGTTGGCGGCGCGACGTCCGGCGGGTGGACGCGCGGCGCGCAGCAACGGCCCGGAGCCCGCGCGCCGTTCGCGCGCCGCCGACGCGAGAGCCCCCATGACCGACACCGAACGCGACGTTTCCCCGGAATCTGCCTCCCGCCGCGCCACGCGGCTGCGCGCGGTGCTGCGCCGCTATTTCAGCCTGCGTGAGGGGCAGGCCGAGCCGGCCGTCATCGACGAGGACCTGCGCGGCGGGATCGGCCTGCGCGGGACCAATCTGTGGATCCTGATGGCCGCGATCTTCATCGCGTCGATCGGGCTCGACGTCAATTCGACCGCGGTGATCATCGGCGCGATGCTGGTGTCGCCGCTGATGGGGCCGATCATGGGCATCGGCTATGGCATCGGCATCTACGATTTCGTGTTGATCCGCCGCTCGCTGAAGAGCCTTGGGATCGCGACGCTGATCAGTCTCGCGACCTCGACGCTGTATTTCTCGCTGAGTCCGCTCACGGGCGCGCATTCCGAACTGCTCGCGCGCACCTCGCCGAGCATCTGGGACGTGTTGATCGCGCTGTTCGGCGGGCTCGTGGGCATGGTCGGCGCGACGCGCAAGGAAAAGACCAACGTGATTCCGGGGGTGGCGATCGCCACCGCGCTGATGCCGCCGCTGTGCACGGCCGGCTACGGGCTCGCGCACGGCAGCCTGCGCTACTTCGCCGGCGCGTTCTACCTGTTCTCGATCAACTGCGTGTTCATCGCGTTCTCGACGGTGCTCGTCACCTGGGCGATCCGGATGCGACCCGCGCAGCAGGTCGACGAGCGGATGCAGCGCCGCGTGCGGCGCGCGGTGCTCGCCGCGGTGGTGCTGACGGCGGTGCCGAGCGTGTTTCTCGCGTACCGGCTGGTGGCGGACGAGGTGTTCACGGCGCGCGCGCAGACCTTCATCAAGGACGAGCTGTCGCTGCCGCAAACGGTGGTCGCGAATACGCGGATCCTGCCGGCCGCGCGTTCGATCGAGGTGACGCTGGTCGGCCGGCGCGCCGATCAGCAGCAACTCGACCGGCTGGCGCTTAAGCTGCCCGCCTACGGGCTGCCCGACAGCCGGCTCGCGGTGCGGCAGGCGGGGGACGAGCAGATCGACGCGGGGCGGCTCGAATCGTCGTTGAAGGCGAGCATCGTGCGCGACCTCGTGGCCGCGAACGAGGCGACCCGGCGTCATCTCGACGACAAGGACGAGGCGATCGTGCGCCTGCAGGGCGCGCTCGATCGCGATGCGGCGCGGCGCGCGGAATTCGCGCAGGTCGCGCGCGAGCTGCATGCGCAGTATCCGCAGATTCGCGAGGTGCTGTATGGGGACGCGGCGGAGTGGGCGCCGGGGGCGATGGTGGTGAGTGCGCCGGGAGTAAATGCGCCGGGAGCGGAACCGGTGCCGGTGTTCAGCATCGCGACCGCGCGGCCCTTGCCGCGCGCCGATCGCCAGCGGCTCGAACGCTGGCTGAGGGTGAGGCTCGCCTCGGCGCAGGCGCGGCTCGTCGCGACGACCGGTTAGCGGAGCATTCTTCCGCGTGCCCGTACGGTGGAATGACCGGGGCACGGCCCGGCCCCGTCCGTCAACAAACAGCCGCGCCGCGCGGCTTGGCGCAACAGCGCGGCTTGGCGCAACAGTTTGTCGACCTGGGCGCGCGGGTCGCGGGCGAGCGACACGAACCGGCGCGGGCGCGGCGAGATGATCGGTGAGCGGGTCATTGCCCCGCGTGCCGCGCCCGCCGAAATGACCGGAAAGCGAGCCCGCCGATCACGGCCCGGCATCGTCCGTCAACCAACCGCCACGCACCGCGCGCCGCCTCAGCGCCACCGCTTCCCGACCTGGGCGCGCAGATCATCGACGAGCGGCACGAACGCGAGCACGGCGAGGATCACGGCGAGCGGGATGGTCACCGAATAGCCGACATGCTTGAAGCCGACCGCGCCGAGCAGCCCGCCGCCGAGGAACATCGCGAGCATCGTCGCGAGCACCCGCAGGCGCGGCAGGTTGGCGCGCACGGGCGGCAGCGCCGGGTCGTCCGCGCGGTTCGGATAGCACAGCTTGCCGAGTTCGATGCCGATGTCGGTGACCATGCCGGTCACATGGGTCGTGCGGATCTCCGCATTCGAGAGCTTGGTGATCATCGCGTTCTGCAGGCCCATGATGAAGCACAGCAGCAGCACCGTGAGCGGCGCGAACAGCGTGCGATGCGCGGCAAGCTGGCTGCCGAGCAGGCCGAAGCACAGCAGCAGCGCGGCCTCGACCAGCAGCGGCGACGCATACTGGCTCTGCAGCCCGCGCCGCCGGCCCCAGTTGACGAGCAGCGCCGAGCCCGCGGCGCCCGCGACGAAGGCGAGCAGCGAGGCAATGCCGGCGAGCGCGAGCACGAGGTTGCCGAGCATCGCCTCGTCGGCGATCGACGACACGATGCCGCTCATGTGCGAGGTGTACTGGTGCACCGCGAGAAATCCGCCCGCGTTGGCGGCGCCCGCGACGAACGCGAGCGAGAAGCCGAGGTGGCGGTTGCCGCCGGCGCTGCGGTCCTTGCCGGCGAGGCTGCGGAAGTACTGCGTGGGCGCCATCGGCGAATCCTTCCTCTGAAACGGGCCGCGCCCGGGCGCGGCGGGTGGGCGGCGTGGCCCGGCGACGGGCCATGATAGCGAAACCGGCGTGCGGCGCACAAGCCGCCGCCGGGCCTCAGGTCGAGGCGTAGTGGGTGTCGAAGATCGCGCGCAGCGTCGAGGTGTCGCGCGCGAAATCGGCCCACAGCGGCGCGTCGATCTGCGCGAAGCCGAGCGGCGCCGGCGCGGCCGCCGCGAGCGTCGCGCGCATGTCGTCGAGATGGTGGCGGAACGCGCTCAGCTGCATGCCCGACAGCGGATCCTGCGCTTGCGCGAGCGTGACGAGCGGATCGACCGGCCGATCGGCGATGCGCACCTCGAAGTGCAGGTGCGGGCCGGTCGCGGCGCCCGTCGCGCCGACCGCGCCGAGCCGCTGGCCCTGCGCGATCGCGGCGCCCGTCTTCAGGCCCGGCGCGAACGCCGACAGGTGCGCGTAGTAGGTGGAATAGCCGCCCGGATGGTCGACGATCACGTATTGGCCGTAGCCGCCCGGATCGGTGCCGACGAACGACACGACGCCGTTCGCCGCCGCGTTCACGCGGGTGCCGCGCGGCGCGGCGAGGTCGACGCCCGTATGCATCAGGCGCAGGTGCGACAGCGGATGGACGCGCTCGCCGAAGTACGAGCTGATGCGCGTGCTGCGCACCGGCATCGTGAAGGCCGCGCCGTCGAGCGGGCGGCCGTCGAACGCGTAATACGCGCCCTCGGGCGCGCCAGGCGGCTTGAACCACAGCGCGCCGAACGCGCGCCCGCCGGCCCGGAGCTCGAGCGCCGTCACGCGCGGCACGCCGGCCGAGGTGTCGAAGGCGATCCGGTAGCGGTCGCCGGCCTGGGCGCGCGCATGCAGGCGCAGCTTGCCGGTGACCAGGTCGCCGATCTGGATCCGGACTTCGGGCGGCAGGTCGAGCCGGTTCAGGGTGTCGGCGAGGCTCGCGGTGATCTCGCCCGCGCGCAGGCCGGAATCCGCTTCGAGCGCGTCGGGCGCGGCGGCGAACATGTCGGCGCCATAGCCGAGCAGGTCGTTGCGGTGGGCGGTGAGCGGGGCGAACAGCCCGGGCGGCGCGCTGCGCTCGGCCACGAGCCGCTCGAGTTCGTGCGAGACGAACCGGTGCGCGCTCGGGAACGGGGTGTCGGCGAGCACCCGCTGCGGCGTGAGCGCCGCCCGTTCGAGCGCGGCCGCCGGCGGCTTCGAGACGGCGGGCAGCGCGGCGGTGAATGCGAAAGCCAGCAGCGCGCCCAGCGCGCCGGTGGTGGGCCAGGCCCGCCGCATCAGGCGGCGCGCGGAAACAGGGTCATGTACGGGGGCCAACAGTGTCCACATCCTTGTTTGAAAAGGTGAATTCGGGCAAGCAGGGAGTGGGCGAAAAAACTGCATCCGCACGGCGCGGCCGGCGGCACAGGGCGTTCAACGAATCGGGGTTCGATCGGATCGGACCGTCTTCGCGCCGTTCGGCCCATCAACGCGGACGCATCCGCTCCGAACGGCGATCCATCTATGGGCAGGCGTAAGCCGCGGGGAGAGAATCGACGCATGTAGAGTGACCGGCGCGATGCGCCAGTTGTTCCTCGTACTCGTCTTATTTGTGATGGCGCGGAATCAGGACCACATCACGGCGAGGACGGTCGGAGCAGGGCGGGCGCGGTGCGCAGCGCATCGAGGCCGGCGTTGAGCAGGGCCTCGGCGTCGGTCCAGCGCGCGCCGCGCAGGCGCGTGGACCACATCAGCGAGCCGAAGATGCCTTCGATCAGCGACAGCAGGTAGACCCCCGCGAGGTGGATGTCGAGGCCGGCGTCGAGTTCGCCCGCTGCGACCATTCGTCGCAGCAGCGCCTTCGCGATGCGCAGCGTCTGCAGTTCGTACAGCGTGCGGCGGCGCATCAGCGGCGCGTTTTCCTCGCAGCGCTCGCATTTCATGTAGAGGATCTCGACCACGCGCTGCAACGAGCCCGGCTCGCTGCACTGCCGCAGGTAGTGCAGGGCGGCGCGCCGCAGCATGCCGAGCGTGGGCTGCTCGTCGCCCAGCTCGAAGTCCTCGGCCGCCCGCGAGAACGCGCGGTCGCACACCGCGAGACAGACCTCGATCTTGTTCTTGTAATGGCCGTACACCGCGCCGCGCGACATCCCGGCCGACTCGGCCAGGTCGGCCATCGCGGTCTGCGCCACGCCTTTCTCGAGCAGCACCAGCTCCGCCGCATCGAGGATGCGGTTCTTGGTGTTCAGCGATTCTTCCCTGGTTTTGCGGGCCATCTCGAACCTCCCGTGTCCGTTTCTTACATAATGCTGTCGCTTTCAAGCGACATTCAAACTTCTCGCCACAGATTGTCCTTTATTTAATCAGTCATGACTGATTAAAATCAAGCGCCCTGAGCGGCCCGCATTGTACGGGCTGCGCTCCCGTTGAGGATGTTCATGAAAAATCTCCGTGCCGCCCCCCGTCATCCGTTGTCGCTGATCCTGGTCGCGGCGCTCGTCGTCGCGGGTTGCGGCAGGCGCGAGGCGAGCGAGCCGGCGGCGGCGGCGCCGGAGGCGACCGTGATCACCGTGAAGACGAGCGCGGTGCCGCTGACGATCGAACTGCCCGGCCGGCTCGACGCGTATCGGCAGGCCGAGGTGCGCGCGCGGGTCGCGGGCGTCGTGACCGCGCGCACCTACGAGGAAGGGCAGGAGGTGAAGGCGGGCGCGGTGCTGTTCCGGATCGATCCGGCGCCGCTCAAGGCCGCGCGCGACGCGGCCGAGGGCGCGCTCGCGAAGACGCAGGCGGCGCTGCTCGCCGCCAGCGACAAGCGGCGGCGCTACGACGATCTGGTGCGCGACCGCGCGGTCAGCGAGCGCGATCAGATGGAGGCGCTCGCGGACGAGCGCCAGGCGCAGGCGGCCGTCACCTCCGCGCGGGCCGAACTGGCGCGCGCGCAGCTGCAGCTCGGCTATGCGACCGTCACCGCGCCGATCAGCGGCCGCGCGCGGCGCGCGCTCGTCACCGAGGGCGCGCTCGTCGGCCAGGACCAGGCCACGCCGCTGACCACGGTCGAGCAGCTCGATCCGATCTACGTGAACTTCTCGCAGCCGGCAGCCGACGTCGAGGCGCTGCGGCGCGCGGTCAGCAGCGGCCGCGCGGCCGGCATCGCGCAGCAGGACATCGAGGTCACGCTGCTGCGCGCCGATGGCACGCCGTATGCCCGCAAGGGCAAGCTGCTGTTCGCCGATCTCGCGGTCGACCCCGCGACCGATACGGTCGCGATGCGCGCGCTGTTCCCGAATCCCGAGCGCGAACTGCTGCCGGGCGGCTACGTGCGGCTCGCGCTCGACCGCGCGGTCGCCCGCGATGCGTTGCGGGTGCCGCGCGATGCGCTGCTGCGCAGCGCCGACCACGCGACGGTCAAGGTCGTGGGGCCGGACGGCAAGATCCGCGACGCGGAGGTCGAGGCCGAGCGCATGAAGGGCGACCAGTGGCTCGTCACGCGCGGGCTCAAGAACGGCGAGCGCGTGGTGGTCGACAACGCCGCCCAGTTCGCGGCCGGCACCACCGTGAAGGCGGTCGAGCGC